>JAPUDO010000131.1 GCA_027493055.1 Niabella sp. | reverse complement strand
CATTCTCCACCGGGTCCCAGGCCCAGTAACCTCCAAAGTTCAGCGACTCATAAGCCCATTTGGCGCCCATCATTATACCCAAACCCAGCATCGCTACCGAAAATAAAGCCCATGGAATAGCCCTGCTGATCCATCCTTTGATATCCTTTGTCCAAAGGCCGGCCATTGCAAAAGCAAAAGGTATAAGCGTTGAGGCAAAACCGAGGAATAATACAGGCGGGTGAATAACCATCCAGTAATTCTGTAATAAAGGGTTCAGGTCATTACCATCAGTAATCATGGAAAGGTAATCAGGTCTTACCGGTTGTGTTACATCAAAATTGATATGCATACCAGGCGCCTCGTCCAGCACACCCGAATCCCGCAATAATATAAACGGATTAGAGCCTATTTTAACATCAAAAATATAGATCCCTATTACCATTGTTGCCAAAAAGAACTGGGCAAAACTTACTACAGACATTACAGGCGCTTCCCATTGCTTCTCCCGCTTTATAACAATCAACCCCAACACACAATGCCAAAAGGCCCAAAGCAGCGTGCTCCCCTCCTGTCCTTCCCAGAAAGCGCTCATGATGTATTTAAATTCCAGCGAAAGGCTGGTATGCTGCCATGCGTATTTATATTCAAATAAATGATGGTAAAGAATATGCAGCAGCGCCGCAAAAATAATAAGCACGGAAGCCACTTCCGTAAAGAAAGCCATGCGGCCCAGCTTCAGCCATCCCGGTTTCTGATCGGGCGTAGCCTGCACCGCTTTAAAGTACGCAAAAGCCGCTGTAAATGAAGCAACTAATGATACCAGAATAAATAAATGTCCTATCTGTCCGGGCAACAAATGCTCGCCTGCATACTCCATAAAAGTAATATTACTATTGTTTTGCTGTTATACCTTCGGAATTACCGTTGTATGTAGTTGTACGTTCTTCCTGGGGAATATGTTTGGAAGGATCCTGGTCCTTGTATTTACTGGGGCATTTGGTCTGAATGCTCTGGCAGATGAATTGGCCCTCTTCATATTTACCCTTCATTACCAACCTCTCACTCAGCTCAAAATTCTCAGGTTTGGGACTGTGATAAATAACTTTTACTTTTTCACCCAGAGTATCAACTGCCGTAAAGGAGAGGTAATTGGGATTCTTGATCGCATCATACTCCATAGGTTCGCTTTTGTCCCATTTTGCCATCAGGTGCACATATTTGCCCGGTTTGGATTTTGCGATGGCAACCGTATCATAAGTAGTGGTGGTTTGCAAAAAACTTACCAGAACAGCTATGGCTGCGGCAGTTAAAACCAATAAAACAATGTGGATCTTCTTCATTTCCCTGCTGAAAATTTTCGCAAAATTAAGACAATAGCCCGTTATACGGTATTTTAACAATACCGGGACTGTTTTGTTGCAGCAAATCAAAAAATTATTAGCATCATACCTGCCTACCAAATAACTCCGGCCCAAACAAAGGCATCAAATCCTGCAGGCGGTTGATGATACCCTACCAGTACCTGTTTTTCTATTTGCAGCGTACCTGCCCTTTGGGAAAGTGTTCTTAAGTCCTGTACAGTAGGCGTTTCTTTCACTTCAATGGCCACCTCGCCGTTAAAAATAAAATCTATTTCCTGTCCTGTTTTTTTCTGATAATATTGCAGTTCACCCAAAGGTTTTAATTGTGCCGCCACTGTATTCTCAAATACCTGTCCGCTGGAAAGTTTATTTTCTGATAAAATATTTAATATACCGGTATCGCTGAAATAAAGCTTTTTTTGCTGAGATATCTCCCTGTCTATATTTTTAGTGAAAGGAGCAAGCTGGTAAACCAGGTAAGTTTGTTCTAATAACTGTATATAAGAAGCAATCTTTTGCCGGTTCAATCCTGATATACTGCTCAATTTGGAATAATCCACTTTATTGCCACTACGGGCAGCAAGCAATTTTACCAGTTTATACAACTCTTCACCCGCCGCATAATCCGACAACAACTTTACATCCAGTTCGATATATGAATTTATAATATCCCGGAGCAGGTCTTTCTTATCCGCCAGCTTCTTTTGCAGCACTACTTCAGGAAAACCGCCAAAGTCAAGATACTCTTTATACCAATCCTTTACTCTTTTATACCAGGCTTCTTTAAAAGGTTTCCATTGATAACGTATAAACGCCGGCGCCCATTGCTTTTTAAATACAAGAAATTCTTTAAAGCTAAGCGGGAATAACTCAAATATTTTCTTCCTGCCTGCCAGACTTTCAGAAAATGTATTTTTCATATAATAGGAGCTGGAGCCGGTTACTATAAACTTTACATTATAGGTATCATACAGGTATTTGATAAAACTGGGCAGGTTCTCCACCAGTTGAATTTCATCCAATGCAATAAGGCAGGGCCTCGTAAACTCTAAACCCCACAATTCCAGCTCCTCTTTTATTTCTTCATAATTAGGTTTATTTAATAATGCCCTTATTTCAATACGCTCACAATCCAGGTATATCTTTGTTTTTTGAGGTGCTTTGGCAAGAAGATGCTTCACAGCAGTACTTTTGCCCACGCGTCTCATACCTGTGATCACCGTAACCTGCCTTTTTGTTAAATGTGCTTCCAGCACACTATAAATATCCCTGCCAAACATAGTTATCCGAATTTTATTGTATCATAAAGATACAATTTTTAAGTTTAAAAATTTCAAATAGTAATACTATTTGATAATATTTTAATCAAATAGTATTACGTTAAGCATATAATTTAAGGTCATTATTAAACATCCAATTCCCCATTGATATAACGGGGGTTAAAAGTTTAAAAAAATCAAAATAAAACTAACAGTTGTTAGTTTTATAAAAAATAATCCGTTATTTAGCGTAACTTAAACTTCTAAAAACAATCCGGTTGTACAGGATCCAGTCAAATATCAACACCGAATCGCCCGATTTTATGGCTAATAAAGCAACCTACCAGGAGCTGATGCAGTTATGGCAAAGCAGGATGGCCGAAGTTATTCACCCTGCCGGTAATGCAGCCATAGAAAAACACAGGCAACGGGGCAAGCTGCTGGCAAGAGAGCGGATCAACCAGTTACTTGATTCTAATACCCCATTCCTCGAACTTTCTCCACTGGCAGCATATGGAACTTATAACAACCAGTTCCCGTCGGCAGGTATTGTTACAGGCATTGGTTTGGTTCATGGCCGCGAAGTAATGATCATAGCTAATGATGCCACCGTAAAAGGCGGCACCTATATGCAATACACTATCAAAAAGCATGTGCGCGCCCAGGAAATTGCGATGGAAAACTATCTGCCCTGTATTTATATGGTAGACTCCGGCGGGGCTTTTTTACCGGAACAGGACAAGGTATTTCCTGACAGACATGATTTTGGCCGTTTCTTTTTTAACCAGGCAAGGATGTCGGCAATAGGTATTCCCCAGGTGGCCATTGTAATGGGTTCCTGTACTGCAGGCGGGGCTTATGTTCCTGCTATGTGCGATGAAACGATCATTGTACGTAACCAGGGAACTATTTTTATCGGAGGCCCTCCCCTGGTAAAAGCTGCTACCGGCGAAGAAGTGTCTGCTGAGGAATTAGGAGGCGCAGAAGTGCACACTTCCATTTCCGGCGTAGCCGATCATATTGCAGAAAACGATGCGCATGCTATCGCTATCTGCAGGAACATAGTGCAGACCTTCCAACCTGCAAATAAACAGTTCCTCGATATCAAACCCATTGAAGAACCGGCTTATAATCCTGAAGAGCTATACGGCGTTCTTCCAACCGATCTGAAAAAGCAGGTGAATGCCAAAGAGATCATTGCGCGCATAGCAGACGGCAGCCATTTTCATGAGTTCAAAGAAAAATACGCTCCTACACTGGTAACAGGCTTTGCCCGTATTATGGGCTTTCCTGTAGGCATTATTGCTAATAATGGCGTGCTCTTTGGAGCATCTGCTTTAAAAGGCGCTCACTTTGTTGAACTGTGCTGTGCAAGAAATACGCCTCTTTTGTTCCTGCAAAATATTACTGGTTTTATTGTAGGAAAAGAATATGAACATAAAGGGATTGCCCGGGATGGCGCAAAAATGGTACATGCCGTGGCTAATGCTAATATACCAAAGATCACTGTTATAACGGGTGGCTCTTTTGGAGCCGGTAATTATGCTATGTGTGGCAGGGCTTATGATCCCCGGTTTTTATTCATGTGGCCTCACGCAAAAATTTCCGTAATGGGTGGAGAACAGGCCGCCGGCGTATTGGTTTCTGTAAAAGAAGAGCAACTAAAAGCAAAGGGTGGAAAATTTGAAGAAGCAGATCGCGAGGCATTGCGTCAGTCCATTTTAGACAAATATGAAGCAGAAGGCTCGGCCTATTACAGTACGGCCCGTCTTTGGGATGATGGCATTATTGATCCGGCGGATACCCGGAATATAATAGCAATGAGCATAGCCGCATCCTTAAATAAAAAATGGGAGGAAACAAAATTTGGCGTGTTCAGAATGTAGGATGTTTATATCATGTACGATGTACGGTGTACGATGTAAGATATACAACAAATGGGTAAACAGCACTGAGCATTGATTATAGAACATTGCGCATTGAGTGTTAAAAAAGGTGCTTATTAATCTTATGTCAGATGTACGGTGTACGATGTACGAACATTGACAGGACAATTTTCTATTAACCCTAAACCATGAGCTTTAAACAACAATGAATCATGAATCCATACACAACCCTCGAAATAGAACGCAATTATAAAGTAAGCACTATCTGGCTTAACCGTCCCGACGTACGCAATGCCTTCAATGAAATAATGATAAACGAGCTTATTACAGCAGTTAAGGAAGAGGGGAAGCGCGAAGACATCCGTGCTATTGTACTGCGTGGAAAAGGCAGAGTGTTCTGCGCCGGTGCAGATCTTAACTGGATGCGTGCTGTGGCCAATTACGGTTATGAACAGAACCATAAGGAAAGCTTACAGCTTGCAGCTTGCTTTTACACTATTTATAATTGCCCCAAACCTACGCTGGCTGTTGTACATGGCGCAGCAATGGGTGGTGCCAACGGCTTACTGGCTGCCTGCGATTTTGCGTTTTGTGAGGCCGATACCATTTTCTCTTTGTCAGAAGTAAAAATAGGCATCATCCCCGCCTGTATTTCACCATACATCATCAAGCGTATTGGTGAGTTTCCTGCAAGAGAGCTGATGCTGACAGGGCAACGCATCAATGGTAAAGAAGCAGAAGCCTTAAAGCTCGTAAACAGGTGCTTTAATAATATCCATGAAACAGAAGCCCACCTGCAGGCAACTATTCAGCTATTGCTTACAGGCGGGCCCAAAGCCATTGAGTATTGTAAAACACTTATTAACGCCGTTACCAATACCATTTCCATGCAGGAGGCGCTGAATTACACTGCTACAATGATAGCAGATATACGCTCATCTGCCGAAGGACAGGAAGGCATGGCTGCTTTTTTAGAAAAGAGAAAGCCCAATTGGATTGAATAGAATCAGATACTTTAAAATGCCAGAAAAAAGAAAGCATATCAAAAAGATCCTGATAGCCAACCGCGGAGAAATTGCCCTGCGCGTGCAGCGTACAGCACGCCGGATGGGCATAGCAACCGTGGCTGTTTATAGTAATGCAGACCGGGAAGCTGCTTTTGTAAAGCAAGCGGGCACCTCCATATTATTAGAAGGCAACCAACTGAGCGAAACCTACCTGAACATTGAAAAGATCATTGCAATAGCACAACAAACAGGAGCGGATACCATCCATCCGGGTTATGGTTTTTTATCTGAAAGCCCCGGCTTTGCAGACGCCTGTGAAAAGACAGGCCTTATTTTCATTGGCCCTGATGCGGCTGCTATGAAGGCTATGGGTAATAAAATTGCCGCAAGAGAAACAGCGGTCAAAGCGGGCATCCCTGTTATACCGGGCATCACAGGCGCTGTATCAGCCTTGCTCAGCAACTATCAATCCATAGGGTTTCCTTTATTAGTAAAAGCAGCGGCAGGTGGCGGTGGTAAAGGCATGCGTATAGTTTATAGCGAAGCTGAGATCCAGACAGCGCTTGAAGCAACAGCCCGCGAAGCTCAAAATTATTTTGGAGACAGCACTATTTATATTGAAAAATATATTGCCCATCCCCGGCATATTGAAGTACAGGTATTGGGTGACCATCAAGGCAATATCATTCATTTATACGAACGCGAATGCTCATTGCAACGCCGGCACCAGAAGATCATAGAAGAAGCACCCTCTCCTACTTTAGACCCGGCAACAAGGCAACAGATCTGCAACGCAGCCGTTCAACTGGCAAAATCTATTGGGTATTATAACGCCGGCACTATGGAGTTCTTAGCAGATGAGCGCCTGAATTTCTATTTTCTTGAAATGAATACACGCATACAGGTAGAGCACCCTGTAACAGAATTAACTACCGGCATCGATATTGTTGAACAACAAATAAAGATTGCTGCCGGTGAAGCGCTTCAGTACAAACAGGAAGATATACAGCAGCAAGGTCATGCTATTGAATGCCGCATCTACGCAGAAGATCCGGCCCAGGGCTTCCTGCCATCGCCAGGCTTAATAAAATATTATGAAGAACCTGCTTTTAACCAGGGCACAACCATAAGAATAGATGGAATGCAGCTTCAAAACGGAGATACCATCTCCGGAGATTTTGATCCTATGATTAGCAAGCTTATTGTAAGTGCAGCAACAAGAGATGAGGCGCGGGAAGCCATGCTTTTAGCGCTTCATCAATATCATATCAAAGGCATTAAAACCAATATTGAGTTTTTAACAAGCCTGATGCAGCTCCCTGATTATATTCATAACAATATTTCAACAAAATATATTGATGACCACCTGGACAAAATAAATAGCTACATAGAGCAAAAAAGAACGGAGGCAGATATTACCGTACCATTATCCGCAGCATTAATAAAAAGCTTCGACAATGCTCCTATCCAACAAAAAAACATATGGCATCACATCGGCTATTGGAGGCATATAAAAATTACGGATATTATAGTAAACGGGAAAACAGTATCTATTGAGCTGATAAAGCATGGCTATCTCCAATCGGTATTTATACTGAACAATAAAAGATACGAGGCAGAACTGATACATAAAGGAAACATCCATTATACACTGATGCAGGATGGAACACTCCACGAATTAAGCATATATGAAATAAGGCCCGGCAGTTACGAGATTACCTGCCAGGAAGGTACCCATTTAATAACAAGGCCGGATATATTTTATGTAGATGCAGCAATATTTACAGCCGCGGACGCAATAAATAATAAGACAGGGGCTATTGTGTCGCCTATGCCGGGCAAAGTGATCAGTGTAAATATTAAGCCGGGCGACAGCGTTAAAAAGGGACAGGTCTTACTGATTGTTGAAGCTATGAAAATGGAGAATAATATCGTTTGTAACAGGGATGCCATTGTAGAAGAAATTCTTGTAAAAGAAGGAGACAAAGTGGATACAAGTAGCAGGTTAGTGAAGCTGTCTGAACCATAATTTTAAACCGCAGATCTAAACCCCCTTCCAAGCAACAGAGTGGTTTGGAGAAGCTAAACATAATGCTATATGGATTTTAGCTTACATGAAGAACATGAACATTTGCGCAGCATGGTGCGCGAATTTGCTGAGAAGAAAATAAAACCGGTGGCGCAAAAGCTCGATGAAGAAGAAGCGTTCTCCTATGACCTTACAAAGCAAATGGGTGAACTGGGCCTGTTCGGAGTTTACTTACCCGAACAATATGGAGGGGCAGGAATGGATTATCTTTCCTACATCATTGCAGTGGAAGAAATAGCCCGTGTTGACGGGTCCCAGGCAGCAACACTGGCTGCACATAATTCACTGGGTATTGGCCCTATCTACAACTATGGCACCGAAGAGCAGAAAATGAAATATTTGCCCAAACTCTGTACCGGAGAGGCTTTGTGGAGTTTTGGCCTGACAGAGCCCGAAGCCGGGAGCGATTCCCGTGCCTCGAAAACAACCGCAAAAGCAGAGGGAGATAACTGGAGCATTAATGGGAGTAAGATCTTCATCACTAATGGTTCAGTTGATATTAATCTGGGCGCAACAGTACAGACAGTAACGCAAGAAACGAGCGATAACAAAGAATTCACCACTATTATTGTAGAGAAAGGAACAGAAGGCTTTACACAGCAGCGGATGCACGGAAAAATGATGTGGCGCGCCAGTGATACAGCCCATTTGTTTTTCGATAATTGCCGTGTACCTAAAGAAAATATACTGGGAGAGCCGGGACAAGGTTCCAAAATCATGTTACAAACATTAGATGCGGGCAGACTAAGCATAGCAGCTATGGGGTTAGGCTGCGCACAGGGCGCCTATGAGCTGGCACTGTCTTATGCACAGGAACGAAAACAATTCGGAAAAAGTATTTCCCAGTTCCAGGCTATATCATTTAAACTGGCAGATATGTCCATGAAAATAGAGCTGGCACGAACATTTTTATACAAAGCCTGCTGGCTCAAAGATACCCATCAGCCTTTTACCAAGGAAGCTGCCATAGCTAAATTGTACTGCTCTGAAATAGCTAAAGAAGTTGCAGACGCAGCAGTACAGGTGCATGGTGGTAACGGACTGATGAAAGAATACAACGTAGAACGCTTTTACCGCGATCAGCGTTTATTACAAATTGGAGAAGGCACTTCTGAAATATTGAGGATGGTAATTGCGAAGCAGATAGGAATATAGAAACAGCAAGTAGAATATAGCAAGTGGGAAACAGGGAATTGCCTTTCCTACTTACTACTAACTATTTCCTACCTACTATTAAACAATATAAACAATGAACCAAATTCATATCACTGAAAGTCCGCGCGATGCTCAACAAGGACTACCTTATATCATTCCTGCTGAACACCGGGCAGCATACATTAATGAGCTGATGCAGGCGGGATTTGACGTAATTGATTTTGGCAGCTTTGTGTCGCCCAAAGCAGTTCCTCAAATGGCAGACAGTGATAAAGTGCTGGATTTAATTGATAAGTCAGAATCTACAACAAAGCTATTAGCCATAGTGGGAAATACCCGTGGCGCCAATGATGCGGCGGCTCAGAAGAAAACAGATATTATTGGGTTTCCCTATTCTGTAAGCAATACATTCCTGCAAAAAAATATCAACTCCGACATAGAAAAGGTATGGCGCACTTTACAGGAAATAGGCAAGATCTGTACCGACACGAAAAAAGAATTCCGCGTATTTGTGAGCATGGCTTTTGGCAACCCTTACGGCGATACATGGAATGAAGATATCGTCAGCGATTGCGTAAAAAGCCTTATTGATAGCGGCGTGCAAACTATCACATTGTCAGATACCATAGGACTGGCAACAGCAGCATCCATCAGAAGTATTTTTGAGCAGCTATTGCCTTTATATCCTCAAACTGAAATTGGCCTGCACCTTCATACAGAACAAAAAAACTGGCGTGAAAAAACAGACGCAGCCTGGAAAGCAGGATGCCGAAGCTATGATGGTGTTATAAACGGTATCGGCGGTTGTCCCATGACCGGTTATGAGCTGATGGGTAACCTGGATACACTTAACCTGTTATCTTATTTCACAGAAGAACAAATACCGCACCTTTTGAATGAAGCATTGATAAAAGACATTGCTTCCAGGTACAGCACTTTCAAAAATCTGCCAGGACTGAAAAGCCTGTAAGGTTTAAAATAAAATAAGTCATTTATGAACAAAGTTGTATCAAGCGCAAAAGAGGCCATCAGCGGCATTACAGATGGCATGACGCTCCTGCTGGGAGGTTTCGGGCTTTGCGGCATTCCTGAAAACAGCATTACCGCATTGGTGGAGAGTGGCATAAAAAATCTCACATGCGTAAGTAATAATGCAGGTGTGGATGATTTTGGACTGGGCCTGCTATTACAACAAAGACAAATTAAAAAAATGATCTCCTCCTATGTTGGCGAAAATGCTGAATTTGAACGGCAGCTTTTAGCCGGTGAATTAGAGGTAGAGCTGGTACCGCAGGGCACATTAGCGGAGCGCTGCCGGGCAGGCGGGGCAGGTATCCCGGCATTTTATGTACCGGCGGGCTATAGTACCGAAGCTGCAGAAGGAAAAGAAGTGCGCGAATTTAACGGGAAGCCTCATTTACTGGAATATGCCATTACCGGCGATTTTGCCATCATCAAAGCATGGAAAGGAGATACGCAGGGCAATCTTATTTACCGAAAAACAGCCAATAACTTCAACCAGCCCATGGCTATGGCAGGAAAGATCACGATTGCTGAAGTAGAAGAGCTGGTTCCTGCAGGAAGCCTCGACCCGGCGCAGATACATACACCGGGTATTTTTGTGCAAAGGATCTTTGAAGGAAAGAATTATGAGAAAAGGATTGAGAAGCTGACGGAAAGTTAATTGGTAAATAGGAAATAGCAAGTTGGGAGTAGAGAATAGGGAGTAGGAAGTAGGAAATAGAAAGTAGCTAGTTGGAAATAGCCGGGAGGAAATAACAAGGCATTTAAAAACACCAAATATAAAATCGTAAAACATGTTGCAACTATCTCACAAAAATTTAAAGGTATATCAGTTCTCCATAGAGCTTGTAAAAGAAGTCTATCAACATACAAAGACATACCCCAAAGAAGAACAGTTTGTGCTGGTTAGCCAGCTTCGGCGGGCAGCAATTTCTGTTTGCAGCAACCTGGCAGAAGGGTCGGCAAGGAAGTCAAAGGCTGAAAAGAAAAGATTTTATGAAATATCCAGGAGCTCGCTGGTTGAAGTTGATACCCAGATTGAAATCTCTTTAATTCTTGAGTATTTAAAAAAGAATGAAATTCCAAAACTGGAAGCATATCTTGAATCCGTGTTCAAAATGTTAAGCAAAATGATCAGCAACTTAGAAAACAAATAAACCCTACTGGCTACTCCCTATTTACTATTCACTAAAAACAAACAATGAGCCTCACAAAAGAACAAATAGCGCAACGTATTGCACAGGAGCTAAAAGACGGATACTATGTAAACCTGGGTATTGGCATTCCTACTCTTGTAGCTAATTATATCCCTGAAGGAATAGAAGTGATCCTGCAATCTGAGAACGGGATGCTGGGTATGGGGCCTTTCCCCGAAAAAGGAAATGCTGATGCCGATCTGATCAATGCCGGTAAACAAACAGTAACCCTGAACCCTGGCGGAGCATTTTTTGATTCGGCTACTTCTTTTGCCATGATCCGCGGCGGCCATGTAGACCTTACCGTTCTGGGCGCTTTTGAGGTAAGTGAAAAAGGCGATATTGCCAGCTGGAAAATTCCAGGCAAGATGGTGAAAGGCATGGGCGGAGCAATGGACCTGGTGGCCTCTGCAAAAAACATCATTGTAGCTATGCAACATAGCAGTAAAGACGGTCAGGCCAAGCTTTTAAAAGAATGCTCCCTGCCACTTACCGGGGTTTGCTGTGTAAAAAAAATAGTTACAGACCTTGCTGTTATAGACGTTACGGATGAAGGTTTTGTCTTGTTGGAACGTGCCTCTGGAGTGAGCGTGGAGGAAATCAAAAAAGTAACAGAAGGACGGTTAATTGTAAACGGGGACATACCTGAAATGAAATTTGCCAGATAGCAATTGTTAGAGAATCTGCATCTATCTTTTTTATCTTTTTAAATCGGCAAAGCCGAGAGAATAGATAGTGTGAAGCGAGGACACTTCACACAGCCGGGATAGATAGTGCGAAGCAAGGGCGCTCCATACAGCTTACCCACAAAAATCATCTCCGTTTTTTCAAGTACAATATGTTCGCCACTTTCCGCTCTCCTTCATGATCCCATTTTTTATTATCAGAAGGGTAATTGATAATCCCCCTGTCTTTTACCCATAAAGCCGAAGAGCCGCCACCATCAAAATTGATAGCGCTCACACAACCCAGCCAACGCATTATTTTGGTCAGCTCAAAAAGGTTCATACCTGCCGAGTTAGCGCTGCGCCCATCTACTACCAGCATGATCACATTTCTCTTCTTTGTAACACCAACAACCGTGCGGGGATGCCGGGTCACATTAAAACTACCCGAATCCAGCTTTTCCTCCTGTCCGTCAAACAATAATAGCGGCCCGTTCAGCATTACATCAGGCTCCTTCAGCCACTCTTCCCAATTCACCATTCCGTCCCATTTTTTAATGTTTAACTTTCCCTTATCAATAACAACTGCTGCTTTCTGGTGAAAATCCAGCTTTTCGTTTTTGCCTTTACGATTAACATTAATAACAGTTCCATCTATCTTTGTAAAATCAACCGCTCCACCATTTTTCATGTCAAAGAAATTACCATTAACAGCTGCAAGCGCTTTATTTTTTTTAGCAAAATCGGAGGTTTTGTATAATGTTTGGGCATCCGCAGCAATGCTAAATTTAGGACGGCAAAACAATGTTTTTCTTGTTTTGATATAGCTGATATGTTCTGTTGTATCAAACAATTCAATTCCGGCAAAAGAATACCTGTATAACTTAACCTCCTTAGCTATTTTTGTAACCGTCCAGGCTGCATTAACAAAAGTAGCAGAATCAGTATGCTGCGAATAGCCACATACCGCATGGCAGAAAAACAGGAATACAGCCGCTGTCCTCATATAAAAACGGCTCCATCTTACTCTTTTATGCTTCATACCGGGTCTCTGGATTATCAGTTATTTTAATACTCATTGTTTTACTGTGCCGGCTTTTCTGTCAGTTTTACGGTCTTAATATCAACCGTGATCTCCTGCAGTCTTTTAGCTACATCCTCCGGCATACTTTCCTGGTAGCGCGTACCCAAATATTTTGCAAGAAATTTTTCTGAGGCGGCCAGCATCGCCATACTATTTACAGGTTTTCTGAATCCATGCCCTTCATCGCTGGCAAGCAGGTACTGTACATCTCTTCCCAGCTCTCTCATAGCAATAACAATCTGGTCGCTTTCTGCCTGTTTAACGCGGGGATCATTTGCACCCTGGATAATCATCAGCGGCGTTTTTATCTTATCAGCGGAAAACAGCGGGCTGGCAGCCTTCAGGATGGCTTTCCCTTCTTCTGTAGCATCATCACCCATTCTCAGGGTAAATTGCTTTCTGAACGACTCCCAATAAGGTGGAATTGTAGACAAAAGTGTAAATAAATTACTGGGGCCTACAATATCAACGCCGGCAGCATATACATCCGGTGTAAAAGCAAGCCCGGCAAGTGTAGCATAGCCTCCATAGCTGGCGCCCATTATAGCTACTCTTTCAGGATCAACAATCCCCTGCTGTACCAGGTATTTCACCCCCCAGGTAATATCATCCTGCATCAGCTTTCCCCACTGCAGGTTACCGGCATCCAGGAACTTTTTACCATAGCCTGTGCTGCCCCTGAAATTAGGATCTAACACTACAAATCCCCTGTTAGCAAAAAATTGTGCATAAGAATTAAAGCCCCAGTAACTTCTTCCCCAGGGGCCACCGTGAGGAAATACTAATAAAGGAAGGTTTTTTCCACTGCTGTTTTTGGGTATAGTGATATAACCGGGTACCTCAAGGCCGTCGCTGCTTTTGTACCGTATGGGCTTTATCGGACTCAGATACGCTTCATACTTTTTAAGCGCAGGCCGTGGTGTATATTGCTCTATTATTTTTTTTGTACCCCTGTCGAAAAAGTAGACGGTGGACACAACAGTATCACCAAAAACAACAAATAACCATTTTTGTTCATCTTTTGTGAAGCCTGCGATACTTATTTCTGCACCCGGAAATTTTGATTTAACCAAATTATAATCTGCTTCATATTGTTTATTCCTGAAGTAGAGGCGTTCCTTATCATCGTAGTAAGAAGTATTAATAATATCTTTAGTTACATCACTGATCCACACATTGTCCAGGTCTACCCTTTTCAAAGGATCTTTTTCCACGTCTTTTACGGCGCCTGTTGCAGGATCCATTAAAATAAGTTTGCTCAGATCAACATCCTGGCTTTTATTGGTTATTACATATAAACTTTTATTATCCTTAGTAAAAGCCAGTGGATTTACTCCTTCAAGCGCGGTAACCGAATATATTTTTCGGGGTGCCCCGCCATCAAGAGAAAGAAGCTCAGTTGATCCGTCTTCTGGATTTCTGATAGCCATTCTCGGATTTTCATTCCAATCAAAAATCCAGCTGCTTAGCCGGTCTTTGTTCTCATTCAGCAATGTAAGTTTCCCTGTATTTATTTCAAGCTGGTACAGATCGTGCCATCTCTGGTCCCTGTTATTCAAACCAATCATCAATTTATTAGGATCCTTCTTACTCACCATATATATATACGCCGTTACACTATCCATTGGAGTAAGATTGCGGTTTTCAGGTATGCCGGTTGAAGCATCAATGCTTGCTGAAGGGGAAACGGCAAAAATATTAAAGTTTTCATTTCCGCCTTTATCATTGGCGTACAGGATATATTTTCCATCGTATGTCCAGAAGTAACCTGCACTGGGCCTTTCAAGATTGGTCAGCCGCTTTGCATTAGCAAAAGGCTCGTCAAACTTTTTCACCCATATATTCATCGTTCCTTTAAATTCTTTGAGAAACGAGATAAATTTTCCGTCGGGGCTGAGCTGCCCGCCGCTTATTTCGGGGTTGCCAAAGAAAATACTCCTGTCAATAACCGGAACTTCAGTTTGATTTTGGCCATATATAAGAGTATTCATTATCCCTGTTACTAAAATTAAAAGCAGCTGTTTTTTCATAAACATAAATTTTAACTAAAATACAGAAAACCCCGTATTTATGTATTTTTAATAATTATTGCATCTATATAATAAGTTTTAGTTGCTTATTAATCATAAACATTATGAAAATTTTCAGGGTATTTATACTAACAGTCATCTGCACAACAGGATTAGCTATGCAATCAGGCGCACAAATAATAAAAAATTACGGGCAGGAATGGAAAGCAGTGGAAGACCATATCAGCAAAGGCTTACCTGCTTCGGCACTTGAAGCAGTTAAAAAAATTTATACTACTGCAAAGGCAGAAAAGCAGGACGCACAGATAGTAAAAGCCCTGGTATATATTACCCAGCTGCAGCAGGAAAACCGTGAGGAAAATTTTGCGCTACGCATTAAAGAAATAGAAAAAGAGCGGCAGACCAGCAAAGAGCCGGTCACTTCTTTGTTAAACAGCTACCTGGCAGGGTTATATTATCAGTATTTTGCCGTCAACAGGTATAAACTGTATGGCAGAACCAATACTGTTGATTTTAATAAAGAAGATATTGCCACCTGGACAACAGATGACTTTCATAAAAAGATCAGCGAGCTGTACCTGCTTTCCATCCAAAACCCCCGCCTGTTACAGCAGGTGAAACTGGCCGACTACGATGCCCTGATTGAAAAGGGGAATGTGCGTTACCTGCGACCTACCCTTTATGATATCTTAGCCCATCACGCACTGAATTACTTCAAAAACGATGAGCGGAATATCACCAAAGCCGCATCCAGCTTTGAGATCAGCGATACAAAAGCGCTTAGCCCTGCAGAGGAATTTGTAAACGCTTCGTTTAAAACAAAGGATTCTCTATCGCTGCAACACAAAGCGCTGCTTATTTACCAGGATCTGATCCGCTTTCATTTGAACGATACCCGGCCGGACGCATTAATAGATGTTGACCTGGCCCGCCTCCAATATGTAAATTCTAAAATAGTATTTAGTAACACGGTAACAGGACCCCTGATAATTATAGATGGAAATATTGCCACCGGCTTAAATGTAATAACGCCGGAAGAAATACAGGAAATCAGCATTTTGAAAGACGCTTCTGCTACTGCTCTTTATGGTTCGCGCGGAGTAAATGGCGTAGTGGTCATTACATCAAAAAGTAAAAATTTTAAACCTTCCGCTGCTGCTAAAACTATTACAGGAATGGAGGATAAAGACCTTCTCTACTATATCGCTCTGCAGCATATTGTTTCCAAATACGGCAACATACCCGCTACCGCCCAGGCCCAATACCTTATGGCTTTGCTGCATCAGCAAAAAGGAAATGAATATAACGCCCATGCAGATACAGCTAACCGTTACGAGCTGCTAAAAGCAAAAGAAATAACTGATAAAATTCTTGAACAGAAAGAGAAAAGCGAAGGATGGGCTAATGCCTATAACCTGAACCAGCAGTTATTGCAGCCCTATTTCTCTTTTACAACAGAAAAAGTAAACCTGCCGGAGCAACCCTTCAGGATGTTAGTAAATTTTAAAAACATCAGCAGGGTTTACCTGCGTGCCATACCTGCAACAGAAGCACTTAAGAAAGCTATGCAAAACGACCAGGGAGATCATAAGAACTGGATAGTCCTGGCAGCTGCAAAAACGGTAAAGAGCTGGCAGCAAGAGCTTCCGGCAAATACAGACTTGCAATCTCATACAACTGAAATTAAAATAGGTCCTCTGCCTGCCGGGGAATACTTTTTATTTGTATCAGCTAACGGAGATTTTGGCATTAATAATAATATACTGGCTGCACAGCTTACTTACCTATCCAATATCAGCTTTGTACAAAATAATGAAGACTTCTTTGTTTTGCATCGTAATACAGGACATCCGCTGGCTAACGCTACAGTGCAGGTTTACAAAAAGACCTACGATTATAAAACTTCAGCTTATACAAAGCAAAAATCTGATAGTTACACCAGTGATAAAAACGGCTATTTCAAATTAAGCGCTTCTTCTGCCAAAGCACAAGAGCGGGGCAATAATGCCTTATTATTTGATATCAGGTATAAGAACGATCAGCTCTTTGTTGACGATGAAACCTATTACTACCACAACAACCTGAACATTGACAACAATACAAAATTCCGGACCACGGTTTTTATGTTTACTGACAGGAGCATATACCGGCCCGGTCAAACGCTCCACTTTAAAGGCATTGCAGTAAGCAAAAGAAATGACGGCAAAAAAGCTACCGTTTATGAAAACTATAAAACCTCATTAGCATTATACGATGCCAATCATCAAAAAGTCAGCGATGTGCAGGTAGTGAGCAACGAATACGGATCTTTCAGCGGAAAGTTTGCACTGCCGCAATCGGGTTTAAATGGTGTATATACTTTGCGTACATCCGATAATGCCGGTTATGCTTCCATCAGGGTAGAAGAATACAAGCGCCCTAAATTTTATGTGGATTTTGAGCCGGTAAAAGGCGCTTATAAGGTTAATGAAGAAGTAAAAGTCACCGGGTTTGCAAAAGCTTATGCAGGAAATAATATAGATGGTGCTACTGTAAAATACCGTGTAGTACGCGAGGCCCGTTTTCCTTATCCCTGGCTGTTTTGGAGAGGCTATTATCCGCGCAGCGAAGCCATGGAAATAACTCATGGTGAAGCAGCAAGCAGGGCCGATGGAACCTTTGATATCACCTTTAAAGCTATCCCTGATGCATCGCTCAGTATCAAATCGGACCCGGTTTTTGATTACAGGATCTATGCAGATGTAACCGATATTAATGGCGAAACCAGGAGCTCCAGCCAGTTGGTATCTGCCGGCTATAAATCCCTTCTTTTAAAAGTAAAGATTGCAGACAGGTTAGCTACTGACAGCCTTCACAAAATATATGCCCGTACGGAGAATATGTCCGGTGCGTTTGAGAAAGCCAATATCAATATCACCATCACCCGGCTAAAACCCGAAGAGCGTTTACTGCGCCCGCGTTACTGGGAGAAGCCCGATCAGTTTATTTTAAGCAAAGAAGAATACATCCGCTACTTCCCTTATGATATTTATAAGGATGAAGATGATCCTAAAACCTGGGAAAAAGGAGGCGTTGTTTTAAAACAGGATGGCGATACAGATTCAACCGGAAAATTTATATTGCAGCCAACCAGCTTTACTCCCGGGTATTATACAGTGGAGATTGAAACCAGGGATAAAGATAACCAGGTTGTTAAAGATGTTCAATACATCGAATTATTCAATGCCGGTAAATCAGGCCCCTCTTATCCTCAATATGTTTACAGTGTTGCCCCTCAGCCCATAGAGCCCGGGGAAAAAACAAAAGCAGAGATCAGTAGCGCTGCGGAAAATGTATTCTTAATCCAGCAAACAGATAAAGAGGGCAAAGCATACGCTTACTATCAGTTACATCAAAACAAACCCCTCAGCATTACATTTACAGCAACAGAAGCAGATCGGGGCGGATATAATAACAGCTTTGTATTTGTAAAACATAACCGCGTTTTCCAGCAAAACCAAACCATTTCCGTACCCTGGACCAATAAGCAACTGAACATAGAGTACAGCAGCTTCCGCGATAAAACCTTGCCCGGAGCAGAAGAAAAATGGACAGTAAAAATATCGGGCTATAAAAAAGAAAAAGTAGCTGCTGAAATGCTGGCCGGCATGTATGATGCATCGTTAGACCAGTTTCAGCCCCACCAATGGAACAGCCCTTATATATGGAGTAACGTTTATAGCGGTACGGTATGGAACGCACATAATAATTTTTCAGGGGCGTCTTCTATTCTGCTTAATAACACTAAAACAGACTATCAAAGCTTTGAAAAGATATATGATCAGCTGATTTATCAAAACAATGCATGGAGTGGCCCCATTGGCTTAGCAGGAAGAGCCCCGGGCATTATGATAAGAGGTGTAGCCAGCGAAGGCGAGGTAATGAATGAAGCGGTGGTATTCACCCAAAAAAGACAGGCGATTTCAGCAGCCTCAGCAACCATCCAGGCTGATGCCGCCCCTGCACCTGTCGAAGCAGCGGCTGACACAAGCAAAACAGAAGCAGCTCCAAGTATGCCAGTACAGCAAGGTCCCGCTACTCAGATACGCACTAATTTTAATGAAACGGCCTTCTTCTTCCCCGACCTGAAAACTGATAAGGACGGCAATATCAGCTTTTCATTCACTATGCCTGAGGCATTGACAAAGTGGAAGTTCCAGGCGCTGACACACACCAAAGACCTGGCTTTTGGTTACAGCCAGAGAGAGATCATCACACAAAAGGATTTAATGGTGCAGCCTAATCCTCCACGCTTTTTGCGGGAAGGAGATCAAATGTCGCTCAGCAGCAAAGTGGTGAATCTTTCTGACAAAGAAATTACAGGCATTGCTACATTACAACTATTTGATGCGGCTACCAATGAGCCTATGGACGGCTGGTTTAAGAATGCTGTACCCCAACAGTACTTAACCATCGCTGCAGGGCAAAGTCAGGCTATACAATTTCCCTTAGAAATACCTTATCAGTATAACAGGGCCCTTACATGGCGTATAGTAGCCCAAACAAAAGACGGGACGCTTTCTGACGGAGAAGAAAATATATTGCCGGTATTGACCAATCGTATGCTGGTTACAGAAACTCTTCCGCTGAATATGCGTGGCAGTGGCACAAAAAATTTCAGGTTCGATAAATTAATCAACAGTGCTCAAAGCGAAACATTGACCACGCAATCGCTCACGATAGAGTACACTTCTAATCCAGCCTGGTATGCCGTACAGGCGCTGCCCTATATGATGGAATATCCTTATGAATGCGCAGAGCAAACATGGAACCGCTACTATGCTAATTCATTGGCTACGCTCATTGCCAACAGCTCACCTAAAATAAAACAGGTATTTGAGCAATGGAAAACAGAAGATACTGCAGCTTTGCTGAGTAACCTGCAAAAAAACCAGGAGCTAAAAGCAGTGCTGCTGGAAGAAACGCCCTGGGTATTAGCGGCTAAAAGCGAAGCGCAGCAAAAGAAAAATCTTGCTTTACTGTTCGACCTGGTGCGGATGAGTGGAGCGCTTACCAAGACATACGAAAAACTGAGGCAGTTACAAAGTCCGAACGGAGGCTTTGTATGGTTCAAAGGCGGCCCTGATGACCGGTATATGACCCAATATATAGTAACAGGAATAGGGCATCTGAAAAAGCTGAAGGCCACAACAGGTTTGCAGGATGCAAATCTTAACAGGATTGTTCAGAATGCCATGCCTTATCTTGATGCTAAAATAAAAGAAGAGTACGAGCATCTGTTAAAGTATAAAACGGATCTTGAAAAATATACCCCCTCCTATTATGTAATACAATACTTATATATGCGCAGCTTCTTTCCTCAGATAAAAACTTCAGACAATGCGCAAAAGGCGGTGAACTATTTTAAAGAACGCTCAAAAAAAACATGGACTCAACAAAATAAGTATATGCAGGCCATGATTGCTTTATCGGCCCATCGCAACAATGATGTGGCCACGCCTAAAGCTATTTTACAATCACTTAAAGAAACAGCTATCAGGAATGAAGAGCTGGGTATGTATTATAAAGACGCTATACGCAGCTGGTGGTGGTACGAAGCTCCTATAGAAAGACAGGCATTGATCATAGAGGCATTTGAAGAAGCAGGCAAAGACGCTAAAACGGCAGACGATTTAAGAACCTGGCTATTGAAGAACAAACAAACCAATAACTGGGAAAGCACTAAGGCTACTGCCGAAGCCTGTTATGCGTTGCTGCTTCGGGGCACGGAGTGGTTATCTGTTACACCGGAAGTGAGCATTAGCTTAGGAGGGACCATTGTTACCCCATCTTTTGGAGAACAACAGGGAAAGGCTGAGGCAGGTACGGGTTATTTCAAAAAAGTGATCGAAGGCAATAAGGTACGCCCCGCAATGGGCAATATTGCAGTAACGGTGCAGCAACCTGACCGTACTACTACCCTGCCTACATGGGGCGGCGTGTACTGGCAATATTTTGAAGACCTTGACAAAATAACTTCTTCCGAAACACCTTTACAACTCAGTAAAAAATTATTTATAGAAACCAATAGCGACCGTGGCCCGGTTTTAAAACCAGTTAATGACGGAGACCTTATAAAGGTGGGCGATAAAATAAAAGTGCGTATTGAGCTGCGTGCAGACAGGGATATGGAGTATGTGCACATGAAAGATATGCGCGCGGCTTCCTTTGAACCTGTGAATGTCCTCAGCCAGTACAAATGGCAGGGCGGACTGGGATACTATGAGAGCACTAAAGATGCCAGCACTAATTTCTTCTTTAATTACCTGCGCAAGGGTACTTATGTTTTTGAATACGCATTATTTGCGCAATTACCAGGAAATTACAGCAATGGCATTACAAGCATTCAATGTATGTATGCGCCGGAGTTTTCGAGCCATAGCGAAGGGGTGAGAGTAACGGTTAAATAATAAATAGGCCATTCCGATAAACATCGGAATACAGATATACACGTACATAAGTAACACTATATACAGTGTGTGTATCTTCTTTCCCAAGTCTCGGAATCTGGGTGGGGATAGTCGTTATTGATTATTTCAGAAATCAACACTTTTCACGAGGTAATAAAATCTGAATTACTTTATTAATCTCCTGATAATATATCTGTGCATCTGTGGGCCGGCTTTCTATACCAGCCATTCGGCATAGGAGTCTTTAGTCTCATATAACTTTAAATGTACGGGAGTTATATCGGGAGGGAGATTCTTATCAAAAATCCTTTTCACATATAATAAAATATTTTCTGCAGTAGGCTCACAGGGCCATATTTCCAGGTTCTCATGGGTGCTTATTTCAGGGTGCGTTGCTACATAATCTTCAGATAACACTATTTTATGATCCAGCAGTGTTATCACTTCTGCACCAGCCTTCTTTATATCTTTAAAATCCAGTAAGAAACCTGGCGCGGCTATAAAATCTGTATCCGGCAGTTTTCCGCTTACAGTAACATGTAGCTCATAAGAGTGTCCATGAATATTTTTACACTGGCCGTCATAGCCATAAATAGCATGGGCTGTTTCAAAGTGAAAGACTTTTGTTAATCGTATCATACCTGTCGTATAAAATATAAACTGTTGCAAAGATGTGGAACAAAATTATATATAGCAAATCGGTAAAACACCTCTTTATTTCTGTCGGAGGTACATATGAAGGCCCACTATTTCATCATCGTCATCTTTCGCTCAAGTTATTTTAGGATAAGGTTATCCAGATAGGAATAAAAAGCATCTGTTTCTCCTGTAAAAATTTGCTCTATTTTTCCTTCTTTATCAATCAATATTTTTGTAGGAGCTGTATAGATATTAAAAAGTTTTACCAAATCAGTTTTCTGATCATTGTTTAAAATTTGCGGCCAGTCAAGTTGTTTTTCTTCAATCACCCTTTGAAGATCGCTCTTATTGTCATTATAAGCAACACCGATAAATTTAATCTTGTCCTGATATTTTTGATGGTACTTTTTCATTCTTTCCATGCCCTTTAAACAAGGGCCACACCATGTGCCCCAAAAATCAATTATTGTATAACCATCCTGTGGAAGTCCAATAGCAACCGTATCTCCATCCAAAGATGTTACCGAAAATACCGGAGCAGGTAATCCTACGGCAATCTTTTCTGCCGCCGCAATCTTTAGAAAAACATCTTTTAGGTAGGAAGTCCGTTGCAAATCTGCCTGAAATTTATCATACAAATGCCTGGATTTCCCAGCATTTACTTCGGTTTTAAAATAATTTTTGAAAACATACGCCCCAACTATATTATCAGGGTTTTTCCTGATAAATTCTTCTATGACCTGATCTTCAACAGTGTTTATAAAATCATATAGTTTATTGCAAAGACCTTTTCCTTCAGCAGTCAATTGTTCTGAGTAAGAAGTGTCTATAACTTTTCGTGCAATCCTGACAAGCGGGTTTAAATGATTTCTAAAGTCGTCGTAAATTTCGTTGTATCTTGTTTCAGATAATTCAACAGGGATATTTCCCAAATTGCTAAATTCTGAGTTAAGACTGCCTGATCCGCTACCTGCAAAAAATCTACGGAAATTACTGATCCTGTTATTTTTAATATCTATAGCGGCAATCGTGAGTAACTCCGGGTGCTCCAATTCCCTTTTGAAATGAAACGTCCCTGTTGCACTAATTAATGTATCAACCGCATCTTCGGTGCCGAATAATATCATTAAAGAATCAGTATAATTAATTTTCCCGGCGAAACCAAACTCCTGGCCATTGGCAGATGTGGTCCGTAAAAGGCAATAAAATGCCATTATGAAAATAATCTTTTTCATTTTTTCAGAATTTTAAGTTTGAGTAATTGATACCTTAACGGGTGGCGTACACCTTATCTCTGATTTGTATAATTATATAACAGATAACCCCCGTTAAAAAGGCCTGTAAAAGAAGAGAAAACATAATATTCTCCTGATAGGCAATCAGGCTAAAGCAGATTATAGCCAAACAAATAAGAATACCCGCGAGATAAAATCCGATCGACTTTCGGTAACAGGAAATATACGCGTTATCAAGATCCGTCTGCTTCCTTATAAGTCGCATGCACTTGTCCTCAAAATAAATATTCCTGAGCTCAAGTTTAGAGGAAGAGATCCGGTTCAATATTTCCTCATCTTTTTCATCCGGCTTTTTCATCTTTTTTAGATTGAAGTTCTTTCACTATTTTTACTATTTCTTTTTTAGCCCTGTGTAACGTGATCTTTGTTTTAGGTATCCCCCACTGCATTATTCCTGCTATTTCCTTTATAGAATACTCATCAAGATAAAATAATCTTAGTACCAGGCTTTTTTCTTTCGCAACGCGGTTTAATGCATATTGGATGATTTCTATATTATCATTTAATTCCGGAGAATCGCTATTATCAAGAAGGTTTTCATTAAAGCGCTCTGATAAAATAATGTGGGGTATTATTTGTTTTCTTTTTTTATTTGCTTCGTTAATGGCTATTTTAATTAACCAGGTTTTAAAGCTGGATTTGTTCTTAAAACTTTTTAAATATCTAAAGGCGTTTAAAAATGCATCCTGTACCGCTTCTTCTGCAAGCTGGCTATCCTTTAAAATTGTAAATGCATACGTAAATAGGAGGTTTTTATATTTACTGATAAAAAATCCAAAGGATTCAGAATCCCCATAGCATACTTTAGCAATGTATTCCTGATCAATTGAATTATCGTTCACCTCTGGACCTTTTATCCTTATTCGAAAACACTATCGCTATCCCGCAACAAATGATAAGTATTGCCAAAGGCATCGAATTTATGTTGACTAATTTTGGATTTATGAATATCAATATCGAAATAATCAGCAATCCTGCACCCAGGCCCAATAATATGGCCCCTATTCTCTTCCAAAGAAAGCGGTTGTCATTATTTTTTAAGGAATCAGAGTATATCCCTTTTTCGATCAACCTTAGCCGCTCCAAATGCTTTGCTTTGTGCGAAAAGAACCAGGCAAGGAATAATAATACGCATAAACAGACCAAAAGAATGGTTATAACGGTTTTGACATCCATATAACATTAGATACCGGGAAAAGAGAAAAAGGTTACAATTTTATTAAAGTATGTACAATTAAAATCATTTTTTATGTTCTTGCGAGTATTTTCATCAGCAAATCTGGTTTATTGGTTGAGAGAAAACAACAACTGGGAGTAAGAAATAACGAAAAAAGTCACCAAATTGGTGACTTTAAAAATGATTTAGTTATATTATCATTAGCCCTGAGCAGGAATGGTATCTTTTGCCGGCGCCTGTTCTATCAGCTCCATAAACTGGTCTAACTTAGGCGTGATGATAATTTCTGTACGGCGGTTCCTTGTCTTTCCTTCCTCGGTGGCATTATCTGCAACAGGATTGTACTCACCACGTCCACCAACAGTCAGGCGTTTCGGATTTACCCCGTAATTATTCTGAAGGGCCTGAACCACAGACGAAGCACGCAGCGAACTCAGATCCCAGTTATTACGGATATTAGGACGGTTGATGGGCACGTCATCTGTATTACCTTCTATCAACACATCATAATCTTTATAATCAAGAATGATCTTGGCAATTTTGCTCAATGTCTCTCCCGCCCTATCTGAAATTTCGTAGCTGCCGGATTTATACAGCATATTATCAGACAGAGAAATATATACCACACCCTTCAGCACTTTAATATCAACATCTCTCAGCTCTTCCCTGCTTAAAGAACGGGTAAGGTTGTTGGTCAGCACAATATTAAGCGAGTCGCTTTTATTCTTCATATTCACCAGGTGCTGTATATACCTGTTTGAAGCATTGATCTCATCAACAAGTTTCGCAATGTTCACATTACCCTGGGTATTCTGGTTAATACTTTTATCCAGAGTGCCTTGCAAATTAGCCAGGGCCTTTTTAAGAGAAGCATTATTGGCTCTCTCCTGCTCCAGCTGCTCTTCAAGACTTTTTACCCTGGCCTGGCTGCTGGCCAGGTCTACCTGGGCTGTCTGGTACCTGCTGTTCAGGTTATTATAATCAGCCTGCAGGGCCGTGAATTTTTTAGTGCTTACACAACCGGTCAATATTAATCCACTTATAATAGCTGCTACCGGGGCTATAAAAATTCTCTTTTTCATCTAATAATATTTAGTTAAAGTATATTTAAATGCCTGAATTGCAGGCTCAAAACGTATTTTATGGTGTAGGATGACAAATTAAATGCCTAAGTTGCAAACGCTTTCAACTTAATTATCCGTTTTAAAAGAATCAACAGTGTTGAAATCGTATTAAACAATTAAATATCAACACATTACAAAAATATAAGTGAAATTAAAAAATAAAAAAATATTGATCGTAGGCCAGGGCATATCGGGCACTATGTTATCCTGGTTTTTAGAAAAAGCCGGTATTGATCATATTATTATTGATGATGAGAGCAGTAATACGCCTTCCAAAACCGCAGCTGGTTTGATCAATCCTGTTACAGGCAGGCGTGTGGTTACTGTTTGGCTGGATGAGCAGATCCTGCCTTTTGCCGAAAAAACCTATAACGAAATAGGCAGCTTTCTTGATATACCTGCTATTTCCAAAACCAGTATTATAGATTTTTTTCCTAACCCTTTTATGAAGGAAAGCTTTTTAAAAAAGCTGAGTCAGCAGGCCCCCTATATCAGCCTGGTGGATAATGATGCTTACCTGTCCGAATACTTTACTTATGAGTTTGGTACAGGCATTATCAGCCCCTCTTACATTGTGCACTTACAGGAGCTGTTACCGGCATGGAAAAACTATCTTATGTCTAAAGGCCGGTTTAAGAATACCGGTTTCAATTTCTTAAAGCTGCAAGTCAATAGCGATGCCATTATATATGATGGTATGGCAGTTGATATGATCCTGTTTTGCGATGGCGCTCATGGATATACCAATCCCTATTTTTCGCTCCTGCCTTTTGCCCTGAATAAGGGCGAAGCGGTCATTATTGAGGCACCTGATCTGCCCTCTGATCTTATCTATAAAAAATCGCTAACCCTGATCCCCTTTTGTGAGCAAGGTACTTTCTGGGCAGGCAGTAATTATATCTGGGATTTTGATGATGATAAACCAACAGAGGAATTTAGAAAATCAGCAGAGCAAACTTTAAAAAGCTGGCTTAAAGTTCCTTTTAAGATCGTGGATCATAAAGCAGCAGTGCGTCCTGCTACTGTAGAACGCCGCCCGTTTGTGGGCCTTCATCCTGTTTACAAAAATGTTGGCATTTTAAATGGAATGGGCACCAAAGGATGCTCACTTGCGCCCTACTTTGCCAGCCAGCTTGCAGCGCATATCCTGTACCAGGCCCCTATTGAAAAAGATGCTGATATTAACAGACACAGCCGTATCCTGGAAAGGACATCTGTATAATATTGCTTTCCCACTTTTTTAATATCCCCGAATGTCCTTTGCATCTGGATTTCCCCGCTCCGAAATGACAATAAGAAGTGTAGCATTGCCGCATTATTGATTTGCATTTAAAACTTCATATCCAGCTTCCAGTGATC
This sequence comes from Niabella sp., assembly GCA_027493055.1. GTDB lineage: Bacteria > Bacteroidota > Bacteroidia > Chitinophagales > Chitinophagaceae > Niabella. The sequence goes on along the minus strand of JAPUDO010000131.1, from coordinate 5,521 downwards.
TGCCAAACGCTGTGCTTCCTTTTTGGTTAAATGGATCACAGCGCCATGCTTTTGAACAGAAAAATTAGTCCGGCGCATCACGCCTCCATCAAAATGCCCCAGGTTGGTAAATGTTTTAAAATCGCTGGTCTCTGCAAATCCGAAATTGTGTGGCTTCACACTAAAAATATCATACATCAATACCCATTTATTCCCGCCAATGCGCTTAAACACATTAGGCGCTTCACAGGAGCCTTTTTCAAAATCTACCTGATCAGGCTGATATTGATATCCGCTGTTGATCTTATTCGAAAAAGCCATTTTGATACCACCAGGATTTTCCTGGGCAACATACATCATGCAGTAGCGCCCATCGGGCAGGCGTGTGATATCGGCATCCAGGATCTGTTTAGTAGTATCGGGATACTCAAACAAGATCTTTGGCAGGGAACTTAGTTTTGTAAAATCTTTATTAGTATAAGCATAATAAAGCTTTGTTTTTCCGTGACCGGAGCGCATGGTAAAATAGATCATGATCTTTTTTTCTTTATGATCCCAGATCAGCTCAGGCGCCCATGCACAGCCAACATTCAGCTCCGGAAATGTTTTATGGATGTCCAGCACTGTATGCGACCAGTTAACCAGGTCTTTCGATTTCATCAGTACAAAGCCCCGGTTATTACCCCAGTCGTACAACTCCTGCGGACGTTCCCAATCCGTTTGCCGGTAGCCTTTCTGTTTTCCGAAAATATGCAGGTCCGTCATGGCCATATAAAAATAACCGTCAGTACCACGCATAATATAGGGATCGCGAATTCCCTTTTGCGCTGCAATGGTATCGCCGGCAATGATGGGCTGACCATTATTTACATCTGTAAACAAATAACCGTCTTTGCTCAGTGCAAAGTACAGGCTATGCGTATCGTCTTTAAAATAAACCAGCAGGTAGGCTGCCATGTCTTTTTCGGCAGGTTTCTTAGCGCGCTGCGCCTGCGCATTGCCCGTTAAAAGGATGCACAGGACTATTAATATAAGGCTTCTGTTGAATACTGCTCTTATCATACTCCGGTATTATTTATAAGAAGCTATTTTTATCGGACCTCACTTTAGCTTTCAAAAGCTATAAGGTTTGCTTTATTACAAAACCGCCTTCCGGTTGCACTACAATATCTACACTACCCTTTTTACTGATATTGATCTGTTTCTTTACAGGAGCTTTTTCCTTATCGTCGGTAATCAGCTCAACAGTCTTCCCTCCTAATGCAGAAAGGTCGATCTTAAGTTTTACTGCTTCCTTCTGCGCATTAATGCCTGCTATGTACCAGGTATTACCATGACGGCGGGCCAGCACCACGTATTTACCGGGATAACCATCAATATAGCGCGTTTCATCCCAGGTAGTAGCCGCCTGCTTCATAAATTCAAGAGCCACCGGAGCTGCATCGGTAAGATTATTGGGCGCTAACGCAAAGAACTGGAGCGGGTTTTGAAAGAGCATGGCAACCGCCAGCTGAAAAGCATCTGTAGTGCGCCTTACAGAACCCCCGTTATTGTTTTTATTGAGATGCTTGCTCAGGAAGGTTCCGCCAAATTCCATAGTAGCAACAGCGTTACGGATAAAAGGATGCAAAGTAGCGTTGAAGGCCTCCTGGTCGCAGGCAGCCTGTGCAAATACCATATTCTCCGAAGCCAGCACTGCTTCGCTGCCTACAAAATTGGGATACATACGTTCCCAGCCACGCGGTAAAGTAGCGCCATGAAAGATCACCATCAGCCCGTGATCATCAGCATCGCTCAGAATAGATTCATACAACCGCATGGTCTCCTGCTTATCACCACCAAAAAAATCCACCTTAATGCCTTTTACACCCTGGCTCTGCAGCCATTTCATCTCATGCTTGCGTATAATAGGATTGTCCATCCGGTTGATTGGGCCCTGCTCTATATCGTTCCAATACCCGCTGGAGCTGTACCATAGAAAAACATCCACTTTTTTGCTTTGGGCATATTTTATCAAAGACTCCATTCGTTGGTGACCGATATTTTTATCCCACCAGTTATCTATCAGCACATATTCATAGCCCATAGCAGCCGCAAGGTCTATGTACTTTACCTGGTCATCATAGTTGATGCTGTTGTCCTGCCAAAGAATCCAGCTCCAGGTACCCCTGCCAAACTTATAGATATGATCGGTTTCGTACAAGGGTTTTACCACATCCCAGGGTACGGTAGTTTCCACTACCGGCTTTAGGGTTTCACCAACTGTTAACGTGCGCCAGGGCGTACGACCTGGCAATGCAAACGCAGGAGGAACTGTGCCATGCCCGTCATTTTCCTCAGCCATAGGAAAAGCAATATTGTACAATCCGCCTGACTGGTATTCGCTTAAGCGCGAACCGCAATAACGACTGTCCACACCCGTTTCACTTACCAGAACCCAGCCCTCCTTTCCTATCCGGAACAGGCCGGGGAATGTATAACCTTTACCATATTGTGAAGGAGTGTTCATGGGTACATCTGCCTTGTAAGGCTCTTCATAGCTGGGCTTGGTACGCTTCCAGCCGATCATGGCATTACTTTGGGGTGTTAAAAACGTAGTAGTCTGTAAAGGGAACCTGAAGCCTGTGGCTTCCTGCAACACAGCCACGCTGGTGCGGCCGCTTTGTTGCTGCAGCGCATAACAAAAAGCCACATCATGGTTGCTTACGCGAAATATCACATCAACGGATTGCCTTTTCGCATTGGTAAAAGTAGCCGTCAGCTCATTGGCTTCATAATGCACCTGTGACTGTTTGGACCGGTTCAGCGTATAGTCTTCTGACAGCTTAGCCATTTTATGATTGGTCAGCATCAGGTCATGTGTAAAATCTCCTATATTGGTTTTTAAGCCCAGCGGGGAGTTTTCCAGGAAAACCTTTCCACTATATAAAACCCTGTAAGCAGGGCTGCCGTTAATAGCGGATATCGTTACTTCCAAACGCCCGTCCGGACCGGTTACTTTTACTTCCTGCGCCGTTGAAATACAGGCTATGCTTAAACCCAGCAGGCATAGTAAGAATCTTGTCATACTTTACAATTTATTTTCTTTATGATATTGCATTATAAAACATCGTTAGCCCCTTGTTATTCATACAACCGTTTATTAAAAAACTTAAATATCAATTACTGACAGAAAACTAAGATAGGTAAAATATTTGTCATTAATACATTTATTTACATTAACATAAACCTTTCCTTATTGTTTGTGCAACATGTTCTTTACTTAAATACTCTATGCTGGGTAAAATAAAAATTCAGGCGCCCGTCCTGCTGTTAATGACAAGTATGCTAAAAGTTTGAAAGTCAATGTCACCCTGTTCCGATGGCTATCGGAAGACGAAGGGTGTTTTACAATCGAACTATGCTTCAACAAACTCTCCCTAAGGAGTCTCCCAGGGAGTCCTACGGACCTTTGGACAGCATGACATTTGTTTTTGTCATTTTAAAGAACCTGATTCGCAATTATTTGTGCCTCAATCTGACAACAGTGCCACCAGGTATTTTTCTATATAAGCTGCTTTTTCTTTGGATTTGTATTGCTGAATATATCTTGGGTGCTCAAGGCATACCAGTTCTCCAAATAATTTTTCCTCGCGGTTGATCTTCTCCAGGAAGGCCAGGTTCTTTTTTCCTAAAACATAAGCTTTATCCGTACGCACACCTATTTGTATATGTTGCTTCAGGCTTTTCACCATGAAAGGCTTTACTGCTTCAAACAAGGCCCTGTCGTCATAGTAGTTAGCATTAAGCCAGCTGCCGTTACCGGCACTCCGTATGATAGCTAAAGGAAAGGGAGAATTAATATAAATATTGTTGTAAAAGTTTTGAACACTACCATAAGCCTGGATCATTTCGTAAAGAAACACAGATGACAGTTCATGGGAATAAGCACTCTTCATTTTTATGCCGCAAACCGCATCAAGTCTTTTAGTGTCAGTAAAAGGAACGCCGGTAAGTCCGGCACCATGCCGGCTGGGATTGATACCAATAAGAAACTTCCGCTTTTTGTTATCGTTGTAAAATTTATAATAGAACTGTGTCATTACCTCCATTGTTTCAGGGTTTTCCTGAAACGGGTTCATTACCCCAAACCCTGATGGTAATGGACCTGTATATTGTAACTGCCGGTTAAATGAGATGACCTTATCTGCTATTGTTTTCAATCTTTTTTGCTTTTAATACTGGTTAATGCAGCCCCTTTATGTGCCGCAATATGCGCAGTTTTATGACTTTTGATTTCGTACTGGGGGTCTTCAGGCGTGGCATGATGCGTATAACCCTTATAATCAAAATCTTTAGTATGAACTTTTATAATAGTACCGGAAACCATTCCTGCTTCTGAATTCCAGCTTACATCATCACCTGTTTTAAACTTTTTCATTTCTATTCTTTTAAAGTTAGTTAATACAATTGCTGATATACTTTTTAACAAACAGCTGTTACTAAATTCTTACTGTAAAGTAACAGTTGCTGATAAAAATTGCAGACGGCTTATTCCTGTCAACATTCCGTATAATTATCCCTGAACTGCCCGTTAACGGCTATAATGCTTTCGATAAATATCTGCTGGCCATCCTGCAGGATCATGTACGGCATTTCGTTTTGCAGATTCAGTTCCCTGATGGCCCCTTCGGTACGCATCAGCCCATTGTTATCATATAATAATCTTACGGGCTCGTTATTATTCAGGGTGCCCTGCAGTAATTCCTCAAAATTTTCTCCTGACTTTAAAGTATCTCTTTGATCCATAATGATGTTTTAATCGTATATAAAAATTACATACCCAGCTGCTCACGGCCTTCGGGAGTGAGCATTTCAAAGCTCCAGGGTGGATCGAACGTTAATTCAATCTTCGTTTCTTTTCCCGGAAATTCTTTTTCCAAAACGTTCTTCACCCCGTTGGTGATAGCTTCACCCATGGGGCAATGAGGCGTGGAAAGTGTCATAGTAACCTTAATCTTTTCGTTACTGAAGTCTATATCATAAATAAGGCCAAGATCCACCACATTCACAAAAAGTTCAGGGTCTATTACTTCGTATAAAGCATTCTTCGCTTTTGTCTTATCATCGTAATAAATATCAGTAAGAGCAATTTCCATTTTCTTTTTTTATAAAGATACGCTGCGTTAAAAATATAAGAGGTACGATTTGCTATGTACGATATACGATTTTATGTTACTGGATGCCGGAAACTCGTTCCAGGTTTCAAGTTCAAGGTTCCAGGTTGTTCGTTTGAAGACTGTGCATGCCTTTGGCTTTCAGTCGGGAGTATAGAAATTCTATATCTCCTGTCTGCTGATCCTTTTTTGCTTTCCTGTTAACCTTTAAACCTTAAACTTTCAAACCTTTCTCCCTATCACCTTTTCAACCTTCCTCCTGTCATCCGTCATCTTGAAATAGTCCGAAAGTTAGAAGACGAAACCGGTATTTAGCCTTACGCTTTTAGCTTTCAACTGTCCTCTCGTACATCGTACATCTTACATTATACTGGATACTGGTTACT
>JAPUDO010000130.1 GCA_027493055.1 Niabella sp. | reverse complement strand
TTTCTTCCGGGTATTCCTGGTAGGATATATTGGGATGCCGTCATTTTGACGTATGAGTATTCGTTTAACTATTCTATTGATGGGACTCATTTTAAGAATAAAGGGGGGCGGTTTCCGGCGATATTTTATCCACGAATGTAGCCGGCGGTTTTACTGGTGCATTGATTGGCCTGTATGCTACTTCGGGTAATGATATTCTATCATAATACGATATAATTGATAAATGTGAATAGAAAGTATAAAGTAATCGGTGGGCTATTTGCCGTGGTATTGATTGTGGGTTGTAGTAATTCTTTAAAACCGGGACTTTTAATACAACATTTCATCCTTTTATTCGTAATACTGTAACATAATGGTATGTGGCTGGTATAAATGCACAGAAACAGCCAATGAAATTGAGAATAGACCTCCCGATGTTCGCAGAAAAAAAGGCAACGCTCTATAATGAGAATAAGAACAGGGAAACCTTCGTTAAGGAAATAGTGATAGCCAGAAATGGTATAGCAGAAATTAAAATACAACCGGGTGGCGGGTTTGTTATTAAATAAACAATAAAACGATTACTATAATGGTATTCCAAACGAATGTCTTAAAGTTTAGGTATATAACGCTCCTATTGCTCTTATTGCCTGGTATGGGCTTAAAGGCTCAGAATAGTGAGCTGAAACTCTGGTACAATAAGCCATCCGGAAAAACCTGGGAGAATGCCCTGCCTGTGGGGAACGGCTTTTTAGCGGCGATGGTATATGGCAATGTAGAAAGAGAACAGGTGCAGTTGAATGAAGGTACTGTCTGGAGCGGGGGGCCTTACGATAATAACTATCCGCAGGCACTGGATTCGCTGGGTGAGATACGCAGGCTGATTTTTGAAGGCAGGCACAAAGATGCGGAAAGGCTGGCTGATAAAGTAATGTTTCATAAAAAATCGTCTGGTCAAATGTTTCAGCCTGCAGGAACCTTGAACCTAGACTTTATGGGTCATGAAAGCTTTACTGATTATTACCGGGAGCTGGACATCGAAAAAGCTGTTACCAAAACATCCTATAAAGCGGGTAATGTTTTTTACACACGCGAAGCGCTGGCATCCTTTCCGGACAGGGTTATAGTGATACGGTTAACTGCAAGCGAGCCTGGCAGTCTCTCTTTTACAGCATCCTATACTACGCCACATAAAAATGCTAAAGTAAGCGTTTTGCCTGCCGGGGAAATTTCAATAGCAGGCCTTACCAGCGATCATGAAGGTGTGACCGGAATGATAAAATATAAAAATATCAGCCGGTTTAAATTAGAAGGAGGTAAAGTATCGGCCACTGACTCAACATTGACTGTAAGTAAGGCAAACGCTGTAACTATTTATATTTCTATTGCCACCAACTATATCAATTATAAAGACATAAGCGGTGATGAGAACAGGAAAGCCTATAATTATTTGAATAAGGCTTACAATAAATCATTCGCTGCCATTAAAGCGGCACATATACCGGCTTATCAGAAGTATTTTAACCGGGTGAAATTTGATTTAGGTGTTACCGATGCAGTAAAGCTGCCAACAGATGAGCGGCTGCGTAACTTCAGGAATACCTACGATCCGCAGTTTATTGTATTGTATTACCAGTTTGGCCGCTACCTTTTAATATCCTCTTCACAGCCTGGCGGACAGCCCGCTACCTTGCAGGGCCTGTGGAACGGTAGCTTAAAACCCGCATGGGACAGTAAGTACACCATCAATATCAACACCGAAATGAACTACTGGCCGGCCGAGCGTACTAACCTGGCAGAAATGCACCAGCCATTATTTCAAATGATCAGGGAGCTGTCTGAAACCGGCGCTGTTACTGCACGAGCGATGTATGGAGCAAGGGGCTGGATGGCGCATCATAACACAGACCTGTGGCGGGCTACGGGTCCGGTAGATGGCGCTATGTGGGGAATATGGAATGCAGGCGGGGCCTGGCTAAGCCAGCATCTTTGGGAGCATTATTTATACAGTGGAGATAAAAAGTTCCTGGAGGAGTCCTATGCTATCTTAAAAGGAGTGGCGGCTTTCTATGTTGATTTTTTAGTGGAGCATCCTAAATACAAATGGTTAGTAGTGAACCCAGGTACCTCGCCCGAAAACGCGCCCTGGGCGCATGGAGGCTCTTCGCTGGATGCAGGTACCACCATGGACAACCAGATTGTTTTTGATGTGCTTGGTACAGCTATTCGTGCTGCCCGGATCTTAAATAAAGATGCGGCTTTTGTTGATACGCTGCTGCAAAAGCGCCGTCAATTACCCCCCATGCACATAGGGCAGTACGGTCAATTGCAGGAGTGGTTGGATGATATTGACAGTCCGGATGATAAGCACCGGCATATTTCACATTTATATGGACTGTTCCCCTCCGGCCAGGTATCTGCCTACCGGACACCGGAATTGTTTAGCGCATCAAAGATCACATTACTGCATCGTGGAGATGTTTCAACGGGCTGGAGCATGGGCTGGAAGGTGAACTGGTGGGCCAGGATGCAGGATGGCAATCATGCCTACATGCTGATCAAAAACCAGTTAACACCACTGGGCGTTAACAAAGACGGCGGCGGTACTTATAATAATTTATTTGATGCGCATCCGCCCTTCCAGATAGACGGAAATTTTGGCTGCACTTCCGGCATTACAGAAATGCTGATGCAAACAGCAGATGGCGCTATCCATATTTTACCGGCCTTACCGGATGAATGGAAGTCGGGCCGCATCAGCGGGATCCGTGCCCACGGCGGTTTTGAAATTACTGGTATGCAGTGGAAAGATCACAAGCTGGTTAGGCTTGAAGTAAAATCTTCTTTGGGCGGTAACCTTCGCTTGCGCGTCCCCAACGAACTGAAAGCAGCTACCGGAGCGGCCTTAAAACTGGCTAAAGAACAAAACATAAACCCGTTTTTTTATGTAGAAGAAACAAAAAAACCGGTTATATCATCTAAAGCGAAGGTTCAGCTACTGAGCTTAAAAAATACATTCCTGTACGATGTGCCTACCGTTAAGAATGCAGTGTATGAATTTAACGGCCAATGATTGATTAGCAATGTTTTATACACTCTGAGCGATGGGGTTGTAGCAAATACTATATCACATTTATTAAACTATAAATATATCCACCACGATTTTTTTTGTCAAAAAAACAATTATTTGTATATTTTTGAAACCGATTTCATAGTGTTGTTTTTGACAAATGCCGTATTTAAAAACTGTTATATATCTGCCGGGACGTTTGCTGTTATTTCTTTCCCGTTTCTTATCTTGTAGAATGAAACGGGGATTACTACGGGTTTGCTTTTTTTTATTTTATTGTTTATGGGTATTTCAATTATTTGCAACAGAGGTTAAAGTTTATAATGTTTCTGAAACGCACGGCCTTAATTTGCGGGAAGCTACATCTGTCTGCTCGGATAACGACGGTTTTATATGGGCTTCCTCCAAAACCGGAATTGTAAGACTCAAATATAATGGTTATGATATTTATAAGCTTCCGTTAGAAAGCCCCAATGTGGTTTGGAGTAAGTTAGTATTTGATAAAGGCCGGCTCTATGCCTATACAAATAACGGCCAGGTTTTTAAGTATAATACGATCATGAACCGGTTTGATCTTTTAGTAAACATTCCTAAAGTGATTAAGCGGGATTTTTATGGTATAACCAACGTTTTGGTTGGTAAAGATAATAGTTTGTGGATAGCAACATTGGTAGGTTTGTTTAAGTACGATGGAAGCCTTAGTGAAATATATCCTGAAGCAGCCAGTGTTTTAAATATAACATATAAAAATAATGAGGAGCTGATTTTTGTTACCCCGCGTATATTGGGCGTGCTAAATACCCGGTCCGGTAGAGTAAGTATTTCCCATCATTTTCCTGCTTCATTTCAGGTTGAAGCGACTAAGCTTTTTTTCGATCAGTCATCGGATAAGTTGTGGATAGGCACTTTTTCAGGTGGATTATATTTCTACAATTTTTTGAACAAATCCTTTTATGCAACACGTGTTCCTTCTTTTCCCAGGCAGCCGGTATTAGCCATAACGCCCAATACTGATTCAACCTGCTTGGTTGGAATTGATGGAGGTGGAGTTTGGGAATTGTCAAAAAACGGAGACAGGGTATTAAGCGTTCTCAAAGAAGATATAGATAATTCCAATTCGTTGCAGGGCAACGGCGTTTATGATATATATAAGGATGGGGAAAACAGGGTCTGGATATGCACATTTACAGGAGGACTTTCATATTATGATGCGCAAAATCAGGGGATACAGCAGGTGCGCCACCAGGTTGGGAATAGAAATTCTTTGGTTAATAACAGCATCAACCGGATTTTAGAAGATAAAAACGGTAAGTTATGGTTTGCTACCAATAATGGCCTTAGTTCGTGGGAGCCTAAAACAAATCGCTGGAAAAATTATCTTCAGAACAATGAAATGGGACGTGCGGTGGCTTTCCTCTCCTTATGCGAAGATAATAACGGGCGTATTTGGGCTGGGACCTACTCTTCCGGCGTTTATGTAATTGATGCTGTTTCCGGTAAAGAGCTTCATCATTATTTTAAGAGAAGTAATAGTGACAATCCTGCCAATAATTTTGTTTTTGATATTTTTAAAGATAATGAAGGTGATATTTGGGTAGGCGGGCTTGGCAATATTTTTTGTTACTCTGAAAGAGAGCAGCAATTCCGTACATACTCCTACGAGGCTATGTATGCTTTTGCACAAATGAATGCCAATGAAATGCTTCTTGCAACAACTAATGCTTTGGTGATCCTTAATAAAAAAACAGGGGTTACAAAAAAATACCTGGAAGGTCATTTGTTTCAGGACATCGTTGTAAAAGGTGATGAGATATACCTGATGACAACAGGAGATGGCCTTTTGAGCTATAATGTAAAAAGTAAAAAAACGGAGCGGGTAACAGTAGCGAACGGCCTGCCCTCTGATTATATAAACAGTGCATGGTTACTGGGCGGCTCTATATGGTTGGGTACCGAAAATGGGATCTGTAAATTTAACCCCGAAAACAAATCAGTTACTACACTTTCTAATGTCCCCCTTCTGTCAAATATTGCTTTCAACAGGAAAGCGGTAACAGTTCTTAAAGATGGCAATATCGTTTTTGGATCAAATAAAGGTGCTTTTATATTTAGTCCTGACAGCATTTTTCCTGTAAAATCGAAAGCCAGGATCTTTGTAAATGATATTGTGGTATCAGGAAATTCGATCAGGAATTTTAAAGACAGTTTTTTGAAAGTGCCTATCCAGGACATCCGGGACATCAGGTTGAATTTTGATCAGAATAATTTTACTGCTAACCTGATTCCTTTGGGCAGCGCTATATCGGGCGCAAAATTTAGCTGGAAGCTGGAAGGATTTGATAAAGACTGGAGCCAGCCTTCCGGCAATGATTTATTAACCTACACCAATCTTCCGCCGGGTAATTTTGAGCTGAAACTACGTTTATACAATGGCTCATTGTCTGAAATTATAGCTGAGCATAGCATCATTTTTATTATTACACCTCCTTTCTGGAAAACCTGGTGGTTTTCATTGCTGGTACTTTTGTGCATTTTGGCAGGTATTTACTTTAGTTTGCGCACTTATATAAACAGGCTAAAACATCAGCATGCTGAGGATAAATTAAGGTTTTTCACAAATACAGCGCATGATATAAGAAATTCACTCACTTTGGTAAAGGGGCCTATTGAAGAGCTGGGCAGGGAAAGTAAGCTTTCTTCAAACGGAGTTGAATATTTAAGCATGGCTAAAGAACAGGTAACCAAACTTTCAATGGTTGCTTCTCAATTGCTGGATTTTCAAAAGGTTGATATTGGGAAGGAAGTGCTGGCTTTAAAAATGACAGATATAGTAAAACTGATCGCCCAGCGTGTTTATATGTTTCAGTCATTGGCAGAAGCTAAGCATAATACAATCATTTTCAGGAAAAGCACGGAGGAATATTGTACTGCGGTGGATGAGCGTATGATGGAGAAAGTGATAGACAATCTGCTCTCCAATTCAATAAAATATTCAAAAAATGATACCTGTATAGAAATTGTTTTCAATGCCACTCCGGAACAGTGGAACCTGAGCGTTAGCGATAAAGGCATCGGCATTAACAAGGCCGCTCAAAAAAAACTGTTTAAAGAGTTTTACAGGAGTGAAAATGCCGTTAACTCCAAAATTGTAGGTTCAGGCATTGGCTTATTATTGGCTAAAAGCTATGTTGATATGCACGATGGGCAAATTTCTTTTGTAAGTGAGGAGGGGGCAGGGTCTACGTTTACCATTAAAATTCCTTTCAGGATAGTTGATACCGTTTATAACGGAGCAGCGGAAGAATATTCACAGGAAAAAGTGAAAGATAAAAAGGCGGTCAGGGAACCGCAGGCGGGCAAAGCTGATGAGGAGAAAGTGTTGCGTGTACTGGTGGTTGAAGACAATGAGCAATTAAGAAGGTTTATTAAAATGTCTCTTAAAAACGAGTTTGAGATAATGGAAGCCGAAAACGGGGAAGAAGCCTGGAGTATCATAAAAAAACAGCTTCCTGATCTTGTAATATCCGATATCATGATGGAAAACATGAACGGCCATGAATTGTGCAAGATCATGAAATCAACATACGAAACTTCCCATATCCCGATTATATTATTAACGGCGCTGTCAGAAAAAGAAGACCAATTATACGGTCTGGGGCTTGGAGCCGATGATTATTTAAGCAAGCCATTTGATATCAGCCTGCTTATTCAAAGAATTAAAACCATCATAAAGAACAGGAAGATCGTTCGTGATAAGGCATTGCGTATGATAGACCGGAGGGGTGAAAGTAAAATCCTTGAAAATGAGCACAACGACCTTTTTGTAAAAAACGCGCTTGAAATAGTTTACAATAACCTGGATAACCCTGATTTTGGAAAAGATCACTTTGCAAAAGCTATGTTGGTAAGTCCTTCTTTGTTATATAAAAAGATCAAGGCGCTTACAGATCAATCCCCATCGGAATTTATAAAAGCGGTCAGGCTCAATCATGCGCTTGAGTTGCTGAAAGGGGGCAAATATACTGTTCTTGAAATTAGTGAAAAATGCGGTTTTTCAACTGTTGCGTATTTTAGCTCCTCCTTTAAAAAGAGTTTCGGCGTTTCGCCAAGCGATATTTGAGCTGTTTATGGGTATACATTTTATTGCCATTTTGTCTTGAAAACGATTGGGGAAAATGTACTTACCCTTAGGAAAAAAGTATTCTTCCGGCAGTTATTTTTTCAGCTCCAAAGCATTATTTTCTTTCTTTTTTCAGGATTTTCAATTTTAGACACGCATTTGCCATAAAAGATGTCTGAATTTTTCAAGTTAACGGATAATTACGGGTTCTTATTCGTAAGAATATCTGAAATTGAAACACAAATATCTTAAAATTTGGCTTTTAGGCTATCTGCGAAACTATTTTTGACTAAACAGTATCCATGCTGATATGTGTTTGAGTGGAATACTGAAGCTGCCATTTTGTCCCTGGGTGTTTTTTTTAAATTTATTGTAACCGATTGCATAAAAAGATGAAAATGATTGCTACTAAAACTGCCGGAATGATGCTTCAACTGGATTTGCTTGTACCTACTTAAGCCGGCTGTACATTAACGATTATAAACCACGACATATTTCAATTACAAAATAAGATATGAAAAGATACAATTTCAAATGCTTTAAAACGAGTGAGGTTTTAAACGCTATTAAATTTTCAGCACGGCTTTTTATAACGGCTTATGTGGTGCTTTTGAGCTTCCCGGCGTTATCTCAAACCACAATAACTGTAACTGGTAAAATTATTAATGAAAGAAACGAGCCTGTTCCCGGAGCCAGTATCAGCCAGGAGGGTACCAATACTTATACTACTTCAGGCGATGATGGCGCCTTTACGATTCAGGCAACTAACGCTAAGGCAAATATTATCATAACCTCTATAGGTTATAACACTAAAAGCGTATCACTTGCTAATGGATATGTAAATATTATTATTCAACTGGATCAAAATCAGCAGTCCATGGATAATGTGGTGGTGGTAGGTTATGGTAAGCAGAAACGCGAAAGCGTGGTAGCTGCAATAACCCAAACTACCGGTAAAGTATTGGAGCGTGCCGGCGGTGTATCCAGCATTGGTATGGCGCTTACGGGCAATGTTCCGGGCCTCATCACCTCTCAGGGTACCGGTTTACCAGGGGATGAGGACCCCCAGATTATTATACGTACCAGGAGCTCATGGAATAATTCAGACCCTCTTATACTGGTAGATGGAGTAGAGCGTCCCATGAAAAGTGTAGAAATTGGATCGGTAGAAACCATATCTGTATTAAAAGACGCTTCAGCAACTGCGGTGTTCGGTTCCCGGGGTGCCAATGGTGTAATCCTTATAACAACCAAACGGGGGAGTATGGGTAAAGCTATTATCAGGGGTATGTTAAACTCTGTAGTAAAAGTTCCTTCGAAACTTCCCGGGAAATATGATTCTTATGATGCACTTCGTGTGCGCAATGACGTAATAGAGTATGAACTTTCTAAAAGCCCTTCCAGCTGGAACGACTATTTACCAGAGGAAATATTAAGGAAATATCGTTATCCTGCTAATTTGGAAGAGGCAGAACGTTATCCTAATGTTGATTGGACAGATGTTATGTTCAAAGACTATGCAACTTCTCAAAACGCCAACCTGAATATAAGCGGAGGTACCCGGTTTGTTAAGTACTTTGCCGGCGCCGATTTTTTACGTGAAGGAGATATTTTTAAAGTATATGAAAACAATAGCGGCTATACGCCGGGGTTTGGATTTAACAGGCTAAATGTACGCAGCAACCTTGATTTTCAATTAACAAAATCTACCGTGTTCAAGGTTAATCTTTCGGGCTCTTATGGTGTCAGGAAGAGTCCATGGGTATTTTCAGGAGGAGACTATTCTTACTGGGTGGATGCTTATTCGGCAGCACCCGATGTTTTCATGCCCTTGTATTCGGACGGCTCCTGGGGATACTATGCACCTAATGAAGGACGCGCCGAAAACTCTCCCAGAAGCCTTTCCACCAGTGGTGTACAGTACCGGACTACTGCAAGGATGACTACAGATTTTACGCTTGACCAGGACTTGGGAATGATTATTAAAGGATTGAAGTTTTTAGGAACGGTTTCATTTGACAATACATTTGAGGAAAGGGAAAGAGGGGTAAATAACTTATACCGGAACGGTGTTCAGCGTAAATGGATAAGCCCCGAAACAGGAGCGGTTTACTATAAGGAAGGAAATGACGGAATCACCGGTTTCGATTTTCAGCAGGGCATCAACTGGTCTCCGGCCGGTGGGGTTGTTGATGGAGCATTTAGGCGGCTGTTTTATAACCTGCAGCTCAATTATGCAAAAACGATAGCCCAAAAGCACAATGTAACATTGATGGGATTGGTAAACCGCAACCAGTCTGCTCAGGGAAGTATGATTCCTTCTTACCGTGAAGACTGGGTATTTCGTACCACCTATGGATATGATGGCAGATACAATTTGGAGTACAATGGAGCTTATAACGGATCGGAGCAATTCAGTAAAGAAAACCGATTTGCATTCTTTTCATCAGGAGGCGTTAACTGGGTATTGTCAAGAGAAAAATTCATGCAGTCGCTGAAGTTCCTGGACATGTTTAAGATCCGCGCTTCTTACGGAGAAACCGGCTTTGACGGAGGCTCAAGGTTCTTATATCTTACCCAGTGGGCGTATGGCGGCAAAGCCCGCCTGGGGACAACAGGAGAGGGTGCGGAACAAAGTCCTTATACATGGTACCGGGAATCATTTGTAGGTAACCCTAATATTCAGTGGGAGGAAGCGGTAAAAGTGAATATAGGTGTTGATTTTGAAATATTTAAAGGCCTTATTTCAGGAAAGGTGGACTTCTTCCGCGATCAGAGATCAAAAATCTTACTGTCTGGAAGTGGCAGGGCCATACCTTCTTACTATGGTACCACGCCTCCCACCGCCAACTTGGGTAAAGTGGATGCCAAAGGATATGAAATTGAGCTGCATGTTAAAAAAATGGTAGGTAATGTAAACCTGTGGACTGATTTAAATATGACACATGCCATAAATGTAATCAAGGAACGTGATGACGCGGCTTTGCTACCTGACTATCAAAAACTGGTTGGTAAAGAAATTGGCCAGACCTATACTTACGTAAGTGCGGGATATTACAATAACTGGGACCAGCTATATGGCAGTGCTATACAGCAGCAGCAGGATGATTACAAACTGCCTGGCAATTATTACCTGGTTGATTTTAACGGAGACGGTATAATAGATAACCTTGACAACATTCCCTATGGCTACTCAACCTGGCCACATAATACTTATAATGCAACCATAGGGTTGGATTGGAAAGGATTTAGTATGTTTTTACAATTTTATGGTGCCAATAATGTAACCCGCTGGACACCGTTCGGAAGCCTGGGTATGCAAAACCACGTTGTGTACGACGAAGGGGCTTACTGGAGCAAGGACAACCAGGGCGTTAATGCCATTCCAAGCCCACGCTGGCTGTCTACGCCTTATGGAGAGTACAAAGGCAACCTCTATCAAAATGACGCTTCTTTTGCCAGGCTAAAAAATGCTGAGGTTTCTTATCAGTTCGGAAGCACATTTGGTTTTGTAAAAAGACTGGGACTTCAAAGTTTAAGAATTTATCTTAATGGTAATAACTTATTGGTATGGACCAAAATGAAAGATGACAGGGAGTCGAACTTTGGAGGTTCGGGAGTTCCTACACAAGGGGCATATCCTACTTTCCGCAGATTTAATTTAGGCGCTAACATTACTTTCTAAACAATATTATTATGAATAAATATATAAACAAGATACTGCCTGTTGTAATAGCAACGATACTAATAAGTGCAGGAGGCTGTACAAAATATTTGGACCGGGAGCCCGATTCTATTGTATCACAAGAGGAGGCTTTCAAGAATTTTGTAAACTTCCAGGGTTTTACCGAAGAGCTATACCATTGTATTCCCGATTTTTCCAATGGTTACTGGACTAACTCATGGAACTGGGGAGAAGATGAAATTCAATCTACAGCCCTTGATTTTCACTTTGTGGTTAAGATTGACAATGGCAATTTCTGGGGCTGGCAACGGCAATTTGATGGCTGGCAGGCAGGTTGGATGGATAGGAATAATAACAGTACAAATGATGATCGTTTTACAAAGTCATTATGGGGACTGGGCTGGTATGGCATACGTAAGTGTAATATGGGTTTGGAAAACCTTGATAAAATGCAGGATGCTACCCAGGAGGAAAAAGATCTCATAAAAGGCCAGTTATTGTTTTTCAGGGGATGGTTTCATTTCATGTTCATCCAGTATTTTGGAGGGCTGCCTTATATTGATTATGTATTACCAAGCGATGAGAAATTGACCTTGCCGCGCTTAAAATACCAGGAGTGCGCCGATAAGGCTGCAAATGATTTCAGGCAGGCTGCTGACCTGCTGCCTATTGACTGGGATAATACTACAGCCGGTAAAAGAACGTTGGGGAAAAACCAGTTGCGTATTAATAAAATAATGGCTTTGGGTTACCTGGGCAAAAATTATTTGTGGGCAGGCAGCCCGCTGATGAACTATGAATCCCAGGGCAGTAAGACCTATAATACGGACTATTGCCAGAAAGCGGCTGCTGCGTTTGCCGAATTACTAAAATATTGTGAGAATGGTGAAGCTCCGTACAGCCTTGTACCTTTTGCTCAATACTATACTAATTTTTATACAATGGGGCAAAACTGGGCCATACCGGGCGGTACAGAAGCCATTTTCCGCGGTCCGTACTATGGCGCTAACAGTTCCAACTGGGGAACCAGCAAACAATACCAGCCGGCAATTATAGAAGGTGGAGATGTGAAGTTTATACCTACGGCTAACTATGTTGACCTGTATGGAATGGCAAATGGGTTGCCTATCAACACTTCTAACAGTGCATCTGTAGCCGATGCCAAATCGGGTTATGATCCGCAATATCCCTGGAAGGGACGCGATCCACGTTTTTATAATGATATAGTATTTGATGGAATTAAGTGTATTGCCGGTACCATGCCCGCCGAAGAGGAAAGCAACCGGTATGCGAATCTGTTTCATAATGGAGCCAACGGAAGCCCTGGCCCCGATAATCCGGGTATTGGCAGCTACAGGAATATAGCTACCGGAAGCCGCACAGGGTACCTGCTGTATAAATTTATACCCAGAACTGCCAATAAATACGATCAGGGTTATAGCTATGATCGGGCGCTCAATATTCACCTGCCTTATATGCGCCTTGCCGATGTGTATCTTATGTACGCAGAAGCTGCATCGGAAGGATATGGCTCTCCTTCAGGAAAAGTGGCATCTTACAGCAAGACTGCAGTAGATGCTGTAAACTTTGTTAGAGACAGGGCAGGTGTAGGACATGTAGATGCGGCATACCTGAATGCTTCGGGCTTTAGAGGTGAACTAAGGCGTGAAAGGGCTGTAGAACTGGCTTTTGAAGGGCATCGTTTTAACGATCTGCGTCGTTGGCTGTTGTTAACAGAATCACCTTATACATTAAAAACAGGATTATTTTTTGACAGGGCTGCACCGCTGAACACTGCAACGGATCCCAAAGACAACCGGGTTTTAAACATACGTGAACAGGTATTGGTGGAAAGGAAGTTTAGCGAGAAACATTACTGGCTGCCGCTTAAAACAAATGAAACCAATATGTACCCTGAGTTTGAGCAAAACCCCGGATGGTAACAATATCGCAAGTCTAAAATGATCATGTAACAATAAACGTGAAACTAATGAAGTATATTAAAATAGGATGGATGCTTTGTGCAGTTGTGGCCCTGTTTCCAGCTTTGCTTTTAGCGCAAAATAACATAAAAGTAAGTATTAAGGCAAAGGTGAATGACCACGAAAAGAAGCCCGTTGCAGGTGCATTGGTGAAAAGTACAGAAGAGGATGGAGAGAACGCTATGACAGACGAAAATGGTGTATTTGAAATAGAAGTCGGAGCCAATGCTCAGCTTGCTGTAAGCGCTCCCGGTTTTAAAACAAAGTATATTGTAGCAACGTCAACGCTTACAGAAATTACTTTGCAACATCAAAGCGAAGGGGAGCAGGTACAGGCAGCCTTTAGAACGGTAGATAAAAAGGATTTGTTAGGAGGTATATCGGCGGTAAATATAACCCGCCTGATCCGTAAAAACTATTCGGATTACAGTCTTGATAATATGGAGGTCTTTGTTCCCGGGTATAATGGAAACAACTGGGCTATGGGTGGCGCCCTGGTAATGGTAGATGGTGTACCACGGGATGCCAATAATGTTATGCCCACTGAAATTGAAGAGATATCGTTTTTGAAAAGCGCTGCAGCAACAGCTCTTTATGGAAGCCGTGCGGCAAAGGGCGTAATTAATATTATTACTAAAAGAGGAGTAGCGGGTAACCACCAGATAGATATCCGAGCGAATTCCGGTATTTATACGCCAAAAGCATACCCTAAGTATTTAGGTTCGGCAGAGTACATGACACTTTACAACGAAGCCCGCCGTAACGATGGCCTTACTAATTTATATACAGATGAAACAGTATACCACTATGCTGCGGGCGATAACCCCTACCGCTATCCTAATGTGGATTACTATTCTGACAAATATTTGAAACAGGCATATAGCCGTTATGACGCTACTGCAGAAATATTTGGCGGTAATGAAAAGGCGCGTTACTATACAAACATCAACTACTATACAGGCGGGTCTTTGCTTAATTTTGGCCAGGCAAAGAACAACGATAGAAATGGCCGGTTTAGCGTAAGAGGTAATATTGATATAAATTTAAGCCGGTATATTACCAGCAGTGTAGATGCTTCTGCTACTTTCTACACAGGCAAAGGAGTGAATACTAATTATTGGGAAGCCGCAGCCACCATGCGTCCGCACAGGTTTACCCCATTGTTACCCATAAGTATGATTGAAGACGATGATGCCGCATCGCAGCTATTGATCAGTAACAGCAATCATATTATTGATGGGAAATATCTTTTAGGAGGTACCCAGTTAGATCCTACAAATGCTATAGCCGCAGTTTACGCAGGCGGCTTTAATCAGTATATAAGCAGGCAATTTCAATTTAATACGGGTATGGGAGCCGATTTAAGGAATGTTTTGAAAGGTTTAAAGTTTCAAACCAACTTTGCTGTAGATTACGCTACAGCCTACAGCCTTTCCTATAATAATACTTTTGCTACTTATGCCCCTGTATGGAATAGTTATTCGGGTACAGATCTTATTAGTAGTTTAACTAAGTATGGGCAGGATGCTACATCCGGTACACAAAATATAAGCGGCAACTGGTACAGGCAAACCATTGCGCTTTCGGGGTATTTCAGCTATGCCAACACCTTAAATGAAAAGCACAATCTTACTGGGCTATTATTGGCCAACGGCTTTCTACGGTCAGAGGCACAGATTTACCACAAAGTGGGTAACGCTAACCTGGGTTTGCAATTAGGGTATAATTATTTGCAGAAATATTATCTTGATTTTACCGGCGCTATGGTACGTTCTGCCAGGTTGCCCGAGGGAAACCGGACTGCGTTTTCTCCAACAGGATCAATTGGCTGGAGAATAAGTAAAGAGAATTTTATGAAAGGCGCCTCTTTCATAGACGATCTTAAATTATTCGCTTCTGCCGGCATCCTTCATACTGATCTGGATATTCCCGACTACTATATGTTCCAGGGATATTATACCACCACAGGCGCCTGGTACGGCTGGAAAGACGGTACGGGTATCCAGGCTACAGAATCCAGGAGGGGCAATAATCCTGATATGAAATTTCCAAGACGTGAAGAAATCAGCGTGGGTTTTGAAGGATCATTTTTTCAAAAACTTTTACAATTGAATGCGGCCTTCTTTACCAATAAAATTACAGGAAACATTGTACAGTCTTCTGTATTATATCCTTCTTACTTTACTACCGGTTGGCCCGAATCATCCTTTATACCTTATGTAAACTATAATGCGGATAAGCGTACAGGAGTGGAGTTTGGAGTGGGATTAAATAAACGGTTGGGCCAAATAGACTGGACTTTAGGGGTTAACGGAACTTACTATAACACAGAAGCTGTTCAGCGGGCAGAGGTGTACGAAGATGATTACCAGTACAGGAAGGGAAAAGTTTTGGATGGTATTTGGGGGCTTGAGAACCTGGGTTTTTTTGCAGATCAGGGAGATATAGATAATGCTCCGAGACAAACCTTTGGCCAGGTTAAACCCGGTGATATCAAGTATAAAGATCAAAATGCTGATGGGGTGATCGATCAGCGTGATGAGGTATATCTTGGCAAGGGAGGCTGGTTTGGCGCGCCCCTCACAACAGGGGTGCACCTCACGGCTAAATGGAAAAACCTGACAGTGTTTGCGATGGGATTATTAAGGGCAGGCGCTTATGGTATGAAGAACAATAGCTATTTCTGGGTTGATGGTGAAGATAAATACTCTGAAATAGTACGGAATCGCTGGACCGAGGAAACAAAAGCCACAGCAACTTATCCAAGGCTTACTACGGCAAGCGCCGACAATAATTTCCGCTCTTCGGATTTTTGGATGTACAGTACCAACAGGTTCGACCTGGCAAGGGTACAGTTGTCCTACGATCTGAATGGTGTGCTGAAAAAAGGAAGTTTTCTCCATGAACTAGGTGTATATGTAAATGGTTCTAACCTTATTACCATTGCTCCTAACAGGGATATTATGGAGTTGAATATTGGCAGTGCTCCGCAAACCAGGTTCTACAATATAGGTGTTAAAGCTGCATTTTAAAAGTAGCGTATAAACCTTAAAAAATTATAAGATTATGAAGAAGAATATATTAATACTTTTAACCATTGTGGTTGTGGTAGCCAGCTCCTGCGGTAAAGATTTGCTGGATCCCGAAATAGAAAACAACCGCCAGTTAGATCCCAATGCCTATATACCAGGCGATGCGCGGTTCCCTTTTGGTATTTTGCTGAATGGATATAATCGTATTCCAACCAATGGATGGTCTTTTAACGATGTAGCTACTGATGATGCGGTTACAAATGACAGGAACAACGGTTATCTGAAAATGGCCACGGGCCAGTGGACGGCTGCCAATAATAATATGATCAACCAGTGGCAAAACAGTTTTGCTGCCATCCAGTACATCAATATTATGCTAGAAGAAGTGAATAAAGTAAGATGGGTTAGCGATGAAAAAGCCAGTCATTTGTTCGCACAACGCATACGGGGCGAGGCCTATGCGCTGCGTGGCCTTTTTATGTATCATCTTTTACAGGCACATGGCGGAGTATCCGGTAGTGGTGAGCTGTTGGGCGTTCCTGTTATGCTGTCATCGCAAACACCACAATCTGACTTTAACCAGCCCAGGGCCACTTTCAAGCAGTGTGTGGATCAAATGTACAAAGACCTGGATTCTGCTATTATCCTACTTCCGCTAGACTACATTGATCTCGCTGATGGCAGTTCTGTTCCATCAAAGTTCGGAAATATTACAACAGTGCAATATAACAGGGTATTTGGAGCTGCCTTTGGAGGTTTAATGACCGGGCGTATTGCCCGGGGCATAAAAGCCAGGGCCGCACTTATGGCTGCCAGCCCCGCGTTCAGTTCGGGAAGTGGCGTTACCTGGGCCGATGCAGCCAATTATGCAGCTGAAGTGATTAATATGAAAGGAGGAATTGCCGGTATTGCAGCTAACGGGCTTACCTGGTACTCTAATAGTTCTGAAATTGCCAATCTGAAAGATGGAACCAATCCCCCCGAAATTTTATGGAGAAATAATTACTCAGATAATAACAGGGACCTGGAATCTTCTAATTTCCCTCCAACACTGTTTGGCAGTGGCAGAATCAATCCTACACAAAATCTTGTAGATGCTTTTCCCATGCTTAACGGCTTTCCCATTAAAGATGCTTCAGGTGGCTATAATGCGGCTGATCCTTATGCAAATCGGGACCCCCGCCTGAAGCTGTTTGTTTTGGTGAATGGCAGCACTGCAGGAGTAAATAACACAGCCATCAATACGGCTTCCGATGCTGCTACCAATGACGGGTTAAACAAGGTAGAAACCTCTACAAGAACCGGTTATTATTTACGCAAGCTGCTGCGGCAGGATGTAAACCTTAATCCAACATCTCCCAGCGGGCAACGTCACTATAAGCCGCACATTCGCTACACCGAGATCTACCTGGCTTATGCCGAAGCTGCAAATGAAGCCTGGGGACCTTTAGGAACAGGCGGTAACGCATATTCTGCCTATGATGTGATTAAAGCGATACGTAAGAGGGCAGGTATTGGTGTGAACAATGGTGACGCTTACCTGGAATCGATAAAAAATAACCAGGAAGCGATGCGGGCTTTAATAAAGAACGAACGGCGATTGGAATTGTGTTTTGAAGGGCATCGTTTCTGGGATTTGCGCCGTTGGAATGCAACGCTTAATGAACCTGCCAATGGTGTAGATATTCGTAACGGCACTTATAATGGAATAAAGGTTGAAGACAGGCTGTATCAAAACCACATGATCTACGGGCCGGTACCTTATTCCGAAATATTGAAATTTTCCGCGTTACAGCAAAACAAAGGCTGGTAGAAGTAAAGTACGTGAATCAATTAAGTAAAATGAAAACAATCAAAATGAAAATACTCGTTTATTTTTTAATGCTGGTTTGCCTGTTCATATCCTGTACTAGTAAAGACAGGGATTTTCCGAATTTCGAATATCAGACAGTTTATTTTGCCTACCAGGGGCCGGTGCGTACTATTACATTGGGAGAAGATCAGAATGTTAATACCGATCTTGATAATGCGCATAAATGCCAGATATATGCAGCTACAGGAGGTGTATATTCCAGTCCCAAAGATGTATTTGTATCGGTAATAGTAGACAACTCGTTAGCTACTGGTAAACTATTTGGAGCTGGAAAAGGCGAAATATTGCCTATGCCTGCTAATTATTATTCCCTGGCTTCAGACAAAATAAAGATACTTGCGGGCACAATTTCTGGCGGAGTTGACGTACAGCTTACGGATGCATTTTTTGCTGATCCAAATTCGATCAAAAATACTTACGTCATTCCTTTAAGAATGACTGGTGTTGTAAATGCGGATAGTATTCTTTCCGGGAAAGACTACGTATTGTACGCGATAAAATATATTAACCCCTGGCATGGAAATTACCTGCGCAGGGGTAAAGATGTGGTTACAATAAAAAATGTAACCACACCCTATGAAACTACTGTTGCCCGTCATGCACAATATGTAGAAAAGGATGAAGTAAACCTGCTTACAACTGTATCAATGACAGACCTGAAATTTCCTGTTGTTTTAAAAGATAAAGACGGTAATAATGTTAATGTCTTATTGCTTTTGAAGTTTGATGGTAGCGGAAACTGCACTATTACTTCAGGTACGAGTGGTATTACGGCAACAGGTACCGGCAGTTTTGTAAAAAGAGGCGAGAAGAACAGCTGGGGCAGCAAAGACCGCGATGCCTTATATCTGAATTATCAAATTAATGCATCTCAGCTTAGCTCAAAAACAACAGATACGCTCGTGATGCGTGATCGTACCGTAGTGATGGAAACATTTACACCGGTAAACAAATAGTAATAACTTCTTAGAAATGCAAAATATGAGAAATTTTAATAAAGTTGTATTGGGATTATTTGCTATGGTTTCTGTAGCATCTTGCGCCAAATACGAGGCACTTCAATTTAGCACTGATAAACCGGAAAGTGTATTGGTTCAGGAGGATATAGACTCCTACGAATCCTTAAAAAGTTTTATTAACCGGTCCGTAAATCCCAACTTTAAATTCGGTGTTGCCCTGTCATTGTCACCTTATGTAAATAAAAATGTTATATACAGGCTGGCAAACCGGAACTTTGACGAAATAGTTTTGGGGTACGAAATGAAGCACGGCGCTGTGGTACGGTCCGATGGCAGCCTGGCGCTTGATAATGTAAGTGATTTATTACAAACTGCTCATGATGCAGGTGTAAGAGTATATGGCCATACACTTTGCTGGCATGCCAACCAAAATGCAACGTATCTTAAAAAGCTGATAGAACCTGTTATTATCCCGGGAACAAGTATGCCTACCTGGGATCTGGTAACTGGTGCAGATTTTGAAACGGATAATGCTTCCAATTATGAATCAAATGCCAATGCTGTCCTGTCATTTACAGCAGCCGGCCAGGGTGCGGGTGGTACCGGCCGGGCTTTGAAAATATCAAATAGTGAAGTGCGTACGAACGATTGGGATGCACAGTTCTTTATCAAGTTCTCCCCTGCAGTCAAGGTTGGCGAGCAGTATGAATTAAGTATGGACGTTCGTTCAGATGCGGCTGCTTCTTTTAGCACTCAAGCGCATGTAGTACCTTATACTTACAAGCATTGGGATTTTTTTGGAACGATATCATCAACACCTGCCTGGACCAAATATACCAAACAGATTACAGTTTCCTCGGATATGGCTACTGCAGGAGCCATTGCGTTTAACCTCGGAAAGACAGCAACCAATTATTATTTTGATAATATAACACTTAAAAAATATAATGAAAAGGGTAGTGGTAATGCAGGGTATGCTTATACTTTTTCAAACCCTTCAGTTGTCAATTTCTGGGAAGCGCAGGTAGCATACGATGTTCCGACTTTACAAAATAGCCAGGAGTACATATTGAAATTTGCGGTTAAGGCCAGCACTGCAGGCACCATAAGGGCCGAACTGCAATCGTCATCAGATTATTCATCTAACGGATTTGGAAGTTTTGCAATAAGCCCTGCCTGGCAGGAGTATGAGTTAAAGGCTACCACAAGCAAGGCGGACCGTAACAGGCTGGTGATTAGCTTCGGTGATTTTGCAGGAAAGGTATATATTGATAATGTTACACTAACACCCTCAGGAAGCACAGTAAGTGTTATTCCGGGTGGTGATTTTGAGAATGGTATAGGTAGCTGGACCGGATGGGGAAACAACTCAACCCGCAGCCTTTCAGCTAACGGAGAAGGGTTTGGAGGAGCCAAGGACCAGGTTATAGAGAAAACATCAGCTCAAAAAGACTCAATAATAACGGCGGCTTTGGAAAATTGGATCAAGGGAATGATGGAGGTTTCCAAAGGCTATGTTACCGCATGGGATGTGGTAAATGAACCAATGGACGATGGAAAGCCTTATGAACTTAAAACCGGTGTAGGCAGAACTAACATGGCAACAGACGAATTTTACTGGCAGGATTATCTGGGGAAAGATTATGCTGTAAAAGCCATCCGGCTTGCGAGGAAGTACGGAAATGCTAATGACACTTTGTTTATTAATGATTATAACCTGGAGTATAATCTAAACAAATGCAAAGGTATTATTGAGTATGTGAAATATGTAGAAAGCAAGGGTGTAAAAGTTGATGGTATTGGTACCCAGATGCATATAGATATTAATACCAGCAAGGAAAATATTGCGGAGCACTTCAGGTTGCTGGCGGCTACCGGAAAACTAATAAAAGTATCAGAACTGGACATTGGTTTAGGTGGCGGCACTAAAACAGGTAATGCTACGCCGGCTCAGTACCAGGCCCAGGCCGATATGTATAAGTATGTTATAGAGCAATATTTCGATTTGATTCCTGCAGCGCAACGTTATGGTATTACCATCTGGAGTCCAACAGATAGTCCGGCTAACTCAAGCTGGAGAGCAGGTGAGCCCATTGGACTTTGGACAGAAACTTACGTAAGGAAACTTGCGTACAAAGCAGTTGCAGAAGCATTGGCTAATAAGGCCGGCAAATAATATTTTTAATATAAACTCATAGTTGCGTTTCTGTAAATCCCCGGTTGAGATAGAACGCCGGGGATTTTTTAAATACTTTGTTTTAATTAGATACAGCAGGTGTCTTTCAAATGATAAATGATCAGTTTAAATAGCATAGCGCTTATAGCTAATTGCTGCGATGATTGAAAGAGTTTAATATGAGAATGAAAATTTGTACGCTAATAATAACTTTGCATGTGGCTGCCATTTCCCACGGTCAGGTTCTTGCCGCTTATGAGCAACAAAAATCAGCACCTGTTGCCAATGCGTGGGATACTTACATCAATTATTTGGCCGCCGATGCAGAAGTTTTTAACGGACGTGTATACAACGATTATCGAAGCTCATTATTTAGCGGGTCACCTTTATTTCCTGTTGCTCAAAATACGGTAGGAAGTGTGATGTATAGTGGGGTTTGGTACAGGAACCTGCCCTTAATGTATGATGTGTACAAAGATGTTTTGCTGGGATTTAAGTATGGCGATAACCTGCTTTACGAGATTGAAAAAAGTAAGATATCTCTGTTCTATCTTGGAGAACGTGAGTTTATTCATTTAAATACTGCTTCTTATCCAAATGCTGCTCCTGGCTTTTATGAGGTTCTTTTTAAGGGCCGGAAGTCGCATATTTTGGTTAAACATGGCAAAGAGTATAGCGAAGATCTTGGCAGCACCTCCACCAGGAGAATACTAACCGATAAGGTTCAGTATTTTATAGAGAAAGAAGGGATGTTGAACAGAGTGAATTCTGCAAGGGCAATATTAAAACAGTACAACGATAAACAAGGTGAACTAAAAAAGTATATAAATGATCACGGCCTGAATGCTAAAAAAGATATGTATCATACTTTAAAAGAGCTGGCAGCCTTTTATGAGGTACTTTAGGCAGGTTATAAATCAATTTTGATTTGAAGTTTAATTTAAAAAAAACGATTGGATTAATGTCGCTTCTGATAGCATGTTCTTGGGTGGCTGGGCAAAACCAGCAATATCCGATTGTATCGGCACAGTTTCGAAATCAGAAGCTTTGGGATGTTTTTAATACCCTTGAAGGGAAAACCGGTTATCGTTTTTTCTATGATATCAGTAAGCTCGATACCTCTGACATAAGTATTTCGTTCCAAGCACAGCCACTCAATCATGTATTGCAAACACTTACAAACGGCAAAAATATTTATTTTTCCCTGGTCGGCCGGAAAAATGTCTTTATTACCCAGGGCCAGGTGTTGCTTGAGCAACTCCCTGATTGGTTTTATAGCAATAACCCACCCGTTAAAACGATAGCCATTGAGCCGGCTCAAAATAATGTTGCGCGGGAATTTAAAACCACTACACAGCCTTTGCTGCTCATAGGTAAAAAAGAAGAGGGTACGGGAAGTGTTATCATATCTGGCTACGTGCGGGAAATAAAGAATGGCGAACCAATTGCCGGCGCCTCTCTTCAAATTGAAAATACGGGGATAGGCACTGTTACTGACAGGTATGGTTTTTTTACTTTACTGGTTCCAAAAGGTAAAAATATATTAAGTGTACAAAGCATTGGTATGGAAGACGAGCGGCTGGACCTGCTGGTGCAGGGAGCAGGTAATATGCAGGTAAATATGCAAACCCGTATTATGTCATTGAAAAATGTAGTAATATCTGCTCAAAAAATGAATAATATTCGCACAGCGCAGCTGGGCGTGCAGAAGCTGGATATAAAAACTATAAAACAGGTGCCGGTTGTTTTCGGAGAAGCGGATATTATGCGTGTACTACTTACTACGCCCGGAGTAAAAACGGTGGGTGAAGCCAGTACAGGGCTTAACGTAAGAGGTGGGGCGGCTGACCAAAATCTCATTTTATTTAACGAAGCTAATGTATACAATCCTTCTCACTTCTTTGGTATGTTTTCCGCATTCAACCCCGAAGTGATAAAAGACGTTGAGCTGTTCAAGGGTAGCATTCCTGCACGTTATGGAGGCAGGTTGTCATCAGTTGTAAATATTAACAGCCGTGAAGGAAACAAAAAGAAATTTGCCGGTTCGGCTGGTATTGGACTGCTTACCAGTCGTCTGCAAATCGAAGGACCAATTGTAAAAGATAAATCTTCGTTTATACTGGCAGGACGCACTACCTATACAGATTGGCTTTTGAAGCAGTTACCGGCAGAATATAAAAACAGCAAGGCTTCTTTTTATGATGTAAATGCTGTCGTTAATCATGAATTCAACGAAAAAAGTAGCATCAACTTTACTGCTTATATGAGCCGCGACAGGTTCAACCTTAACACCGACACTTTTTTTCATTATAAAAATCAAAATATAGCGCTAAAATGGAAGTATAATTTTAATCCAAGGTTTAATACTGGTTTTTCGGTTGGTTATGACAGGTATGAGTATAATATTACCAGTGATAAAAACCCGATTAACGCTTACGAACTCAGGTTCGATATAGCCCAGGCTTACTTGAGGAATCATTACAGCTATATGATTAATAATAAACATACGCTCGACTTTGGTCTTAATGCTACTTACCACAAACTTCATTCAGGTAATTATTATCCTCTGGGAAGCCAGTCACTTGTGGAGCCTGTAGCCATGCCGGCAGAGCAGGCGGCAGAAACAGCCCTTTATATTAGCGATATTTATAAGATTACACAAAACCTTACTATTGATGGCGGTTTCCGGTATGTGCTTTATAGTTACCTGGGCCCGGGCACTGTGAACCAGTATCCGGCAGGTGTTCCGTTGCGCGAGGATAATATTACAGGTACTGTTTTGTATACTGCCAACAAAATCATAAATACTTACCAGGGGCCGGAAATACGGGTTGGGCTCAGGCAGATGCTGTCTAATACTTTTTCTGTTAAAGCAGGGTATAACAGTTTGCGCCAGTATATTCACATGCTTTCCAATACAGCGGCTATGGCGCCTACCGATATCTGGAAGTTGAGTGACCCCAATATCAAGCCGCAATTTGGAGACCAGTTTTCACTGGGGCTGTATAAAAATTTAAAATCTAATACCATTGAAATTTCGTTAGAAGGATATTACAAACGAATTAAAGATTACCTCGATTTTAAGAGTGGGGCAGTGCTGGTGCTTAATACACATATAGAAACAGATGTACTGCCCACGAAAGGGAAAGCCTATGGCGTGGAGTTTCTTATCAAAAAATCAACCGGCAAGCTTAATGGGTGGCTAAGTTATACGTATAGCCGCATTCTGCTAAAAGCTGATGACCCTTCTGCCGGCGAAATCATTAATAAAGGAAACTGGTATCCGGCCAACTATGATAAGCCGCATGATGTAACGCTTATTGGCAATTACCGCATATCCCATCGTTTCAGTATTTCATTAAATAGCACCTACAGTACCGGCCGCCCTATTACGCTTCCAATCGGGCGCTTTTATTACGATGGTGGCATGCGCACTTTATACGATGACCGGAATGCCCACCGTATTCCCGATTATTTTCGTACAGATTTTTCTATGAACATAGACGGCAATCATAAGATTAATCAAAAGTTTCACAACTCATGGACTATTGGTGTATATAATCTCACAGGGCGCAGAAACCCCTATTCGGTATATTATGTTTCTCAAAACGGGGTGATCAACGGTTATAAACTATCCATTTTTGGAAGTGCTATTCCATTTATAAACTTCAATATCCGGTTTTAGCAAAGCAATGATTAGCGACAAAAAATATTTGTATTACAGGCGGGCGGTCCTATTCATTGGGATGACTTCATTGGCTGTGTTTACAAGCTGTCGCGAAAGATATTATTCAGCGTTTGAAGAACAGGATACTGGATACCTGGTGGTAAATGGTTTTATCAATACCGGCCAAACACCTACGGTTATTGAGCTTTCAAGAAGCATAAAATTAAATGACGATCCCGCGCAAAAACCTGTTGCCGGTGCTACGGTTCAAATTGAAAGCGATGCAGGAGACCGTATCACTTTGCAGGAAGTTGAAGCAGGAATGTATAAGTTAGAAAATGGTCTTTTAAAACAGGAAAATAAGCACCGCCTATACATTAATATACAGGGAAAAGAATACGTGTCTGTATATTTAAGTGCGCATAAAACACCTGCGATCGATAGTATTAGTTGGGAAAAAGGCCGTGATGGCGTTCAGCTGTATGTGCAGGCTGACGCTGAAGCTGGCGACGAGCAATATTTTCAATGGAAGTATAATGAAACCTGGGAGTACCGGGCGGCAATTCCTCCTACTATTAAATATATCTATAACTCAACCGGTAAAATAACCGGCGTAGCTTTTGACGATGCCGTTGATAAACCAGGTGTTACCTGCTGGCAGAACGATCGTTCTCGAAATATTTTAGTTGGATCTACAGAAAAGCTTTCTCGAAATATCGTATATCAGCCGGTTTGTTTTATACCATACGGGTCGCAAAAGCTAAACGCCGTTTACAGCATATTGTTAAAACAATATAGTATTAGTAAAGCAGCGTATAATTTCCTTTTACAGATGAAAAAAAATACGGAGCAGTTAGGGTCTGTGTTTGATCCGCAACCGGCGCAGTTATTGGGCAATATTACCTGCCTTTCCAATCCTGACGAAAAGGTGATTGGTTATGTAGACGTAACTCAGGAAAAAAACAAACGTTTTTTCTTAAACAATTTCGATGTTGGAGGGTGGCCTTACACCCCGCCTTCCGGGTGCCAAACCGTAATTGTACGTAATAATCCTGATAGTATTGCAAATATGGCAGCAGGGCTGGTTCCTGCAATTCCACAGGATGTTATTCTGTTACCACCACCAGTTTACGTTGAAATAGTAACATTTGTGGCTACGCAACCTTCGTGTGTAGACTGCCGGCTGAACGGAGGAACTGATGTTAAACCTTCTTTTTGGCCATAAGCTAAAAGTATAAATAAGAATGATGAAGACGATGTGCCAAATTATAATATATGTTGTGTTGATTGCTCTCCTGGGGGGGTGCAGGGAAAAGTACTATCACGATTATATAATGCCTGAATCGGGATTTTTGATAGTGAATGGTTTTATTAATGCCAGGGGCGATTCTTCTGTTATAAGGCTTTCGCGCAGTAATAAGCTATCCGAAAGCCCTGCCGAAATGATGGAACAGGGTGCATCTGTGTTTATAGAAAGTTCCGATAATGAAAAATTTCCTTTATTAGAAACATCTCCCGGAGTGTACACGTCTCTGTCTTTTCCTATATCCACTTCTTCCAAATATCGTGTGCACATTACTGCTAAAGGAAAAGAGTATGTGTCGGAGTATACTGCAGCCCGTACTACCCCCAACATTGACAGTATTAGCTGGGAGCAGGAGAAGGATGGGGTTCATTTTTATGTTCACGCGCACGATGATACTAACAGCAGCCGCTACTTTCAGTGGAAATTTGAAGAAACCTGGGAGACGAATGCTCCATTTGTTACCACTCTTCAATACGATAGAGCCCCAGATAATACACTAACAGGCGTAAAATACCGGTATCCCGATGGCCGGGCCGACACTACTATCCAGCGGTGCTGGACTACTGGCAACTCAAAAACGCTTATGATTGGCTCTACTGAAAAACTATCCCAAAGTGTCATTTTTCAGCCATTTTATTTTGTGGGTGCCGGTTCTGTAAAAATGGCTGTTGAATACAGCATTTTGCTGAAACAGTACAGTCTTAGCGAGCCGGCTTACAATTTTATGGTAATGATGAAAAAAAATTCCGAGCAGCTGGGTTCGGTATTCGATCCACAACCCTCTCAACTTGCCGGTAATATGAGCTGTATAACTGATCCTGAAGAAATGGTAATTGGTTTTATAGAAGTGGCAGAAGAAAAAGCAAAAAGAATATTTATAAAACGAAATGACTTAGATATCTGGAATTACAGGAATGGTTGCGAAATAACCATAATAGCCAACCATCCTGACAGTATTGTGAAGTATGGCAGTAATCTGATACCTTCCACAGTATCCCAGCAAAATGAAATAACTGGCGCGATAACAGCTTTTACAGCTACAACCCCATCCTGCATAGATTGCAGGCTGAGCGGTGCCTCTAATGCAAAACCTTTGTTTTGGCCTTAGTAAAATGATCTATTGTACAATGAATGATTTCAAACGCATATCAATCTTCACCGTCGCATGCATATTAGGCATAGTAACTCATTGCATGGGTCAGGATATAAATATAGCTGCTGTATCGAAAAAATTAAACACCTATATACAACAAACTGTAACGGAAAAACTGTATGTACATACAGATAAAGACTACTACCTGGCAGGTGAAATTATGTGGCTGAAAGTGTACGATGTAGATGCTGTTACAAATAACCCTATTGACTTTAGCAAAGTAGCTTATGTAGAAATAATGGACACTGCCAATACTCCGCTGCTGCAATTAAAAATAGCTTTAAATAAAACAACGGGTAATGGAGCCGTGTCCATTCCTCAATCGTTTAATTCGGGCATTTACACGTTAAGAGCTTATACGCGCTGGATGCGCAATATGTGTGCTGATGCTTTTTTTGAAAAACGTATTACGATTATGAATCTTAATAAATTGCCTGGCTATACCAATACACAGAAAGCTAACGGTGATTCATTACCTGTTAAATTTTTCCCCGAAGGTGGAAACCTGGTTAGCGGGATGGAAAATACGGTTGCCTTTTCAACTGCTGGCAATAGCGTTAAAAATATATTTAAAGGTTATTTAATTACAGGAAAAGATACGGTGCTCCGGTTTGCGCCGCAGTTGGCAGGGATGGGTTCTTTGAAGTTTACACCTGCTGATGGGAAAAATTATGAAGCGCTTATTGTTTCGGAAAGCGGGAAAAATATTACGGTAAGCCTGCCGCAAGTGCACAGCCGTGGTATTGTAATGCATGTAACGGATGATGCTGAAAATTTTACTATCAAAACCAATGCAAATACAGCTGATAAGGTTTTGCACATGATTGCTCACTCCAAAGGCATTGTAAAAGCTGCAGCAACTGCCCGTTTGCAAAACGGGGCAGCCTCTTTTTTTGTGAAGAAATCCGATCTGGAAGAGGGGGTATCCATCATTACTATTTTTAACGAAGCCGGTAAACCCGTATGCGAGCGCCTGGTTTTCATATATCCTGATCATGAAATAAATTTACAGGTAAAAACTGATCTTACTGAGTACAAACCCCGTGCGGGGGTGAAAATGGATCTGACAGCCCTGGCAGGTATGGGCAATACAGACAGTGCCAGGTTATCGGTTTCGGTGTACCGGTTGGATTCTTTACAGCAGGTGCCTGCAACCAATATAACAAGCTATCTGTTACTTACTTCTGAGCTGGGCAGCTATGTAGAAAATGCTGCTTACTATCTTGAAAAAAATAATAGCCTGGCGCGGGATTTATTGCTGATGACCAAAGGCTGGCGCCGGTTCAATTGGGATAAAATATTGTCGGGCGTAACAGATACTATTCGCTATCAGCCTGAGTTGCAGGGGCATTTAGTAACAGGAAAAATAACAAGTGATGCTACGGGAGAGCCAGCCGCTAAAGTGGAAGCGTACCTTTCTGCTCCTTCTGTTATTACTCTTTTTAAGGCCACGGTAAGCAATGCGGAAGGAACAATAAAAGCTAACTTCAATAATTTTTTTGGAGGCGACGAACTGATCGGACAAACGAAAAAAAACGGGTATAGCATATCTATAGACAATCCTTTTTCAGAAATTTATAAAAAGGTTGAAATGCCTCCGCTTTTCAGGTATACAGCTTTTCCTAATACACTATTACAGCAACAGCAAAGTATATTAATTCAAAATATTTACAATAGTGAAAAACTATACAATTTTTCATTGCCTGCTTTTGCTGATACAGGTGCTTTTTATGGTAAGCCAGATAACTATTATAATTTGGAGAATTATACACGTTTTACCTCAATAGAAGAAATAATCCGTGAGTATGTAGTATTGGTAGATGTACGTTTGCGAAATAAAGAGGTTAACCTTTTTATGAACAATGTATTTAAAAAGGAATATTTCTCCAATCCCCCTCTCAACCTGCTGGATGGCGTTCCGGTTTTCAATTTTACAAAGTTTTTTGAATTGGACCCCTTAAAACTTCGCAGTCTTGATGTTGTAACACAACAGTACGTTTCGGGTACTACCATATTTGATGGAATTCTTAACTGGAAAAGCTATAAACCGTCTGTTAGCAACTATCAGTTAGATTCCGGAACTGCTATAATAAATTATGAAGGCCTTTTGTTAGCGCGCGAATTTTACAGTCCTGCTTACGATACAGAGAAGAAAATACAAAGCCACATACCCGATTACAGGAATGTGTTGCTTTGGGAACCGGATATTGTTTTGAAAAACGAAACGAAAAATCTGGGTTTTTATACCGGAGATATTCCCGGTCAATACGTAATTATTGTGCAAGGGATAGCTTCAAACGGTGCTACCGGCAGTGCTCAGCTGATATTTAAAGTTGAGTAGTATGAAACAGATTTAAATGAAATGATGATTGAATTAATAAAAGATGTTTGAGCATTAAATCACTAAAATATAAATAATGAAGAAGATTATACTTTCACTTTTGTTACAGTCCGCTGTAATAGTTCCCTCTTTTTCTCAAACAGCTGTGCAGCCTGCACCTCAGGACTTTGATGTTGTTCGTTCTGAAGTTTCAAAAGGAAAAATAGAAACTATTTCTTACCCATCCAAAACAATTGGCAACAACAGGAAAGTGACTATTTACACACCTCCCGGTTTTTCTAAAAATAAAAAGTATCCTGTTTTATATCTTTTGCATGGTATTGGTGGGGATGAAAAAGAATGGCTGAATGGAGGCACGCCACAGGTCATTATGGATAATTTGTATGCCGATAAAAAGGCCGTACCAATGATTATCGTAATGCCCAATGGCCGTGCGATGAAAGATGACGCCGCAGGTGGCAATATAATGGCGCCGGATAAAGTGCAGGCATTTGCCACTTTTGAAAGAGATTTAATGGATGACCTTATTCCCTTTATAGAAAAGAGCTACCCGGTAATGGCTAACCGCGAAAGCCGCGCCATTGGCGGGCTTTCAATGGGGGGGGGGCAATCGTTAAACTTTGGGCTGGGCAACTTGGATGTATTTGCCTGGGTAGGTGGATTTTCTTCAGCGCCCAACACCAAAGCGCCACAGGAATTAGTTCCGGATGCCGAAGCAGCGAAGAAAAAGCTGAAACTATTGTTCATTTCCTGTGGTGCAAGCGATA
This sequence comes from Niabella sp., assembly GCA_027493055.1. Classification (GTDB taxonomy): domain Bacteria; phylum Bacteroidota; class Bacteroidia; order Chitinophagales; family Chitinophagaceae; genus Niabella. Next base: position 2,254 of record JAPUDO010000130.1, on the reverse strand, counting down.
GATTAATACCATTCAGCCAGCGTACCCATGATTATTTAGAAGAAAAAAATGTACCCCATATTTATTTTGTAGAACCCGGTAACCACGATTTTAAGCATTGGAAAAATGCTTTGTATATGTACTCCCAGCTATTGTTCAAACCAGTTAATCCATCCACGTTTGCTGAGTATCGTAAAATGTCGGTTGAGCCGAAAGTGAATGTCGCAGCGGGTTTTGGCAGGCCACAGGCAGTATCTAATATAAAAGAAGATTTTCAGCCTTCCATATTAAATCAGCCCGGACAGTTATACCCCCAGGTAAACTCGCAAGGTTATGCAAGGTTCAGGATACATGCACCCAAAGCAGATAGTGTTAAAGTGAGCCTGGGTCTTGGCGGCAGCGGCGGTACTATTCTTACCAAAGGCGCTGATGGCTTTTTTGCAGGAACTACACCAGGGCCTCTGGATGAAGGTTTTCACTATTACCATGTATTGATAGATGGTGGCAAGTTCAACGATCCCGGCACACTTAATTTTTATGGTTCCACTCGTTGGGAAAGCGGTATAGAAATACCGGCAGCAGATCAGGATTTTTATGCACTGAAAGATGTGCCACATGGACATGTTTCGCAAATTTTGTTTCCTTCAAAAAGTACCCATACTTCACGCAGGGCTTTTGTTTACACGCCCCCGGGATATGAAAAAAATATAAGTAAACGTTATCCTGTTTTGTACCTCCAGCATGGCTGGGGCGAAGATGAAACTGCCTGGACCAACCAGGGTTTTGCCAACCTGGTAATGGATAACCTTATAGCAGAAGGAAAAATAAACCCCTTCATCATTGTAATGACCTATGGCATGACCAATGAAATTAAATGGGGAAGAATCAGGGATTTTAAAATAGATTCTTTTCAAACGGTGTTGATAAAAGAATTAATTCCCTACGTTGACAGCCATTTCCGCACATTGCCCGACCAACCAAACCGGGCAATGGCGGGGCTTTCAATGGGTGGTATGGAAACAAAAATGATTACAACAGCCAATCCTGATGTGTTTTCTCACTATGCGCTTTTAAGCGGAGGTACTTTTGCGCCTTCCGATTTAAAAACAGATAAGCAAAAACCCCGGCTGGTGTTTGTAAGTTGTGGCAGTAAAGAAAATCCAGATGGAGTAAAGAAATCTGTAGAAGATTTGAAAGCTGCAGGATTCAACGCGGTATCTTATGTGTCGCCAAATACAGCGCATGAGTTTTTAACCTGGAGGAGGAGCCTCAAAGAGCTGGCGCCATTACTTTTTAGGTAACTAATTGATGATTGTAAACAAAGTGATGATGGTTGCAAAATTAATGTTTCTTTTAGCATGGATATTGGTTATGACCGGTTGCAGGAGATCAGACCCCGTAAAAGAAAAAGAAGAAGACCAGAAAGTAGAAACGCCTTCTGATATTGATCCCGGTTTTAAGATCAATACTAATCCTGCATGGAAAACCGGGAATCCGGTGTTTCTTAGCGGAGGTGCAGGTGCTTTTGACGCAACTGCCGTAAAAGATCCCTCCATTGTTTTTGCTGATGGGAAATATCACTTGTTTTATACCGGGATGGATAAAGGTGTGGGTGGTCAGTGGAAAACGGGTTATGTATCTGCTTCCTCAATTGAAGGGCTTAAAACTGCTACTCCAAGAACCCTGATGACGTCTCTAGACGGGGGCGGTTATTTCTGTGCGCCCCAGGTATTTTATTACACGCCTGAAAGAAAGTGGTACCTGATATACCAAAGCGGTAGAGGCGCTACGTTTTCCACTACCACAAATATCAGCGATCCCAACTCCTGGACAGCTGGTCAGTCAATGGGCTTTGGGGATGGGATTGATTTTTGGTTAGTTTCAGATGGTAAAGATTCCATGTTTTGTTTTTACTCGGCACAGGATGGCAGCCGCACAATAAAAAGGCGCGGAACTTCTGCAAAAACATTTCCCTACTTCTGGTCCGGTTTTTCAGTAGTTGCCGATAATACTTTTGAAGCGGTGCATGTGTATAAAAACAAACCCGATGGTAAATACTATATGATAGTAGAAGATATTGCCCGCCATTTTGAGCTTTGGGTAGCAGACACGCCCGGAGGTAACTGGACAAAGCTGCAGGAGAATTGGGCGGCTAAGACCAACCTTACGGAAACCGCTGGGCATTGGACGGATCAGGTATCGCATGGAGAAATTATCCGGTCGGGCTTTGACGAGAATATGAAGATCGATAATATTAATAAATGTGATATTTTAA
>JAPUDO010000129.1 GCA_027493055.1 Niabella sp. | reverse complement strand
CGGAGGATATAACTTTAACAGGAATGTTGATTTTGTAAGCAATTTTTCTTCCAACAACGGACAGGGACAAAAGAATATCAGTACTACAAACGGCTACAGGTTCAGTTTGGATATTTATAAAAGCGTAGATGGGAAATATGATTTTGGCCTTTCTCCCAATGCCGGTTACAATGTTACAAAAGCTACTGTAAACACTTCTGCTAATGCAGCGTACTGGAGAGGCGGCGCCAATTTATGGGGCAATGTGCAACTACCGCTGAAATTCGAGATCAGGACCGACCTGGATGCCAACTTTGTACAGAAAGATCCCCGGTTCCCGGCCAATAATAATTATGTTATCTGGAATGGCTTCCTTACCAAGAAAATTCATAAAGACCAGTTTGAGGCCAGGATTTCGGTATATGATATCCTGAATCAAAACAGGGGATATAACAGGAATTTCAGCAGCTATAGCTTTACAGAAACCTATCGCACCATTCTGCAAAGATTCTGGCTGGTTTCTTTTGTGTGGAATATTACTAAAAACAGTGCAGCACCATCAAAATAGATACAAACAATGAAACATTTATTATTAATTACTTTGATCTTTTGCGCAGGTATGGTGCAGGCCCAGAAGTTTATCACCAGTGGCACCATTGAGTTTGAAGTAAAGACCAATCTGCATAGATCCCTTGGAGATATGTGGGGTGATGAAAATGGTGATTGGGCAAAACAGCTTATTGCGGCACAGCCACAGTTTACCATAAATTATTATAAGTATAATTTTAATGGAGACAAGGCCAGCTACCAGTACGACAGGTCTGGTGACACAAAAAAGGTATCGCCCTGGCTCACCAATGTTAACGAGGATGATTTCTGGTATAACAACTATCAAAGCAGGAGATTTGTGAACCAAAAGGCTATAGACGATAATTATATCATTTCCGGGGACCTGAAGAAGATCAAATGGAAGTTATATCCCGATGACATAACCTCTATAGCCGGCTTTAACTGCAGACGTGCCAGCACAATATTATATGATAGTGTGTATGTGTTTGTCTATTATACTGATGAAATTGCGGTAAGCGGCGGCCCCATGAGCCTCAACGGATTACCGGGAATGATCCTGGGGGTGACCATTCCCCGCTTATACACCAGCTGGATCGCTACAACGCTTACGCTTGGCCAGCCTGCCATTAAAGAGCCTGTAAAAGGTAAAAAGAAAAGCGAAACAGAATTAATGCAGATCCTCACAGAAGTAGGAAAATCGCGCGCAAAGGAATGGAAGAATGCTACCAGGTGGATAAATCCCATGATCTGGCGGACATTCTTATAAACTACTCCTTATATAACAGCCGCATATTATGCGCAGTTTGCTGCCTTACCAGGAACTGTTTTCCTTCGGCATACTTCTGCAGCGATTCGTCATCATAATGGCGGATCGTTAATAGTGTAACACCGGGCGTTACCTGCACATCAAAGTTTTGGGCAGCCGCTGCTGCAAATTGGCTTATTTTTTCTTCGCGGTTATCAAAAGCATAAATAATACTGATAGCGCCGTTTTGGGTAAGGGTAGGGGTGATGAACAGTTTCTCAAACAACTCATACAATACTTCTGTATTATGTTCCCCGATAAAAGAAAAGTCTTTTGACTTTAATTCGATCATTACCTGGTTGCGCTTAATAACAATAATGGGCGGCAATTTTTTATGAATGCCATTATGAATGATAGTTCCGGGCAAAGCTGCATCCAGAAAGCATTTTACATAAAGCGGTATATTTTTGTTCTGTAAAGGTTTTATGGTTTTAGGGTGAATAACCTGGGCGCCATAATAGGCCATTTCAATTACTTCTGCATAGCTTAGCTCATGCAGGGGCTGTGCTTCGGCAATTTCCCTGGGATCAGCATTCATTACGCTTTCCACATCTTTCCATATCGTAAGGCTTTCTGCATCCAGCATATTAGAAAACACTGCGGCGGTATAGTCGCTGCCTTCCCTTCCCAGGGTAGTGCTTTCGTTTTCATCGGTAGCGCCAATAAATCCCTGGGTTATAACTATCAGGCCCTTATCCAGCAAGGGCTTTACAAGTCCATCTGTTTTAGTACGGGTGAAATCCCAGTTAATATTCCCGTCCCTGAAATTGTCATCGGTCCTGATCACATCGCGCACATCTATCCATTCATTATTGATGCCCACTTCGTTCAGGTAGTAACTTACAATGGCCGTGGATAATAATTCACCGGCACAAACAATCTGGTCGTAATAATAATCATATTCACGTACAGGCTGATCGTGCAGCAGCCATTCCACCTCAGTAAAAAAATCTCTCATCTGCGCTTCACAAGCCAGGTAACTGGTAACCAGCAAATATTTTGCGGTGGTCAGGTGCTGTTGCTTCACCTGCTCAAAAAGCCGCAGGGCATCGTCTTTTTTATTACTATAAAAAGCTTCCGCTACCTTTTCCAGTGCATTGGTAGTTTTGCCCATAGCAGAAATTACAATCAGCAGTTTCCCGTTTTTATATTGCTGCAGGATATCCGCAACATTTTTAACCCGCTCTGCATTATTTACCGATGCGCCTCCAAACTTAAATACCTTTATCATCCTGATCTTTTTTAAGAAGTGCAAATGTCGATGTTTTTCTTAAAAGAGACGTTTTGCAATTGAAATATTGAGTGTAATTATATCCGTTCACGTTTTATTCGTAGTTTTAACGCATGGCTAATACGATCATCTCGGTGAAGGAGCTGGTAAAGAATTATGGTGATTTTAATGCGGTAAAAGGTATTTCATTTGAAGTGTATGAAAATGAGATTTTCGGTTTGCTGGGGCCTAATGGCGCGGGTAAGTCTACTACACTGGAGATTATAGAAACCCTGCGTAAAAAAACCAGCGGCGCCGTTACTGTTGCCGGTTATGATCTAGATCGTAACCCTGATAAGATCAAGAGCCTTATTGGTGTGCAGTTACAGGCCAGCAGCTATTATCCCGGCCTCAACCTGCTTCAGCTGATAGATCTGTTTGCCGGCTTATATAATGAAGAGGTGGATGGTATGGAGTTGCTCCGTTCCGTAAACCTGGAAGAAAAAGCCAAAGCAAAATTTAAAGAGCTGAGCGGCGGCCAAAAACAGCGTTTTTCTGTAGCTACTACTTTAATCAATAAGCCCAGGGTTGTTTTTTTAGATGAACCTACTACCGGCCTTGATCCACAGGCACGGCGTAATTTGTGGGAGCTGATAAAGGAGATCAACGCCCGCGGCACAACTATTATTATTACCACGCATTATATGGACGAGGCGGAGTATTTATGTAACAGAATTGCTATTATAGATTCAGGTAATATTGTGGCCCTTGATACGCCGGATAACCTGGTCGACCATTTGGTAGCATCAGGCTTTGAAAGGCCACGGGAAGTAAAGAAAGCAAATCTTGAAGATGTTTTTATTCATCTTACAGGAAAATCATTAAGAGAACAGTAATTTTAATTTTTAATAATGGATTTACAACAAAAACTCAGAACAGCGATGAATGAAAAAATAGAACAACAAAAGCAGGAAGGCCGCGAATTTTTAGAGGCTAACAAAAACAAGGAAGGTATATACGAACTGGAAGGCGGCATACAATATGAGGTAATAAAGGAAGGCACGGGCGTTCAGCCGGTATTGTCTGATTCTATAACAGCACATTATAAGGGCGCTTTATTGAATGGTAAAGAATTTGACAGCTCTTTTAAAAGAAACCAGCCGTTTACAGCACGGCTTACGCAATTGATCAAGGGATGGCAGGTAGCTATTCCTTTAATGAAGGAAGGCAGTCACTGGAGATTATGGATCCCCTCAGACCTGGCTTATGGCGACAGGGGAGCTGGCGCCGATATTCCCGGAGGAGCTACTCTTTTATTTGAGGTAGAGCTGCTGAAGGTAAACCGGTAAACAGTATCTATTTATGGGAATGGAAAACCAATATCCTATCTGGAAATTGGAATGGAGGGCGTTTTCTGCAGCAGAAAAAGATTGTATGTAGATCATATCTCATCAATAAATCAGTTAACATGAATCTTATTCTGCGCAGGTTTGTAGCGTAGTAATGTGTTGGACTGATACACTAGCCGGTAGGCCTTAAGTGTTCGAAACCTTAGCAAAATCTTGAAGAGATGTTATTATTATAGAAAAATTGTTTGGATTTTGGACGAAGACCCCGAAGGGGTGACATAGGGTATTATGCCATCGGGATTCTAATCGCTATATATGCTTTTTTTATAATAATATTAGCCCTGCCCGTCCGGCAGGCGGGCTTTCAGGCTTGATTAAAACATATTTTCAGGTTTCTAACAGTAGTAGCCGGGAGGCACAAGATAGGAAAAAGATCTTGCGTGGGTCTGTAGCGTAGCAGTGTGTTGGACTGATACACTAGTCGGGAGGCCTTAAGTGTTCGAAACCTTAGCAAAATCTTGAAGAGATGTTATTATTATAGAAAAATTGTTTGGATTTTGGACGAAGACCCCGAAGGGGTGACATAGGGTATTATGCCATCGGGATTCTAATCGCTATATATGCTTTTTTTATAATAATATTAGCCCTGCCCGTCCGGCAGGCGGGCTTT
>JAPUDO010000128.1 GCA_027493055.1 Niabella sp. | reverse complement strand
TGTAGATAGTTGAAGGAAATAAAAAAGAGTTGCGATGGATGAAATTATTTATACCGTAATATTTCAAATTTTTGACTAAAATCGCTTACTGAGAGTTATTGCTATAGCGTTTTGTTGAACCTATCAGAAAGACACAAACAAAAAAAATGAAGCTGCCTTTTACGACAGCTTCATTAGATCTCAAAAAATACGTAACTCCTATTAAGGGTTTTGTTCAGTATTGGAATTTGCCTGAATTTCGAAGATTGGAATCGCCCATTGCCATTTTACATCTCCTGCTGGAATTTGCATGGTACCGTTTACAGATGCTGCTACAAAATTAGAAACAACTGTACGATCTAAAGGCTGATTAAGGCGTTTCAGATCAAAAAAGCGAAATCCCTCTCCCCAAAGCTCCGTTCGTCTGTTATCCATGATCTCATTGATCAAAGCAGTGCCTGTATTTGTAGATTTTACATAAGCCGGATCTCTTCTGCTTTCATAGTCATATAAAGCTTGTTGTGCATTAGCTGCCCCGCTGGGAGTGCGGGCATGAGCTTCTGCCAGCATTAAATATACTTCTGCCAAGCGCATATAAGGCACATCGCCCAATGTATTGTCATTTGCGCGGGTTTTAAATTTACGGCTCATGTATGTTGCCCTTGCAAATGTTGTTAAAGGCAGAGGAAAATTGGTGGCATTAGGGCTAGGCTCCCATAATGTTTTGCGTACATCAGTGGCTGAAATTCTGTCATAGAGCTCTTTGTTAATACGTTTCGGAATGCCTCTAATGTAGCTGGTATTCCCATTCCAGGAAATTTGGCCAAAATAGGATCCAAAGGTATCTCCCTGGTCGGGAATGATTAAGGCGGCCCATATCCATTCCGGATTGGATGGAGCGTCATTAAAACCTGATTTATATTGATCGATCGTCATCAGGGAAAATTTACCAGAACTAATAACTTCATTTGCATATTGAATTGTTGAAGGGTAGTCTTGCATCGTCAATGCTACTCTGGCTTTTAAAACTTTGGCAGCAATCAGGCTGAAATGGGATTTGTTCTGAGTAATTGTGCCCGCCTTATTAAATTCAGCAATTGATGCGTCGATATCTGCATTGATTTGCGCATATACTTCTTCAACTGTTGATCTTGGTAGCGAAACATCTGTTGGCAATAGTGGCATAGATACTCCAAGAGAGGAATTAGGTTTTGCACCGGCATCGTACCGTTTGGCATAATACTGCACCAAATTGAAATAAGACCAGGCTCTCATTCCGTAGGCTTCTCCTTTTAATGTGGCTTTATCTGCATCAGGCCCTGTAGCATCATCAACATTTGCAATAATACTGTTCATATTTCCAATGACTCTGTAATATAAACGAAACGGAAACTCTACCCACGCAGAATTATCCAATTTATGCGTGTTCCAGTTTCCGGTACCATTTGATCCGGATGTGTACCATGATGCGTTAGCCTGGTGCAGATCTTCACCCATAAAATCGTTGTTCAACATCACTCCGCCATGTCCGGGCATATTTTGGGCGTTGAATCTATTAAAGAGGTACCGATAAGCACCGTTAATTACGTTCTTAGCGTTATTCGTTGTGGTAAAAATAGCATCATCATCGGCGCTACTGGTAGGGTTTACATCTAAGAAGCTTTTCTTACATGATGAACCAACAACAATCAAAACAACCAATAGCGGTAAGTATTTAATAAAATTTCTTTTCATAATATGATTATTTTAGAAGGTTAGATTTAATCCAAGACTTAAAACCCTGTTAGGAGTATATACCGGGCTATTTGTGCCGTTGAAGGTCTCCATAGGGTTCAAGCCTTTTCTCTTTGATAATAAAAATATATTTTCCCCTGACATAAACACCCTTATCATATCGAACTTAATGCGAGTTAGCAGTGAAGCTGGTATATTATAATAAATAGTGGCATTTCGTAAACTTAAGTAAGACGCATCAATTAACCACCTGCTTGATGCAGCATTAAAGTCTGCACTTCTATTAATATCCAAGCGGGGGATATTGGTTATGTCGCCGGGAGCTTTCCAAGCATCTAACAGGTCAACATGCAAAGACTTCCCATAAGAGGCCAGAGACATTAGACCGCCATAGTTGCCATCATAAAATTTACCTCCAACCTGATAATTGAGTAAAAATGACAATCCAATGTTTTTGTAAGAAACTGAATTGGTCACAGAGCCGAAGAACTTGGGAATAGCAGAGCCCGATTTAGCAAAGATTGCATTTGTGGGACTGGTAACTAGCGAATCTCCTCCGATAACACGTATACCTGCCATATCATGGTACGTATCATTTTTATAATATAATGCAGAGCCGTCCGAAGGATCAACGCCATACCATTGGCGGAGATAAAACTGATAAATATCAGAACCCACTTCATACCTTTTTGTACCAGAAGTAATAGGCTCGTTATTGTTAGGCAAAGTTTTCATCTTGTTTTTCAAAGACGTAAAGTTTACCAGCATATTCCAGCGAATATCCTGAGTTTTGACTATATCTCCTGACAACTGAACCTCAATACCAGTATTTTCCATTGCGCCAATATTCCTGGTTACATTGGTTACGATTGAAGAATACCCCAATGGAACATCAAACAACAATGCAGATGAGCCTCGTTTAAAAAATTCAATTGTACCGCTCAGTCTGTTTTTAAAAACGCCAAAATCAAGGCCTATCGTAAAGTTTTTACCCACTTCCCATGTTAAATCATCATTGCGTAAGGAAGATGCTAATGCGCCTGCTTCTGCACCATTGTTAAAACCAAGTGAATAAAGCTGCTGGTAGGCATAATAGCTCTCAAGAGCATCATTACCTACGGTACCGTATGCAGCCCTAAATCTTAAATCGCTGAAAATATTTGTATTAGCTATAAAATCTTCTTTAATCAAATTCCAGCCTGCACCTACAGAGTAGAAGTTGCCCCAGCGGCTTTTTGGAGAAAACCTCGAAGATGCATCTCTACGGAAAGCAGCGTCAATAAAGTATTTCCCAGACAGGTCATAATTGGCTCTTGCAAAGTAGCCTTCTCTTCTTAATTGCGTTAATCCGCCCCCAATACTGCGTAATGTAACAAAGTTTGGAAATTCAATATTACCGTCTAAATTCATTCCTACTTTTGCTGCTGTAATGGATGTAATATCATACCATGAGTTTTCATGACCCAATAGAAAATCTATACTATGCTCATTGAATTGATTACTGTAATTTAATAACTGATTTAAAGTTACTGTTTTATACTCAAAATTATCTCGGTAAGTGTACCCGCCCAAAGTCACACCGTCTCCTACCGTTTTATTTTGATTATAGGTGTTTTTAATATTACTTAAATCAAGGCCTATGTTGTTAGTAAACTTAAAATTCTTTAAAAATTTTATTTCAGCGTAGGTACGACCGCTCATTACCTGCCTTTTATCAAAGTTTGTGTTCAGCATGGTTTCGTACACAATATGCCTGCCTGGCGAAGCGCCAGATGGCCTGTTTACCGAGCCGGGATGCATTCCATAGTCGTAAAATTGCTCACCGTTCTGATTTAATACCGGCTGACCCAAATTATCATACGCATGTACAGGATAAATTGGGCCAATACCTCTTGCAAATACAAATGGATTAATAAAAGTATTATCACCGGTTCCGGCGCCTAGGTTGCTTTTAACCATCGCTCCATTCATATTAATGCCGGTTCGGAACCATTGGGTAACATTGGTATTAATATTTATCCTTGCCGATACCCTTTCAAAATCAGATTTAAGAAGAAAGCCTTCATCTTTAATATAGTTCAAGCCAACGAAATAATCTGTCTGGTTGGATTTTGAAGAGATAGAAAAGTTTGCTTCATTACGCGGACCGTTATTAATCATTGGTGAAAACCAATCAAAATCTTCATACAATAACTTTGCATTGGGATTAAATTTACCTGTTGAATCTACCAGAGTTTCGCGACTCACATTAAATGGGTTATAAATTAATTGCGGCCCTATTTCTAATGCAGCACGTTTGCCTGCAACAACAGGATCTACCGGAGTTGCACCGTATACAAGCCCGTTTCTGTAAGCCTGCCAGTATAAAGGATAATACTGATAAGCATCAACCGTTTGATACTCGGGAATGGCACGCTGGGACTTTCCGGTTAAAAGATCTATAGTCACTTTAGGACGCGCGGATTTACCTCTTTTTGTTGTGATCATCACAACGCCATTAGCAGCCCTTGCACCATATAAGGCTGTAGAAGTTGCATCTTTTAAAAGTGTGATAGATTCTACATCATTTGTGTTTATATCTGACATAGATCCCCCAAACGGGAATCCATCCACCACAATAAGAGGGTCTGACCCAGCGTTTACTGAGCCAAAACCCCTAATCCTGATAGGAGCGCTTGCGCCAGGCTGTCCATTACCCGAAGTTGTAGCAATACCGGGCGCTGCACCAGCTAAAGCCTGCGTAATATTGGTAGTAAGCCTTCCCTCCAACTGTTCTGACCCAATAGTATTTACCGAGCCGGTAATCCGGCTTCTACGTTGTGTACCATAAGCTACTACTACAACTTCATCCATTGCGGCAGTTGTAGAAGCGAGTATAATTGACAC
>JAPUDO010000127.1 GCA_027493055.1 Niabella sp. | reverse complement strand
GCATCCTTATCCAGTAATAAAAAAGCTTTGAGATTATTCTACATAATCCTATGTTGAATATTAAATATAGAATGTTAAATCTCCGTCTGAAAACCGGAACTAGTATTCATCATGAAAGCTAAAGGCTAAAAGCATTACTGAAGCCAGAAACCTGCAACTTGAAACCTGGAACCAGTATAATGTACGATGTACGAGATGAAAGCTAAAAGCTGAAAGTTCTTTACTACGATTGAAAATTGATGTATTGAAAATTGGTTATTGAATATTTTTCGATTGTGTATAGAATATCCGAACACTCAAAGCTGAAGGCTGGAGGCCAGAAGCTAAAAGCCTCAAGCTTTATGCCTCTGGCCTTTACTATGAACCATGATCCATGAACTATGAACCATGATCCAGCATCCAGTATCTAATGTCTAACGTCTAAAATCTACTCTCTTGCCCAATCCCTATTTTCAATTTAAGCAGTTTATCATTTATCATGATCAGTGTAGCATGAAAGTAACTACGGACTCCTGCCTGTTTGGAGCCTGGGCTGCTAAAGATATGAAAACAACCGGTACACCCCTCCACATACTCGACATTGGAAGCGGCAGCGGTTTACTAAGCCTGATGCTGGCACAACAAATTCCCGGAAGCATTGATGGTATTGAATTGCAGGAAAGCGATTACCATCAGTCAGTAAAAAACATCAGCGCTTCACCCTTTTATAACCGGATGCAGGTATTTAATGCAGATACACGGTCTTTCAGCTATCCTAAGAAATATGATAGTATTATCAGCAACCCTCCTTTTTATGAAAGCGATCTGAAAAGCAGCGTTAAAGGAAAAAACATTGCCCATCATGATGACGGTTTAAAGCTGAATGAACTAATACCATTAATTGAAAAACTATTGCAGCCTGAAGGCGCTTTCTACTTATTATTGCCTGCAAAACGGCAGGAAGACATACAGGAAATAATAACCGCAAGCCGTTTATTTATTAACGAGATTGTTTTTGTACGGCAAACAGAGAACCACGCTCCTTTCAGAATAATCCTCAAAGGCTCCTTTAGCAATACCGGTATAGCAACCAGCGAAATAGTTATTAAAAAGAAGAATTTTTATACTGATGCATTTATACAGTTATTGCAGCCGTATTATCTTGATAAATCTTTCTGACCTTTTCAGCCTTTTACACCAGGAATATCGCTGCTGCCTGGATCCCCGAAATCGTCTACGGATTCAAAGAGCCTATTGCCTTTTCCGGATAATTTCATAAGCTTCCCCCAAGAAAACCAGGGCCGTGAACTTTACCTTTTAACTTTCGCTTCCACTTCATTTTTGCGGAAAATCAATATCCGCTTTATCAAATCATAAGGTATTGGCTTATCCAAAGGGAACTGTACTGAACCTTTTCCCTGTTTGTATATTGATAGTTCCTTTGCAAATTCCAAATGTCCGGTAGGTGTAGCATAAAACCCGATATGCTTGTTATACCCTGCAAAATAAACCAAAGGCTTTTTGTTCAGCTTGTAGGCAGGCATTCCATAAGCGATGGTTTCAGTAGCCGCCGGCACTGTTTCTATAATAAGTTTCCTGATTTTTTGAAGCATGTTCTGCACTTTTTCCGGAAAACCTGCAAAATACTCATCAATGTTTTTAAACCCTGTATCAGACATTGCGTTGAATTTTTTGGTTATAGAAATACGATACTGCAAGGATAATGCCCACTACTATTGGCATTAGAATGAAGCCGATATTTTTATCCACCACAATATGGCTGATCACAGCGAATACCAGGTTAAACGTCAATCCCGCATACGCCCATTCTTTTAGCTTAGGGTTCAGCCTGGGAATGATTAAAGCTGTTGAACCCAATACTTTGCAAATGATGAGGGAATAAGCGAAGTAATCGGGATAACCCAATGGTTTTGTTCCTGCATTGGCATATTCAGGTGCGAAAAGCAGTGTACCTAACGGCATTAATCCTTCCCACAGGAAAATAATAATAGTAGCTGTCCAGAAAATGATTTTTTGCTTTTTCATTCCAGTAAAATTTTAATTGTTACTATTTTTTGTTGTAATGAAATATCCAGTGATTGCCGAATTTGTCAGTAAGGCCGCCAAACAATGTGCCCCAAAAATTTTCTTCTAACGGATGGCTGGCGGTTCCGCCCGCTGAAAGTTTTGCATAGCACTCTTTAATTTCTTCTTCACTGCTGCAATGTAATGAAAGCGAAACGCTGTTTCCCTGTATTAAGCCTTGTTCTCCCACCATATCAGAAGCCATAAGCACCAGGGCTTCCCGGGAAAGTGTAGCATGCACAATGCAGTTTTTCATTCGCGTAGGCATTTTTTCTGACAATGGCGATTCACCAACGGTTTGGAACATAAGCTCACCGCCCAGACATTCCTTGTAGAATGTCATTGCTTCGCGACAGTTACCATTGAATGTGAGATATGAATTTATTTGCGCCATCTGCTTTTTAATTGGTCTTTCTTGTAAATACCATGAAGATTTTATTCCGAAGTATATGTAAAATGATTTTTCACATCTTTGTGTCTCAGGACAAACACATCTTAAATTCAAGTTCAAAGCTATCACCTGTGCAATAATATCATGCGCCGCGGCGGATTTTAACGGAAATGCTACACATTTTTATAATCATTTCACCCCATACGGGGGTTACGAATAACCGGACAATTAAGCCTGAAAGCCCGCCTGCCGGACGGGCAGGGCTGACAGGATTATAAAATATGGGCAGCCATGTTAAAAAAACTCCGAAGGAGTGACATAAAGCATAGAAGCCAGCAAAATCAGATGCGTTTACCCTGCTTTGTATCTTTGTGGCAAAACTGCGTTCAGCATTTTATTTTTATGCGTCAGGAATATTGGGTTCGGTTAATTTTTTCAGTTTCTCTAATGATTCCTGCCAGCCTAAATAACACATTTCGGGCGGTATCACATCGGGTATGCCTGTTTGCGTAATATGTAATTCTGTTCCGCAGCTTACCTGTGTTAACTGTACTGTTGTTATCATTTCGCCAGGTAAATTGGGGTCGTCAAATTTGTCCGTATATTTTATTAACTGATCAGGTATAATTTCAAGGTATTCACCGCCAAAAGAATGGGCATTACCTGTTGTAAAATTGGTAAAGCTCATTTTATAAACACCGCCTGCCTTAAAATCAAATTGATGCACTTTACATACAAACCCATAAGGCGGAAGCCAGCTTGCTACTGTATCGGCGTCTGCAAACGCGCGGAATACTTTTTCGGGTGAAGCCGCTAAAACCCTGTGTAATGTCACTTTGTTCTTTTCCATTTTTCTTTAATTTTAATTGTTTCTGTATAACTTTTGAAATTGCTTAAATCGTCCGTTATCTTTTTCGCAAATATTTATTCACCATTTAAATTGTTTTCCGACTTATAACTCAAAACAATTTTCCCGCCCGGATAAAGTTTTGTTCCTATGGGTGTAAATTTCTGTATTCCGTTAAGTGAGTTAAAAATAGTCATACCGTTACCCATAGCGGTTGGATTTACAATAAGATGATACTCATCAATGAGTTCTTCCTTTATTAGTGACGAAACAAAACCGGCACCGCCAAACACAAGAATATCTTTACCATTTTGCTTTTTTAGGCTGGTAATTTCGTCTGTAAGATTTCCTTTTGCCAAAGTGGTATTATTCCAGGTTGATTTGTTGAGCGTTTTAGTGAAAACAACTTTTGGAAGAGCAGCTATTTTTTTTGCAAATGGATGAGCAGGATTCTGGTCTGCTTCATGTTCCCAATATTTTATAATATTTTCGGCCGTTTTCCTGCCCAGTAAAAGAGTGCCTGAGGTATCAAGCAGCGAAATCAGAAACGTTATAAATTCAGCATCAGGATTCCAGGTCATCCAGTTGTTTTCACCATTTGTCCCCCCAACATAACCGTTTATAGTCATCTGCATTTGTAATTTTACCTTTCCCATTTTTTAATGTTTTTGCTGATGATTATTGAGGAAATTTGCTCATGTCCATATAAAACACCTCCCAGGTGTGGCCGTCAAAATCTTCTATAGTCCGTTGCT
The DNA here is from genome assembly GCA_027493055.1 of Niabella sp. GTDB lineage: Bacteria > Bacteroidota > Bacteroidia > Chitinophagales > Chitinophagaceae > Niabella. Next base: position 30,016 of record JAPUDO010000127.1, on the reverse strand, counting down.
GCATAAAGCCATAGTCTCTTATTTCATTAGGCTCAATACCACCTGCAGCAATACCTTTCTCCATTGTTTCATTTACCTGGTCAAAACTTTCTAATGAAAGAGAGAATAACGCTGCAATTCCATTTTTTGTGTCTGCTATAGGTTTGTCAGTAAATGTTTTAAATTTTTCATGTGTTAATAGCATTACATAAATGCTGTCGCTCCATACCATACATTTTGCTGTATCGTCTGAAAACTGGGGGTTGTTTGAAAAACCCAGAGCTGTATAAAAGCTGGCTGATTTGTCAAGGTCTTTTACTGCCAAATTGATAAATACCTGTTTCATTTTCGCTTGTTTTAAATTGTAGATAATCATTTGTTTGAATGAACGATACAAAGATGCAACGGTTGTTTACATATTACAATGTGCAATAATGACAACTAAAGGGTGATTTACGTCAAACTTTATTTTACCTTTAGAACCGCAAACAATCTCTTACAAAAAATGAAGCATGTCAGCATACTTGTTCCTGAAAACTCGGTAATGCAAGCCATAGCCGATCCCCGGTATTTGTTTTTGACAGTAAACCAGTTTATGGCGGTATCAGGCAAAAAACCATTATTTAATGTGCAGCTGGTAGGCTTGAAAAAAGAAGTAAAAATCAATGACGGCTTATTTTCTGTCAATACTTCACAGCTTTTGAACGAGGTAAAGAAAACAGATCTAATTATAATCCCTGCCTTGTTTGGTGATATGAAAACAGCCATTGAAACGAACAGAAAGGCGTTGCCATGGATAAAAGAACAATACAATAAAGGGGCTGAAGTGGCCGCACTTTGCGTAGGCGCTTTTTTACTGGCTTCTACCGGTTTGCTTAATGGCAAAAAGTGCTCTACGCATTGGGGGTTTCAAAATGAATTTCGTGAGATGTTTCCGGAGGTGGAAGTAGCTGACGGCAGTATTGTTACTGAAGAACATCGCCTTTATTCAAGCGGTGGTGCTATGTCTTACTGGAATTTATTGCTGTACCTTGTAGAAAAATATACAGACAGGCAAACGGCCATTCTGGCTTCCAAATATTTTGCTATTGATATTGACAGGGACAGCCAGTCGGCTTTTGCCATATTCCGGGGGCAAAAAAATCATACGGATGAAGCCATAAAACAGGCACAGGAATTTATTGATAAAAATATCCAGGAAAAAATTACGATTGAAGAACTGGCAGCTTTGGTTTCATTAGGCAGGCGAAGCTTTGAGAGGCGGTTTAAAACGGCTACTAATAATTCCGTGCTGGAATATATCAACAGGGTTAAGATGGAGTTTGCCAAGCGAAGTTTTGAATCAAGCCGCAAAAACATTAACGAAGTCATGTATGATGTAGGTTATACAGACACAAAATCGTTTCGTTCTATCTTTAAAAAAATCACAGGCCTTACACCTGTTGAATATCGCAACAAGTACAATAAAATGGCTGTTGTGTAATACGGTTTCCCCATTAAACCGGTAATTATAAAAGGTAGCTACAGCTCTATCTTCTTACCCGTTGAAGCGGCTTTATAAATAGCTTCGATAATTTTTAAATCGCGCAGGCCTTCTTCTCCATCTACCGGTATTAAAGGCTGTTTCCCATCCAGTATAATAGCAGCCATTTCATCCATCTGCACTGTTTGGTGCACTACAACCGGTGCCTGAATTTCACCTTTATGTGTCCGGCCTTTTATAGGACCATATCCTGTTGAAGGCCTCATTTCTGCAAATCCTTTTTCGCCATTCAGAAAAAAGCGGTCCAGGTTATTCATATTATAAGATGAAAGACAGGAGGCCGCTGCACCACTCTTAAATCCAAACTGAAATTGCAGGGTCTCATCCACTCCCGGTTTGAACTTCACAGGATCTGTTTTTGTTTCCTGTGCTGTTACCCAAACAGGTTCTTCGCCTACCATATACCGGCAACCATTAATGGCATAAATGCCAATATCCATCAGAGAACCACCACCCGCCAGTGCCCTATCAAGTCTCCATTGCGTTGGGTTGCCGATCCGGAACCCGCAAAGTCCCTGGAAAAACCTGATAGCACCCAATTCGCCTTCGTTACGCATGCGCACTACTTCCAGTGTAGTGGGTTCAAAGTGCATACGGTAACCCACCAGTAAATGCACGCCGGCCTTTTTACAGGCATCAATCATTTCCCGGCCTTCTTTAACGCTTATGGCCATTGGTTTCTCACAGATCACATGCTTTCCGGCCAGGGCAACCCTTATAGTATTATCATGATGAAGCGCGTTGGGTGTAATTACATATACCGCATCAATATCCGGATTGTTTTTGATGCTGTCAAAGTTCTGATAATTATAACAATTCTTTTCAGGCACATTGTATGCAGCACTCCAGCTTTTTAGCTTTTCGGGTGTGCCGCTGATCAGCCCGGTAATTTTTGCGCTCCGGCAATGATTCATTGCTTCAGCTACATGCCGTGCATAGCCTCCCAGGCCCATTAAAGCCACACGCAGCACTTTATCAGTACGAAAACTACTGTGCGCTTTGCCTGTAAAAGAAAATATTCCTGTACCTAATAAAGGTAAGCCCGCTGATGCAAGGGTAACCTGCTGCAAAAATTTTCTTCTTGAATTCATACTAACAGTTTTAGACTAAAACGCCAATGCAACAAAAAGAAAAACTATTGTTATGGTAATGAAAAATTTTCGCATTTAAAGTGAGTATGTATCCGCAATCACTCATTACTCATCACTGACAACTCACACTTAACTTAACATTATGTAACGCTACTTAATCAGCCCGTTGGCCAGCTCTAAAACCTGGTGTAATTGCTCTTCAGGTGTAAGACTGGTAGTATCTATTTCAATGGCATCTTTTGCTTTCCGTAAAGGGCTCACTTCGCGGTTGGTATCTATATAATCGCGCATTTCAATATTATGTGTTACTTCCTCAATAGTAATATTGGGATTTTTCTGATACAGCTCTTTAAACCTGCGCTCTACTCTTACGGTATTATCAGCCACCATAAAAATCTTCAGCTCAGCATCAGGAAATACAACTGTTCCAATATCTCTCCCATCCATTATCACACCTTTGTTATTGCCCATTTTCTGCTGCTGGCTTACCGCATATTGCCTTACATCAGATAACGCAGCTACCTCGCTCACTTTTTCAGCAACGATCATTTCCCGCACCAGGTATTCTACATTCTCATCATTCAAAAATATTTCTACCTTCCCGCTTTGTTCATTAAGCCTGAAATCAAGATCTATTTCATCAAGGGCTTCTTTTATCTGTGCAGCATTCGTAATATCAACATTGTTCCTTAAAAAATATAAAGTAATAGCCCTGTACATGGCACCGCTATCTACATATATATAATTCAGCTTTTTTGCAAGCTGCCTGGCAACCGTACTTTTACCACAGCTCGACATTCCATCTATCGCTATTATGATTTTTTTATTATTCATTAAAGCACCTGTAAGTTTTCGTAAAGGTAAAATTTTAATCCTTAATCCCTAATTTTATTCTCTCAATATTATAATATTGAAAAGTTATAAAACTTATTTAAAGCTCATAAAAATGAAGAAAAATCAATTATTATTTTCTCTTGCACTGGTATGTGCTGCAGCCCTTGGATGTAACAGTAACAGCACGCAAAAAGAGCCAGGAAGTGATAGCTTAACTGCTGCAACAACCGCCGCTGATCCCTCTGCTATAACGGAAGTCAGTGTAACATATAGTGGCAATGGTAAAAACTTTAAAAGCATTGCTGCTTACAAGGCTGGTGGCGAAAATTTACCTGTTGTTCTGGTAGTGCCAGAATGGTGGGGAGTGAATGACTATACAAAAAGTCGCGTAAAACAATTGGCAGCCTTAGGCTATTTTGCTATGGCTGTAGATATGTATGGCGATGGTAAAACTGCAGCAACCCCTGACAGCGCCGGCGCCCTGGCCACTCCTTTTTATAAAGATCCATCAATGGCCCAAAGTCATTTTGATGCAGCGCTTGCAAAAGCCAAAACTTTTACACAGGCCGATACGGCTAAAATAGCAGCTATAGGGTATTGCTTTGGTGGAGGTATGGTATTAAACATGGCCCGACTTGGTACCCACCTCAAAGGGGTTGCCAGCTTTCACGGCAGCCTGAATGGCGGTTTACCGGCACCAAAGAAAGGGTCTGTTATACCGGCTATCCTGGTGCTTCACGGCGAAGCCGACAGTATGGTACCGGCAGAAGATGTAAGCAACTTTAAAAAAGAAATGGATAGTGCCGGAGCCAATTACACTTTTATAGGTTACCCAAATGCCAAACATGCTTTTTCCAATCCCAATGCTACAGCCGTTGGTGAAAAATACAAGCTGGATATAGCTTACAATGAAGCAGCAGACAAAGCATCGTGGGAAGAACTAAAAACTTTTTTAACCACTGTTTTTAAATAAGCTGGAAAGGAAACAGGTAACAATACCAACCAATGCACATATTAAAGCACTGACAAGCAGGCACAGAAATGCCTGCTTTTTTATAAGAAGAAATTTATGCCAGGTACGCTCCTGTGATCATCTCTCCTTCTACTTCAACTATAATGTGCTCCTGCAAAGTGGTGGCCAGGGAAACACCCTTATAATTGGCATTAACCGGGAACTGGGTATGGCTTCTTTCCACCAGCACCAGCGTTTGTATTTTTTTAGGATGAAATTCAAGGAAAGGCTTCATTGCATATAATAGGGTTTTACCGCTGTTGGTAACATCATCTATCAGCACCACTACTTTACCATTAAAATTCATAGGTGCGCTCAATACAACTTCTTTCGGCATCTGCTTATCAATATCCATTGTAAGGATCTCAATCTTTACATCGCTTAACTTACGTACCAGCTTTTGCAGCCACCTGGCTATTATTACACCTGTGGTTTGAACGCCTACAAAAATCAGTTCTTTCTCATCAATATTATTCTCAATCACTTCAAGCGCCAGCCGTTTAAGTTTTTTTGCAATCACATCGCCCTGCAAAATATATTTTTTATCTTTTGTCATAGTTTCATTTTTTAGGCCGGTCATACAGGCCCCGTAAGAAATACGCTTCCTATCTGATATATCAACAAAAATATAAAAGACTCATCAACAATAGCCCGGATATTTGTAAGGGCTCCTTACATTAGGTTTCCCTGTTACAAAAACCGTAAATTAGCATTTGTAATCGAAAGCTTATGCAAATATTACAACAAATACTGTTTCTGTTGCTTGCCGGTACCGCCTTCTTTATTTTTTATAAAAAAATAACAGGCATTAAAAGAAATATTAACCTCGGCAGGAACGAAACCATTAACGATCATAAACGCCAACGCTGGAACAACGTTTTACTGCTGGCATTCGGGCAAAAAAAAATGTTCCGGAAACCTTTGGTTGGCCTGCTGCATTTCCTGGTTTACGCAGGCTTCCTTATCATTAATATAGAAGTGCTGGAAATTGTGCTTGACGGGATCTTCGGTACTCACCGTTTATTTGCAAATTATTTCGGAGGCTTTTACATTTTCCTGATCAATATTTTCGAGATACTGGCCCTGCTCGTTGTGATTTCCTGCTCGGTGTTTTTGATAAGAAGAAATATCATAAAGCTCAAACGCTTTATCAGTAACGATCTGGACGGCTGGCCAAGGAGTGATGCCAATTATATACTTATAACGGAAATTGCTTTAATGGGTCTTTTTCTTACCATGAACGCATCTGATACATTATTGCAGGCAAGAGGAGCCGCTCATTACGCTGAAGCCGCTACCGGTAATTTTATTATTTCGCAATTTATACAACCGCTCCTCTCCGGGTTGAGCACCGCTGGGTTAATAACAATAGAAAGAAGCTGCTGGTGGCTGCATATTGCAGGTATCTTTGCTTTCTTAAACTACCTGCCCTATTCCAAACATCTGCATATTATACTGGCGTTTCCCAATGCCTACTACGCCCGCTTGTTGCCTGTAGGTAAAATGGAAAATATGCCGGCTATTCAAAACGAAGTGCTGTATGCCATGCAGCCGGAGTTAGCTCCTGCTGATGCCTCCGCACCGGAAAAGTTCGGCGCCAGGGATATTATGGATTTAAGCTGGAAGAATTTATTAGACGCTTATGCCTGTACAGAATGTGGCCGGTGTTCTGCCGCTTGTCCGGCAAACATTACCGGTAAAAAGTTGTCTCCGCGTAAGATAATGATGGATACCCGTGACCGTACTGAGGAAGTGGGTAAAAATACAGACACCCATAAAACATTTACAGATGATGGTAAAAGCCTGCTGCACGATTATATTACGGTGGAAGAGCTAAGGGCCTGCACCACCTGTAATGCCTGCGTTCAGGAATGCCCTGTAAGCATTAACCCGCTGGATATTATTTTGCAGCTTCGCCGCCACCTGGTAATGGAAGAAAGTAACGCTCCACAAGAATGGAACGTGATGTTCAGCAATGTGGAAAATAATTTTGCCCCGTGGAAGTTTAGTCCGGATGACAGGGATGCCTGGACAGAAAGCGTGTAAATATTGAATGTCAGATGATGCATTAGTCCCGGCGCGTTTCTGCATCGTGTATGGTTTCCTTAAAATTTTTCTTCTTTACAAACATGCGCCATAATTGTATAAGCGCAGTTACTGTAAAAACACCGGCAATGGCATAGTTTACTCCCGACTGGTTATTTTGAACCTTAGCCGCAATTAATTGTCCTCCAAATATAAAAATACTGTTACCTATCATTGTACCAATACCAATGCCTAGGGTATAAAAATTATAATGATGGTTGTTGGGAAGCAGTATCTTTTTAGTAAACAATACCGTGCTCCAGCCAAACCAGAAAGGTATTTGCATAGGGTTCACAGCACTCATAGTAAGCCCTAAAATATAAGAAGGAAGATTATTATTGAGTATAATGTTTTTATTTTCATGAGGGTGAGATGCTGCAATAAAACTGGCTACAGCAAGCGCAACAATAATGAATAAGGTAAGCCAGTCCAGCAGCTTAAATATTTTTTCCTGCCTGCGCACCCAGTTCATTGCTACCAGCGATATACGTACATACACCATTTCAGCAGTTAATGCACCCAAAGAAAAAAGTATGGCGTTGCGAACAGATTCTGCAATGGATATTTGCATGGCAGCAATATTCAGCGTACCCAACGGCAGGGTACCTAAAAAGCTGATAAACATACCTGTGAAAAAAATACGCAGTGTGCCTTTCATCAGCAGTAGTTAAGAGTTTTTCCCTTCCAGCATGGGAACAAATGAAAAATTATCAAAATACTCAATATCCATACCCTCTTCAAGCTTCGTTACCCTGCGCATTTGCTGAACCTCTCCAACATTAACCGGTATCACCATCTTACCCCCAACTTTCATCTGTTCTATCAGCCTGGGCGGAATTTCCGGCGCAGCAGCAGTTACTATTACTTTATCAAAAGGGCCATAAGTGGGCAACCCTTTAAATCCGTCTCCAAAAAAAGTTTTAATAAACCGGTACTGCTTCAGGTAGGCAAACCGGGTGTTTTCATCGTACAGCTTTTTCTGACGCTCAATGGTAAAAACCTTAGCCCCCATCGCTGCTAAAACCACTGCCTGGTAAGCGCTGCCTGTACCTATTTCAAGCACTTTATCCCCTTTTTGTATCTGCAGCAGCTCTGACTGGTAAGCTACTGTATAAGGCTGGGAAATAGTCTGACCTTCCCCGATAGGAAAAGCTTTATCTACATAAGCCACATCATCAAAAGCAGAGTCCATAAAAAAATGGCGGGGAACCGTATTGATGGCATTCAATACATTTTCATCTTTAATCCCTTTAGCACGTATGCCATCCACCAGTTTCTTTCTTAACCCTTTATGCTTATATGTATCTTCTGTACTGCGCCTCATGCGGCAAATGTAAATGATTAGTTGAAAAGTTTATAGGTTTAAAAACTAACAGGGCCTATATCAACTTGCCAACCTGTAAACTTATCAACCTGTAAACTATATTTGCTGAAATATATGGCTAAAGTAATCATTATAGGTCCGGCGTACCCATTACGCGGAGGAGGATTAACAACTTTTAATCACCGGCTGGCAAAAGAATTTATTGCTATGGGCCATGATTGCTCTATTGTTTCCTTCAGTCTACAATACCCGTCCATATTATTTCCCGGTAAATCCCAGTATAGTGAAGATGCACCGCCAGAAGGTATTCAGATACAATCCCTGATCAATTCAGTCAATCCATTGAACTGGCTCAGAGTAGGACTGCAACTCAAAAAACAAAAACCCGATATAATCGTGGTGCGCTACTGGCTGCCTTTTATGGGACCTGCTTTAGGCACCATTTTGCGGCAGGTAAAGAAAAACAGGCATACAAAGATTATTTGCATTGCGGATAATATTATTCCACACGAAAAAAGGCCGGGCGATAAACCCTTCACCCGATACTTTATAAAGCCTGTTGACGGATTCATTACCATGAGCGGGAAAGTATTAACAGACCTCAGGACCTTCACTCAAAAGCCTGCCGCTTTGGTTCAGCATCCGCTGTACGATAATTTTGGAGCTATACTGTCTAAAGACCAGGCCAGGCGGCATTTAGGATTACCCCAGGCTGATAAGATCGTTTTATTTTTTGGATTTATCAGAAAATATAAGGGCCTGGATCTATTACTGAACGCAATTGCAGATCTGAAATCTGAAATTTCAAACCTCAAACTGCTTGTAGCCGGTGAGTTTTATGAGGATGAACAGCCTTACAAAGACCTTATAAAAGAACTGGGCATTGAAGACATGTTAATTCTTAAAACGAATTTTATAGCCGACAGTGAGGTCAGGTATTATTTATGTTCAGGCGATGTGTTGGTACAACCTTATAAAAACGCTACGCAAAGCGGCGTTACGCCTCTTGCGTATTATTTTGAAAAGCCCATGATTGTTACCAATGTAGGGGGATTACCGGCCCTTGTACCGGATGGGAAATGTGGCTTTGTTGTTGAACCGCAGTCATCAGCCATTGCCGGTGCCATCAGGCGCTTTTATGAATTAGGAGAAAACCATTTTATTCCACATCTTCGCAGTGAAAAAGAAAAATACAGCTGGAGCAACGTTGTAACCGCTATAGAACAATTGTGTGTTTAAAGTTTACAGGGTTAAAAGTTAACAAGGGCTCATTTACCTGACAACATTTCTACAAAGCAAAAAAAGACGAATGATTCATAGAAGCAAAGCACCTTTAAGAATAGGATTAGCCGGTGGCGGTACAGATGTAAGCCCCTACTGTGATGAATTTGGTGGTGCTATATTAAACGCCACCATTTCGCTGAATGCCAATGCCACTATTGAAATAACCGGTGACAACAGGATTGTTTTAGAGGCGTTTGACCGTGATGAAAAAGAAGTATTTGACTGGTCCGAACAATTGCTGCTGAATGGCCACCTGGATCTGTTAAAAGGTGTTTACAACCGCATTCAGAAAGATTATCCTTTTCAAAAAACAGGCTTTAAGTTAAGCACTTATGTAGATGCTCCGGCAGGTTCAGGTTTGGGAACCTCTTCCACATTAGTGGTAGCTATTGTAGGCGCTTTTGCAGAAATGCTTCAGCTGCCTTTAGGTGAGTATGATATTGCGCACTATGCCTATGATATTGAAAGAAACGACCTGAAACTTGCAGGGGGAAGACAGGATCAATACGCAGCCACCTTTGGCGGTGTGAACTTTATGGAGTTTTATAAAGATGATAAGGTAATTGTAAACCCGCTGCGCATCAGGCAGCGCTACCTTGATGAGCTGGAGAATAACCTGCTGCTTTATTATACATCCACCAGCAGGGAATCTGCAAAGATCATTGAAGAGCAAAGCAAAAACGTAACGGAGAAAAAACAAACATCTATAGATGCCATGCACGAGCTGAAGCACCAGGCCCAAATGATGAAAGAAGCTTTGCTCAAAGGCCAGCTGCATGAAATAGGGCATATACTTAATATAGGCTTTGAACAAAAAAGAAAAATGGCGGCAGGCATCAACAACGCACTCATTGATGATATTTACAACGCGGCCAAAGCATCCGGCGCTACCGGTGGAAAAATAAGCGGCGCCGGTGGCGGTGGATTTATGATCTTTTATTGCCCCGGCAACACCAAATACAAGGTTCAGCAAGCGCTGGATAAATTTGGCGGCGTTAACCGCAATTATCAGTTTACCAAACACGGCTTAAAAACATGGAGTGTATAAAAGCCTCTCCTTCAAACCTGTCCGGGGCGCACAAAGAAAGGCCGTTAAAACAAAAATTATATGAAAGAACAAATACAACAACTCATTCAGTCATCCGTTGATGTAAAACAGTCGGTTTTACAAAATAATGCATTACTCGCTACCGTTCAGCAAATTGTAGCGCTGATTGTAGACACTTTCAAAAAAGGGAACAGCGTATATTTTTGCGGCAATGGTGGCAGCGCTGCTGATGCGCAACACCTTGCGGCAGAATTTAGCGGAAGGTTTTATAAAGACCGGCAGGCACTTCCCGCGGAAGCTTTGCACTGCAACACTTCTTACCTAACCGCTGTGGCAAATGATTACAGTTTTGATCTTATTTACGCAAGGCTCATACAGGGCCTGGGTAAGCCCGGCGATATACTGATCGGACTCAGTACTTCCGGAAATTCAAAAAATATTGTGCAGGCTTTTGAAACAGCACAAAGTAAAAAAATGGTTACCATTGGCTTCACCGGGGAAAGTGGCGGGGATATGAAACCGTTAAGCGACCACCTTGTGAACATTCCCTCAGCCGATACGCCGCGCATACAGGAGTGCCACATGCTGTTAGGCCATATTATTTGCCAGCTGGTAGAGGAAAAATATTTTGCAGCGTAATTGTATGTTACCGGCATTTGCACTGCTATCAACGGTCTTGTGTCACTCACTTTTTTTGTAGTACATACTTCAACTATTTTTCCTTTTACCTGCTATGAACATACAACAAGAACTTTCAGCATCTCAAAGCCCCTCTCCTTTGGAGAGGGGTTGGGGTGAGGTTATTATCCTCGCTGGTGGTCTCGGCACACGCCTTCGTTCTGCTGTTCCTGATTTGCCCAAATGTATGGCCCCTGTAGCCGGGAGACCATTTTTATATTATGTTATCAATTACCTGCGTATGCAGGGCATTGAGAAAATCGTATTCAGCCTGGGTTATATGTACGAAGTCATCCTGGAATGGCTGCAAAAAGAGTTCCCTTCACTGGATTATGACTATGTAATTGAAGCTGAGCCCCTGGGAACCGGCGGCGCTATACAGTTTGCGTTGCAAAAAACCACTGCAGAAAATGTTTTTATAGCCAATGGCGATACGATGTTTCATTTTGATGCAAAGGCAATGTTAGCGCAGCATCTGCAACATAATGCAGCCTGTACCCTGGCATTAAAACCTATGCAGAGCTTTGACCGCTACGGAGTGGTAACGCTTAACGGAAACAATACGATCAGCAGCTTTAAAGAAAAACAATACTATGAATCGGGACTGATCAACGCGGGGTTGTACCTTGTTAACAAAAAAGCATTCCTTTCCAAAAACTTTGCGCAAAAGTTTTCTTTTGAAAAAGACTACCTGGAACAATTTGTTGAAGAGGGGCATTTTTCCGGTATAGCCAGGGACACTTATTTCATCGACATAGGCATACCGGAAGACTATAACAGGGCACAAACAGATTTTACAAAAGCACCGCTCAGCTTAAACCAGATCAACAAGGGATGGACCTTATTTTTAGACCGGGATGGCGTTATCAACCATGATAATCCCGGCGGTTATATTACAACACCCGGGGAATTTCAGTTTACTGATGGAGCACCCGGTTTATTTAAAAAGCTCACTGAAAAATTTAAGAGGATCATTGTAGTTACCAACCAAAGAGGTGTAGGACGTGGGATCATCAGCTACGATAACCTGCTGGCCATGAACCGCAAAATGCTGGATGGTATTGAAAATGCAGGTGGCAATATTGATAAAATTTACTTTTGTACGGATATAGATAGCAAGGCTTTCAACCGGAAACCTAATCCAGGTATGGCTTTTTGGGCAGTGAGTGATTTTCCGGACATTGATCTCACCCGATCCCTGATCGTAGGCAATAGCCTGAGCGATATGAAGTTTGGCCGTTATGCAGGTATGTACACGGTATTTATCACTTCAACAAAAAAAGATGTAACATTGCCTCATCCTGATATAGATTTGCTGTTTGAAAGCCTGGCCGCTTTTACAGAGCAGGTGTGAAACAGCTTATAGTTCATGGTTCATAGATGCTGGTTACTTGACTGACAGGTTTGTGTGATGGTAATTTAAAGTTGGTGAAGTTGACCAAATTGTTTCTGCAGTGTATTGAGCATTCCTGCCCCGTCCGTACCGGCACGGGCGGACGTCCGGACAGGCGGGGATTATTGCGTATTGAAAATTGAGTGCTCTGATATTCTATACACAATAGGAATATTCAATAATCAATTTTCAATATATCAATGTTCAATCGTAGTAAAAAGAGCTTTTAGCTTCCGGCTTTCAGCCTTTCGCTTTTTGTCATACACCGTATACCGTACATTATGCCGGATATTGGTTTATCGTATTCATCTAACGTCTAATAAAGTCTAAATAAAAAACATGATCATTTTATTACAATGCAGCGACCGGGTAGGATTAGTGGCAGATATCTCTGCAATTATGGCGGCAGCCAACCTTAACATCATTTCCATGAAGGAATATGTGAATGTAGATGAAAACCGTTTTTATATAAGGCTGGAAATACAAGGCAATACCAACCTGGATCTGCTTCAGCAAAAAATAAAAGCCAGGCTCCCGGAGGATACTGAGATCAGCATCAGGCCTTATGAAAAAAAGAAAATAGCCGTGCTTGTTACCAGGGAGCACCATTGTTTGGGGGATATTTTACTAAGAAATTTTTTCAACACCTTAGGCGCTGATGTGCAATGTGTCATTGGCAACTACGATACCCTGCAGGTGTTAACTGAAAAATTTGATATCCCCTTTCACTATATTTCGCATGAGGGTAAAGAAAAGCACGTTTTTGAACAGGAAATTATCAGCATATTAAAAGGGTACGAATTTGATTATATCGTGCTGGCTAAGTTTATGCGTATCCTGTCACCTGAATTTATATCACATTATCCCTCTGCCCTTATCAATATACACCACTCATTTTTACCGGCTTTTATTGGTGCGCATCCTTATAAACAGGCGCATGAGCGCGGCGTAAAGCTGATTGGCGCTACGGCGCATTTTGTTACCAATGTATTGGACGATGGTCCCATTATTGCGCAGCAAACCATACCGGTAAACCATGCGCACACAGTAAAAGATATGGTACGCCTGGGCAGGGAAATTGAGAAATCGGTGCTGGCCAATGCACTCCAGCTGGTATTACAGGATAAAGTGCTGGTATATCATAATAAAACGATCGTGTTTGAGAATTGACAGCAATGTATATCCGTAATAGGCCTATGTTTCGGCAGACAAAAGATAAACTAGTGACAGGATTATGACTGAGGCAAGCTGAAGTGTTTTTCGTACATTCGCAATACATCACAAATTCAACGCTATGGCCCGCATGGTACAGTCCGAAAGTATAGACAGTCAAATAACAAGCTATATAAGCAACTTATCAGATAAAAATAAACAAGCGGTTTTAACTGTAGTAAAAACTATTGCAGAAGCAGAAGCAGAAGCAGCATTTGAAAAAAAATGGGCAAACAGTATTCCTTTAGATGAGGCATTTCAAGACGTGTACGACTATATTAAAACACTGAAATGGAAAAAATAATTTTTGTCTCGCCAGGCGTAAGTAATTTTTTAAAGCAATTAGTTTGGGTATTATATAGCGAAGAATATTTTGGCTTTGAAGAAGACGCAAATAGATATGTTTCGAGACTACGGGATGCTATATACAACGATTTGCCACATCTCACGCACTATCAAACACCACCGCAACTAAAAAAATACGGCAACTATTACGCAAAATTAAAAGGCAGCAGGCGCACAATGTGGTATGTATTTTTTGAAAAAAAGGAAAACCGTTACCTCATTGAATTTATTACCAATAACCACGCACCGCAAAGTGCATATCTTAATAAGTTGTAGCCAAGCCGCATGAGGTGGCCCCTAGCTACCATCAGGAAGGCTCGCCTCGCACTCTTATTCTATCGCCTCGAGACGATGGAATAAATACACAAAAAGGAAGAATTTTTATATGCCCAATCTATGAACTACTTATTTTCAATATTTACATTTGTTACTTTTAATCCTGTAATTGCCTTCAAACTGCCTTTTTGTGACACTTTATCTCCTTTCAGATCGTAGCTCTTACTATTAGCGGTTACCCTGATACCGATGGTTGTATCCGTTTCATAAAGCTCATACCGGGCCTGTTTATTGCTGAATACAAGCGATTTTGGGGAAGAACGAAAAGTAAATGTATCAAAGCTGGCACTGCCCGTTGTTTCATCATAAATTGCCTGAGGAAATGAAAACTCCACGCTTTCAGCAGGTTTCAGCAATACATAAAAGAGAACGCCTTCCTCTTCAAAAAGCAGCACCTTCTTCCTGCTTTGGCTAAGCGTAAAAACAAGCGCAGCTTTGCTCTCATTGAAATCATAGGGCAGGAAAAGACGGGTCTTTACCCTTTCCTTTCCACCAGGATAACTGGTTTCAGTAACTTCTACCATATCAGGTGAATAATTGCTCACGTATGCTTCTTCAACAATTTTAACAGGTACCGGATTGTTATTGACTATCTTAAATGTTGAGTACTGGTGCCAGCAGCAACCGCTTTTGGTCATGGTACTGATGGTTTTGGTTTCGGGGTGCACCTGGAACATGCCACAATATTCGCTGGCAAGCCGGGAAAAAGCTTCGCTGTATTCAAAAGCAGCTTTTTTCGCCAGGTAAATATCAAACGATGGCCCGCTGTAACAGCTGTTATTTCCGTTCATCAGCGCCAGGTCTTCTGCGCCATCAAAATTAAAATCTTCGTAAATCAAAACGCTCTGACTGCCATAGGGCAGTTCTTTGATGTTGGCAATAGCTTCGTTGTTTTCATTCATCAGGTAGTCGGGAAAATAATCCGAGAAGCTTTTCAGTATTTCCCTGCGGGATTGTTTTTCAAAAATTCTGATAACATACTGCGGCAGGTACTTTTCGCCTTCAAATCCATTCACTGAATCTTTTTCGTTCCAGTCAATCAGCGCTTCATACTGCTCCGAAAAATCACTGATCTTAACAGGAAGCTGCACCTCCTGTGCCGAAGCTAGAAAAGCAATGAACAATATGGTGATGGTTAATATGGTCTTCATTTATTTTCAGATCAAAAAATACTCAACCTCCTTCCTAAAGTAATTTACGGAACTATCTTTCAGTTTTCCGTGAAAGCTTCCCGGCAATAACACTGATTATGAAGATCTGGATAGCATGAAACAGCATCAGCGGCAGCAGTATAATACCAATGGGCATTGAAGCCGGAAAAAGCACTTTGGAAAAAACAGTGCCGTGCACCAGTGATTTTTTAGTTCCGCAGAATTGTGCAGTGATCCTGTCTTCCCTGTTAAATTTCATATAACGGGCCAGCCATCCTGTTAAAAAGTACACCCCAAAGAAAAGCACTATCACAGCAAGAGTAATCAGCAGCAGGTCCGCCCAGCTTACAGCACTGAAAACCTTTTTTTCAAATGATTCAGCAAAGCTTTTGTAAATGATCAGCAGGATAACGGCTTTATCAAACAAAGTAAGATAACGGCCGAAACGTACTGTATAATGATGTAAATAACGCTGCAACAAAAGGCCCAGCACTACCGGCAATAATATTTCGGTAAGCAGCTTCAGGTAAATATGGCCCAGGTCAAAGCCGGTAGCCGTCTTTTGCAAAAACAGGCCCATCCACAACGGCGTAACGGCAATTCCTATTAAACCTGAAATGCTTGCATTAAAAATAGCAGCAGGAAGATTGCCTTTTGCTATGGATACCATTACAACCGAAGAGGATACTGTAGAAGGCAATGCTGCTAAAAACAAAAAAGCCAGCCAAAGCTGGCGATGCGTTGCTCCTGCAAGAGGATAGCAAGCAATAATAATTAACGGAAATAAAACAAAAGTTGATGATTGTACCAGCAGGTGCAGCCTCCAGTTTTTCAGGCCCGACCTGATCTTATCAGGACTTAGTTTTAATCCATAAAAAAAGAAGATCAGCGAAACACCCACACTGCCAATAGCATCCAATGGCACTTTACTGTTCTCACTTCCCCACTGTGGAAAAAGCCATGCTATTGCTACAACCAGGATAATAGCTAATACAAATCTGTCAATTTTCAATTTCACATTCTTTTACTTAGATAGCTCTATCATAGCCGAGAGCCTGTTTAGAAGAACTTCTTCCTCTTCCCAACCAATCGACTTAAACTTTATTTTTCCATCTTTACCAATCACTATTTTTGTGGGAATACCGTACACTTCGTAATCCTTTACAACTTTATCTTCAATATCCATTAATACATGCAAAGCCTGATACTTTTTTTGTAAAAGAAATTCCTTTACAGCATCCGTACTTTCTCTTTCCCAGGTATTAACAAAAAGGAATTTTACGCTATCATCATTTTTATATTGCTCCTGCAGCTTTATCATACCAGGAAACAGCGCAACACAAGATCCGCACCATGTAGCCCAAAAATCCAGTACAACAACTTTGCCTCTATAGTCTGTCAGGTTTATTTTGTTGCCGTTTAAATCAGATAAAGAAAACGGTGAAGCATTTTTATTCAAGATATGCTTCTCTAAATCGGTCAGCGTTTTTATACGAGCTTCATTCTCCAACCTATAAATGTATTCATCAAAACCAACATCCGTATTTTGTCTTCTTAGAAACTGCTTCTTTAGCATTTCTGTCATTTCATCAGAAGCCTTACCCTCTTTTATAAAACTTTCCAGTTCAACAGTGTATTGCCTGGGACTATATATTTTTTCTGCCAAAATAAAATAAGTATTGTTATAATCTAAATCGTTGCTATATGAAAGCCTGATGGCTGACTCTTTAGCATACAAAAGCCCTTTTTTATATTCCCCAAGTTCAAATAATATTTTAGCATATACATTCGCATATACTGCATAGCGCTCTTTCCTGCGTTGCTCCCATTGGCGGGCAGTGTAATGATCTGGCTTAGGAACAGTAGGTTTTAACCATTCCCCTTTAACATAATTTGTTGCAATAAAAGCTATACTGTCAGCAAACTTTAAGTTTATACCAGTTTTAAGTAATTTCTTAGCCACATCTATAAAAGATTCCGCAAGCACTTCTTTGTCTTTTACTGAATAGGCAATTAGTCTAAAGTTTGAGAAATCGCTGGCATCTATATAAAGTTGAAGTAATTCTTGTTTAAAACTGTTTATGGTAGAATTGTACCTGTTTTTATCCCGGGAGGTATCGGCTATCTTAGCAATCTGCTCTAAAACGACCAGTTTCTCCGGAATAGTTTTAGACTTTGAAAATTTATCAGAAAAATAATATGGCTCTGTTTGATAATCGCTATCCTCAACAGAAGGATATTTTTCTTTCCCAATAGTAGCAATAAAAATGCTTTGTTGAGGAAGCTCTGCCACGCTATAGAGACTTTCCAGGTTCACATAATCTTTTCTATCCTTTAATCCAGTCCTTATTATCTGTTCAATTTCTTTTTGAATCAGAGAAATAGCAGCTTCTTTATTTATTCTTTTTTTTATGAAAAAATAGGTTTCCAAATGATAATTGTCTTTTTTACTTGAGGGGTACAATTCAAATTCCTTTTCATAGGCCTCTACTGCCTTCTCATAATTATTGGTAATACCAAATAAAGGAGGTACCAAACCATATGTATAAAAGACTGCTTTATTTAAAAAACTACCTTGTGTAATTTTAGTTCCATTATATAAATGTATAAAATACCCTTTTCCTCCGTTTGCATCAATATTTTCGTCACTCTCAAAACCAAAAGCCAAGAAATTAGCTGAAGTATCTGTCTTTACTTTACCTACCAGTTTCCCTTTCTCCCGTTTCAGCAAAATGTCTATTACACGGGAATTTCCATTAGATGAAAATTGCATTACATAAGCATTTGGTAATTGCTTTATGCTGGCTAATTCGCCACCGGGTATATATTGAAAAGTTATTTCTTCACCTGGCCTAGGCTTTTCAGGGAAATAAATGAAGTGATCTTGTCCAAAAGAATACATTGAAAGCATGCAAAAAACAATCACACTTATTCTCTTCATATTTATTTTTTCAATCCTTTAAAATAAAGTTGTTTAAACTTATTCAGGTGTAAAAAAGCCTCAAGAATTAAGGATTTTTGTTTTGTAAATAAAAACGAATAATTCTGGAACTCATAAACGAAGGTAAGATAAAAGATAAGCGATTGGATATTAGCAATGGCTGGCTCTTGTAACATTATTTTGCAGAAGTTTAAACAACCTCTACCCCACAAACAGGAACTATCAATTAATTAGCCAGCTCAATCATTGCAGGCAACTCTTTATACAGATGGTCTTCTCCATCAAAACCAACTGCCTGAAATTTAATCCTGCCATCCTTACCAATAATAAACTTGGTGGGAATTCCAGATACTTCATAGTCTTTTACCACTTTATCTTCATTATCCATCAGCACATGAAAACTGCTATAATTGTTTTTAGTAATAAAATCTTTTGCATTCTGCTCCTTATTATCTTCCTTTTGCCATGTATCCACAAATAAAAACTTTACATCCGGGTTATCCTTGTATTTTTCCTGCATTTTCTTCATGCCTGGGAAAGATGCAACGCAAGGGCCGCACCAGGTAGCCCAGAAATCTACTATGACTACTTTTCCTTTATAATCAGCAAGGCTTACTTTTTTACCCTCCAGGTCAGACAATGTAAACTGCGGAGCCGGCTTATTAAGTATCTGCGTTTTAAGATCAGCTATCATTTTAAGATGTGCTTCTTTTTCCAGGCCTGCTATATATTGTTCAAAACCGGCATCACTCTTTTTCTTTTTTACATACTGGTTTTTTAATATTTCTTTTATCTGCTCAGAAGCTTTGCCATCTTTCACAAACTTCTCAAGTTCGGTTACCAGTTTTGTCCCGGGCAATACCTTTTCAGCAACTAATGCGTAGGTGTTATTAAATTCGGCATTATTGCCCTCACTAATAGTAAGCGCAGCCTCTTTTGCATAGGGAAGGCCTTTTTTTGCCTGACCAAGTTTATAAAGTATCATGGCATAGGTATCCGCATACATGGCATAATTATCTTTCCGGCTTTGCTCCCAGCGTTTAGCTGTTATCATATCGGGTTTAGATCCGGAAGGTTTTTGCCATTCCGACTTTGCATAGGAAGTAGCCTGCCAGGAAAGACTTTCTGCATACTTTAAACTGTCTTCTTTTTCCTGCATTTTCCAGGCTACGCTATTGTACGCGCGCGCCAGCGCTGCTTTATCCGTAATAGTAGCAGCAAGACGGCCAAACTCTTTCCAGTCCCTGGCAGCAGCATAAGCATTGAGTAAATTATTCTTTAAATAGTTTGCCAGGCTATTATATTCATCTTTATCCTTTGCTGTATCTGCAACGGCCGTTACCTCATTTAAAACATTTCTTTTTCCGGATATCTCTTTAGCCTCGTTATACTTTTGAAATAGTCCGTTAGGACTTATATCTGTGCCCGATCCGGAAAATTTTTCTTTTTGCAAATTCATTATAAACGCATACTGCTGCCTGAGACCGGCTAAACTGTATAAAGATGCCAGCTTTGCATAGTCCTCTTTTGCTTTAAGGCCGGCCTTAAGCATATTCTCTATTTCAACTTGTATGGCTGCATTCCCTTTTTCCTTGTCAATAGTTTTTTTAGCATACAAATAGCTGTTCAGATACCTGGTCTTAGCCGAAGGATCAGCATCAAATTCTTTCTCGTAGTAAGTTACAGCCTTTTCAGGATTGGTTTTTATACCAAAATAATCAGGGCCGTACTGCATATAGAAACTGCCCATATTGGCATAGCTGCCTTTCTTTGGTTTCCCATTATCGTACAAGGGTACCAAAAAGCCTTCGTCATTATTTTTATCGAATTTATCATCGATAGTAAAGGCAAATGCCAAAAGCGTAGCAGCCGTATCTGTTTTTACTTTGCCTGTTAGTTTTCCGAATTCACGTTTAAGGGGAATATCAATTATTTTATTCCCTTTTGATGAAAACTGTATTACATAAGCTTCGGGCATTTTCATGATCCCCGACAAATCACCGCCCTGAGTATATTGAAAACTGACTTCTTCACCTGCCTGGGGTTTCTCCGGGGAAACCATAAAATGATCCTGGGCAAAAGCCTGCAGGGTAAACAGGCTTACTGCAATTAAAAAAATCTTTTTCATTTCTGTTTGTTTATTTAAGATTTGGCTGTATCTGCTACACAGCTAGTTGATTGCGCTTTTATAAAAACTACATGTTTCCAATCGCTTCCTTCACCTTTCCCAGCACATCTGTATTCAGCATTCTTACGGCTACATCAATCATATTGCTAAATGCAGTGTCGTGCGATATGCCATGACCAATGATCACCGGCTTTTCAACGCCCAGCACCGGGGTGCCGCCGTATATTTCAAAATTAAAACGGTTCAGGTAAGGGTTATCAATATGCTGGCTCTGTGCTATATCATAAATAGATTCAGCCATCTTCAAAACCACATTCCCTGTAAAACCTTCGCAAACCATTACATCGGCTTTATGGTTAAACACGTCCCGGCCTTCCACATTCCCTATAAAATTAATGGCCTTATTGGCTTTCAGCATAGGGTAAGCCGCCTGCGCCAGGATATTTCCTTTTCCTTCTTCCTCTCCCACATTCATTAACCCCACTTTCGGATCATCCACACCAAAAATATACTTGCTGAACACAGCACCCATTACTGCAAACTGGTTGAGCTGTTCAGGTTTGCAATCAGCATTCAGCCCCACATCCAGCAAAAGGCCCGTGGTGCCGTCCTGCTTGGGAATCACCGATGAAATAGTAGGCCGCAATACTCCTTCTACTACTCTAATGCTGAACATAGCACCTACCATCATAGCACCTGTATTACCCGCACTGATAAAAGCATCAATTTTCCCGGCAGCCATATACTTAAATCCAACCGCTATAGAAGAATCGGTTTTTTCTTTTAAGGCTTTAGTAGGGTGTTCGTGCATATCAATCACCTGTGTAGTAGCCACCACCTTATACTTATCAGCCGGGATCTCATACCTGGATAATAAAGGCTGTAAAAGCCCTTCATCACCAAACAATACCAGGTGCAGCCCTTCAAAATCATTATTTAAAAGGTATTGCTTTACTCCTTTTACGGCCTCAAGCGGCGCAAAATCGCCACCCATCATATCTATTCCAATATTCATTCGTACAGTTTTATATTTCAGTCCGCCCGGCGAACACAAATCAGGTTGGATAGAACGCTTTTTACAGATGTGCTGAAGCACCAGCGTTTTATGTCAGGCTAAAAATAAAAAAATTCCAGATACATCAGTCAAAACATGACCGATAGTACATGGAATTCTTAAAAAATAATATTAGAACTAACTAAACTCAGGCTTTAGCGGGCGCTTTTTCAGCTACCACTTTACCTTTATAGATCAATTTACCTTCGCTAACGTGCGCACGGTGACGTACATGTGTTTCACCGGTAGTAGCATCAGTAGTTAAAGTTTGTGCTGTTGCTTTATAGTGCGTTCTGCGTTTTGCGCTTCTTTGCTGGCTGTGCCTGCGTTTAGGATTTGGCATAACTCTTTATTTAAATTCTTAAAAATTCTATTTAATAAATAATACTTACAATTGTTTTAAACCGGGGTTTTCACCACTCCGGATCATTAATCCTTCTTTTTCTTAAACTGTTCCAGTCCTTTCCAGATAGGATTTACCTCCGGTTTGGGAAGCTCTTCATGTTCCAGCCTGTCCAGCATTTTCAGCGCTTCCTCATTGCATTGCGCGCCATTAGCGCTGCAGATCTTATGCATGGGAATACTCAGGTTAATAAACTCATAGATCCACTCTTCCACGTTTACATGGCTCTCGCCCCGGCTGATATAATAAACATCAGGATCATCCTCCTGGTCGTTCATCAGTTCCGGCTCTTCCACCATTTTCACGGTAATGTTAAACTCATCCCATAAATCAAGCTTCAGATCATTATTACACCTGTCGCAGGTAACCATCAGGCTGCCGCCAATTTCAAACTTCAATAGCATAAAACTGCTTTTTTTATCTAAAAGCAATTTTACGCGGGCGTTGCAGTCCGTAAAATCCTGCTGCTGAAATGCCTCAAAGAACTTATCAGTAATATTGTAGTTATATTCATGAATACCAGGTTTTAACCCCACAAATGCAATATCGTAATCCCTCCTGTTAGCCATAAAACTACCTACCTCGAAATAAGAGCGTGCAAATGTACGGACTTTTTTCGGAAAACAGGCTATTTCCGCGATTATTATTATTTGGGGCGTTCACCTGTAGTACAAAAACCAGCTTTTGTTCCTGCTGCTGCGGGCTACGGCCCCGGCCTGCAGCCGTGGCTTCCCCTTCGCATCAGGCAGCCCATCGGCTGTAGAACATGACTCATCTGTTTGTTGGTCAGACCGGGACGGTCAGACCAGGTCTCTTATCAACCTTTTAACCTATCAACTTTTCAACCTCTAAAATCCTGCCATCCTGTCATAAAGCTATTAAAAATCGCCTATCTTTGCACGCTTGTAACTATAAAAAGAAATTAATGCTTGATTTAGTAGCCAATAAAACGCATGATGAAGCACGCCAGGGAGAAAGCTATGCTCCTTTCACTTTAGATCCAAATGAGTATAAAAAGAAATTTTATATAGAAAGCTATGGCTGCCAGATGAACTTTGCAGACAGCGAAGTAGTAGCCGCCATATTAAATAAGGAAGGCTTTGGCGCCACCCGTAATGTGGAGGAAGCCGACCTGATTTTTATTAATACCTGCTCTATCCGCGAAAAAGCAGAACAAACCGTTCGGAAGCGCCTTACAGAATTTAAGAAACTGAAAACGCAAAACCCCGGAACCCTGGTAGGTGTGCTGGGATGTATGGCGGAGCGTTTGAAAGCCAAGTTTTTAGAAGAAGAAAAACTGGTAGATATTGTAGTAGGCCCCGATGCTTACCGCAGCCTGCCAGGGCTGGTAGATGATGCCGCCGATGGTAATAAAAGCATCAATGTATTATTAAGCCGCGAAGAAACTTATGCTGATATAGCTCCTGTTCGGCTTAATTCCAATGGCGTTTCGGCTTTTGTAAGCATTATGCGTGGCTGCAATAATATGTGCTCCTTCTGCGTGGTGCCTTTTACCCGTGGCCGCGAGCGCAGCCGCGATGCTGCAAGCATCATTAATGAGTGTAAAGATCTTTTTGATAACGGGTATCGTGAAGTAACCCTGCTGGGACAGAACGTGGATTCTTATTATTACTGCCCCACCCCGACCCTCCCCGAAGGGGAGGGAGGTTTCTCCCCTTCGGGGGGCAGGGGGGCTATAACATTTGCCAGACTCTTGGAAATGGTAGCGCAGATATCTCCGTTGCTTCGTGTGCGGTTTTCAACCTCGCACCCCAAGGATATTACAAGCGAAGTGCTGCGTACCATGGCCGCTTATGAAAATATCTGCAAGTGCATCCACCTGCCGGTACAAAGTGGTTCCACCCGCGTATTACAACTCATGAACCGCACTTATACCCGCGAATGGTATATGAGCAAGGTGGATGAGATCCGGCAAATCATGCCGGACTGCAGCATCACTTCTGATATTATTGCCGGTTTTTGTACAGAAACAGAGGAAGAGCACCGGGAAACCCTTTCTGTTATGGATTATAGCCAGTACGATCTGAGCTATATGTTCTTCTACAGCGAAAGGCCGGGAACGCTGGCACAGCGCCGTTATAAAGATGATATTCCCCTGGAGGTGAAAAAGCGCAGGCTGCAGGAGATCATTGAAAAACAGAACGAGCTTTCTTTGATCAGTTACAAAAAAGACATCGGTAAAACCTTTAAGGTTTTAATTGATGGCGACAGTAAACGCAGCGCTGATGATTGGGTAGGCCGTAATTCG
This sequence comes from Niabella sp., assembly GCA_027493055.1. GTDB lineage: Bacteria > Bacteroidota > Bacteroidia > Chitinophagales > Chitinophagaceae > Niabella. Next base: position 5,906 of record JAPUDO010000127.1, on the reverse strand, counting down.
CAAAACAAAGTGGTGGTATTCCCTAAAAACACCGTTGAATATAAAAAAGGAGACTATGTACATGTGCTGATCAAAGATTGTACACAGGCTACATTGTTTGGGGAGATAGTGTAGGTATTGTAAATTGCTGATTGAATATTGAGTATTGAATATTTTAGTTTATGAACCTGATAATCGAAAAAAACAAAGAACAAATTGCAATACTTTGCAAGAAACATTTTGTGAAGGAGTTGTACGTTTTTGGAAGTGTAACAGGAAATGACTTTAATGAAAAGAGCGATATAGATTTTCTATACAAAACAGACATTGCCCCATTTGAAGATGGTGACAAAAATGAGTATGATTATGTAGATAATTTATTACAGTTTGAAACCTTGTTAAAAATGCTTTTGAACAGAAATATTGATTTAATACCTGCTATTCCAATTCGGAACGGGTACCTTAAGCAATCGATAGAACAAAGCAAACAATTGCTATATGCAGCATAACGAAATAAGATAGCTCACGAATACGATATAATTGATCTCTATTTTTTGTACACTATTTTAAAGAAAAACATCCCCATATTTATAACAGAATTAAACCAGTACATAAAAAAACTGGAAGACGAAATAAAATAAATGGACATACAAAGCATAAAAAACCGTTTTGGCATCATAGGGAATTCCCCTGAGCTGAACTATGCCCTGCAGGTGGCGGCACAGGTGGCTAATACCGACCTTACTGTTCTTATTATAGGCGACAGTGGCGTGGGTAAAGAGGCTTTCTCTTCCATCATTCATTCCCTGTCATCGCGTAAGCATAATCCTTTTATTGCTGTAAACTGCGGCGCTATACCGGAAGGCACTATTGATTCGGAATTATTCGGACATGAAAGGGGGTCTTTTACCGGCGCAGTGGATGCCCGGAAAGGGTATTTTGAAACAGTAAACGGCGGAACCATCTTTCTGGATGAAATAGGGGAAATGCCATTAGGCACACAGGCCCGCCTGTTACGGGTACTGGAAGCCGGCGAATATATTCGTGTAGGTTCCAGCAAAGTGCAGAAAACAGATGTACGCGTCATTGCCGCTACTAATAAAGACCTGCTGCAGCTGGTACAGCAAAACAAGTTCAGGGAAGATTTGTATTACCGTTTAAGCACCGTACCCATCAGGGTTCCGTCCCTGTCGCAACGTAAAGAAGATATTGTTTTATTATTCAGAAAATTTGCAGCAGATTTTGCCGACAAGTACAAAACTCCTTCTGTCCAGTTGGAAGAAGATGCCAAGACCCTGCTCCTCACTTATCCCTGGCCGGGAAATGTGCGCGAGCTGAAAAACATTGCAGAACAGATATCCGTACTATCGCCGGAAAAAACAATAAGCGCAAAAGAGCTCAGCAGGTACCTGCAGCCTTACTCCAATAACAGGCTGCCGGCTGTAGTAGCTCATCAGAACCAGCAGGAATTCCAGAATGAAAGAGAGATACTTTATAAGCTCTTTTTCGACATGAAGAAAGATGTTAACGAACTGAAAAAAATGTTCCTGGAGGTTTTGCAGAATCCTGCAGTTGCAGAGCAAAATCCTACCTTCATCAATAATTTAAAAGACCTGAAATCAGGTCATGAGAGCTTCCAGGCTTTAGCACAGCCCATGCATATAGACCTGCCCGCGCCGGTTTCCATACAGCCACAGCAGGGAGTGCCTATAACCATTGGTGTAGACAATAATATTCATGACCACGAGGAAGTAGAAGAAAGCCTCAATATCATGGATAAGGAAAAAGAGCTTATCATAAAAGCATTGAAGAAGCATAAAAGTAAAAGAAAAGATGCAGCGCTCGATTTGGGTATAAGCGAGCGTACACTTTACAGAAAATTAAAAGAATATGATATTGAAGAGTTATAAAAAGTTGCTCGTTTTTTCCTTTATTGCAGCACTGTTCTTTCTTGCCCTTTCACAAAGCAGCTGCAGAATCCGGTATGGGTTCCAGGACGCTAAATCCATTCCGGATTCAGTGAAAATTGTAAAGATCAACCAGTTTACAAATACCGCCTCTTATGTTAATCCACGGCTGGCGCCGGAGCTTACGGATAAACTTATACAGAAAGTGATGCGCCAAACCAAGTTACAGATGACGCGCGGCGATGATGCTGACTGGGTAATAGATTGCAAAATCACCAGTTATTCCCTCTCCACTTCAGGTATTTCCAATCAGCAGGTTAACAGCAACCGCCTTAATGTAGGTGTAAATATTGTAGTAAGAGATAAAGAACAAAAAACGATAGGCAAATACGATGTAAGCACCCCTTTTGATTACTCAGGTACATTAAGCCTTCAGCAGGCAGAACAGGGCTTGCAGGATCAAATGCTCCGGGATATACCGGACGCGATTTTTAACCGTATATTTTCAAACTGGTAAGGAATAAGGGTATGAACCGTTTCAGCAATACATTATCAGACGCTGTACTGGCCAGGCCACTGGATAACTACAGCCCCGAAGAGCTGCAAGATCTTGCGCAAAAGTATCCGTATGCCTCAGCCATACAACTGCTTTACGCACAAAAACTAAAGCAAACAGGTAATGAGGCATACGCCACACAGGCTCAAAAAACCTTTCTTTACTATAATAACCCGCTTTTCATCAGTCATCTTATTGAAGCAGATAGCCGTCCTGCTGTTATAAAAACATTGCAGGAAGCAACCAAAACCGAACCTCCTGAAGAGCAACATTTCATTCCTGCTGCTATTGAAGAAATTGCAGAGATAAAAGAAATACCTGCGGATCCTCCCGTATCCACAGAAAATATGGAGGGAGAAGAAGCCTCAGCCGATGAAGCTCCATTGCCCCCGTTGCCGGTTTTTAAAATAGAAGCTGTTGACCCTGACAAGGCGGAACTGGCCTTCACTCCTTATTACACGGTGGATTATTTTGCAGCCCAGGGCATTAAATGGAACGAGCAGCATGTAAATGACCGCTTTGGCGTACAGCTTAAGAGCTTTACCTCCTGGCTGAAACAGATGAAACGCCTGCCCGGAGCTACTACAAAAACCAACATCACCTTAACCGAAGAAAAAAGTATTGAACAATTGGCCGAACGCTCTATAAGCGGGGAAAACGCTGATACTGAAGCAATGGCTGAGGTTTGGGCCAAACAGGGCGATATTCAAAAAGCTATTACCCTCTATAAAAAATTAAGTTTGCAAATTCCCGCTAAAAGCGCTTATTTTGCAGCCAAAATTGACCATTTAAAAAAGTAAACATGACGATTTTATTTGTTATACTTATCATATTAGTATCAGTTATCTTAGGTTTTATTGTATTGATTCAGAACCCCAAAGGTGGTGGCCTGACAGGTAATTTTGCCGGTGTAAGCAGCCAGTTTATGGGTGTAAAACAAACAAATGACATTTTAGAAAGAGGCACCTGGATCTTCGCAACGCTTATTGGTGTGCTAAGCCTTTTGTCTACCTTCTTTATTTCGGGCTCTAAAAACGTGGGCGACAAAGGCAGATTGCAGGATATAGGCACCACTCCTATACAGCAACCAGCAGCAAAACCAGCATTGCCGGCTAACACTACTACCTTACCGGCAGCAGCACCTGCGGCTGATTCAGGAAAATAACCGGTATTATTGGGTACGCATTTGCGCTGCAGCTTTATCGCTATCTATAAATAAAATAATTCTTAAAACCTGTAATGATTTCAAAGTCTTTACAGGTTTTTCATTTCAGACTCTTTTTTGTTTTACTTTCACCTCCTTAAGAAAAACATCAATATTATTTATAAATGAACAGGCTTTTAAAAATAACGTTGGCTATAATACTGATTGTAATAGCTTTTTTTACGTTTAAGATAATCGGACCTGCAACAAAAAAAACAGAAGACGGTTTTCTTTATGTAAAAACCGGTACTACCATGCCAGAGCTAAAGCAGCAACTGGTAAGCGAAAATATTTTAGGCAGCCTCACATGGTTCAATATTGCCGAAAAATTTTTAAGCTTTGATAAAGTAAAGCCCGGCAAATACACAATTGACGGAGGCATGAGCGTTTTAACACTTTTACGCATGCTACGAAACGGGAGCCAGACACCAGTTCATTTTGTGGTTACTAAAATACGTACCAAAGAGCAGCTGGCAGCCAGGATGGCTAAAGCCTTCGAATTTGACTCAACCACAGCCATCGGCTATTTAAACAACAGTGACTCTTTAAATAAATACGGTTTAGATACCAACACCGTAATGGCGGCTGTGCTTCCCCTGACGTATGAAAATAAATGGAACACAACGCCTGGTATTGTTTTTGAGAAGTTTTACACTGCTTATAAAATTTTCTGGACAGAGGAGAGAAAACAAAAAGCGCAGCAAAAAGAACTTACACCAGTGCAGGCTATAACGCTTGCCTCTATTGTGGATGAAGAAACCAATGCGTCAAAAGAAAAAGGAGTTATTGCCAGCGCTTATTTAAACCGCATAAAAAAAGGGATGCCCCTGCAGGCCGATCCTACAGTAAAATTTGCTCTAAAAGATTTTAGCATAAAGCGGGTATTGTTTAAACATCTTTCTACACCGTCTCCATACAACACATACAGGAATAAAGGGCTGCCGCCCGGGCCAATATGTACACCGCAGCAGGCTACAATTGACTCAGTGCTCAATGCACCGGAAACAGCGTACATTTACTTTGTAGCAAGCCCTGCATTTGACGGCACCCATATTTTTTCTACCAATTACCAGGATCACCTGAAACTGGCAAAAGCATACCAGGAAGCATTAAATGAGCGGTTCGGAAAAATTGAACCTCCCCAACAATGAGCATAGGCAAAAAAATAAAAGATAAAATTGCCGCTACCGGTTTATGGCAAAGAATGGTAACGAGCAGCCATTCAGAAACCCTGCCAGGCTTCCGCAACGTATCCTTATTCAACGCTATAAAAAAATTCAGGGAGCATGTGGTTTGGGATGACCTGATAGAACGGGCATCTGCTATTTCATTCAACTCCGCCATGGCCTTACCGCCACTGCTGCTTTTTTTATGTACCCTGATCCCTATTATAGCCAATTTCAATTTTATTGTTGAGCTTAACCTGATGGGACAGCTTAAAACACTGATCATTGATATTATTCCTGCAAGGTCTAACTATGAGCCTATACTGGCTTTCATAGATACCATTGTAGAGAAACCGAGGAACGCGCTGCTATTTTTAAGTATCCTGCTTTCCATATTTTTTTCGTCCAATGCCATGATGGGGGTCATGCGCTCTTTTGACCAGAACTACCCGGGTTTTACCAAACGCAAAGGTTTGAAAAGAAGGCTGGTTGCCATTCGCATAACACTGACACTGATATTTCTCTTTATACTTTGTTTAGCCTTACTGATTGCCCAGAAATCAGTTTTAACCTGGCTGGGCATTGAAAACCAGGTACTGACCTCAATTTGGGAAAAAGCAAGATGGATACTCATACTGCTGCTTGTTTTCTTCATCATCTCTTATATTTACCGCCATGCGCCTTCTGTTGATAAAAAATGGAAGCTCTTTACACCCGGATCAGTTGTAGCTACCTGCCTGGTTGTTATCTGTACATTAGGATTTACGTGGTGGGTGAGCCAGTTTGGCACTTACAATAAGCTGTATGGGTCTATTGGTACTATTATTTTTGTTTTAGTGCTGATCTTTTTAAATGCACTGATCCTCCTGATAGGTTTTGAGCTGAATGCCAGCATTTATTCGCTTTCCCGGCAGGAGACCGAAGACCCAAGGCAGGAGGCTTAAAGCAGAAAGCTTTTAGCAAATGAACATTGGCCGTTGATTATGCCGGTATAGAATTTCTATACTACACGATTGGATACTGAATACTGGTTGCATTTTACATTCTACATAGGATTATGTAGAATAATCTCAAAGCTTTTTTATTACTGGATA
>JAPUDO010000126.1:101957-141320 GCA_027493055.1 Niabella sp. | reverse complement strand
AAGGAGTCCCTTGGACAATATGACAATCAAGGAACCTTTTTAGTCGGCCCCTCCCTGCATGCCAAATACAATCACCGCTGGCTGGCGATCAGTAAATTCAGGTCGGTATATTTTAAATCAAAGCGCTGGCTGAGGTAAAAATTAGTAAGGTAGCCCTTAAACAGGTAAATCCCGTTACGCAGGTATATTTGGTGCCAGGCAAGATCTTCAAGGCTTCCTTCTTCACCGGCTTCAATCAGCAAAGGCATCAGCACATTACTGATAGCCTGTGATGCGGTACGTGCAAACCCCGAAGGAATATTAGGCACACAATAATGGATCACGCCGTATTTCATAAAAACCGGCGACTCGTGCGAGGTTACTTCCGAAGTTTCAAAGCAGCCGCCGCGATCAATGCTGGCGTCAATAATTATTGATCCGGGCCTCATACCGCTTACCATTTCCTCAGTAACTACCATAGGTGTCCGGCCACTCTGGTTGGCCAGGCAGCCCACGGCCACTTCGCAGGTACGTAATTGTTTGGCCAGTAGTTTAGGCTCAATTACCGAGGTCCATAAGCGTTGCCCGATGGTGTTTTGAAGGTTTTTTAACCGGCTTACATTATTGTCAAACAGTTTTACCGATGCGCCCATTGCCAGGGCCGCACGTGCGGCATATTCACCTACAATGCCGGCTCCTATAATGATAACTTTAGTAGGGGCAATGCCTGAAATACCACCCAGCAAAACGCCTTTCCCATGATTGGCAGAGCTCAGGTATTGCGCAGCAATCAGCATAACTGCGCTGCCTGCTATTTCACTCATACTGCGTACAATAGGGTAGGAGTCTGTGTCGTCTTTTAAGTTCTCAAACGAAATAGCTGTAATTTTTTTCTCCATCATTGCGGACAGCACTTCCGGCCTTAAAACCGATAAATGCAAGGGTGAAATAATAGATTGGTTCATTTGCAGCAGTGGCAGGTCTTCCTCAATAACCGGGGCGCTTTTTACAAGTACAGGTGCTTTAAAAACCTCTTCACGGCTGTACACAATCTTTGCTCCGGCATCACTGTATTCCTTATCCCGGAAATGTGAGGCATCACCGGCATTATGCTCCAGCATTACACTGTGCCCGTTGCTTACCAGCACACTCACCGCATCCGGCGTAAGCGCCACACGATTTTCCTGGAAGGCAATTTCTTTTGGAATACCAATCGTCATACCTTCCCCTCTCACTTTTACATCCAGTGTTTCTTCCAGTGTTTCATAGCTGAACGAGGTACTGATAACAGGTTGTTTTTTGCTCATACTTTATAACAGAAGTGTCCCGGTTTAAAATATTAATTACGGCTGAACCATCTTTTATTTATGATGAAGTTGTTTAAACTTATTCTTTAACCACATAGGATCATGGTAATTACATAGGATCAGGTTAAAAAGGGTGCATATTATTAAGAGAAACATACTTTTTGGTCAGCTCCAAAGTTTTTGTGAATCTATGCTTTCCTTTTTATCCGAATATCTTAAGCTTATGTTCTTATATGGTTCCATTTCAAAAAAAGTTTAAACAAGTTCGATGATTACAAATTTAATCATTTCCGCTCCACTTTAATGGTCCGTTTGTGCTCATCCTCATGGTGCAGGTAAATATGTGCTGTTTCCGGTGGAAAAATGCCAGGCGCTCTTTCAGGCCATTCTACAAAACAATAGCTGCCGCTGTAAATACAGTCTTCCACACCGGCTCTTATGGCTTCTTCTTCATCCTTTAAACGGTAAAGATCTATATGGTAAATTGCATCGTTTGCCCCATTCAGGGTAAACGGGTACTCGTTTATAATAGAAAAAGTAGGGCTGCTTACTCCTTCCGTCACGCCTAAATATTCGCAAAGCGCGCTGATAAGCGTGGTTTTCCCCGCACCCATATTGCCGTGCAATGCCATTACCTTCCGGCCCTGCAGTTCATTCAATAACCACTTTACAGTTTCCCTGATATCGGATAATATATATTCTTTACTGGCAGACATACTTTATTAATACAGGCACAAATATCTTTTTTTCTTTTGAAACGGCGTGCCCTGAGACGTTTCGCAACAGGAATCAGGTCCTTGGTACTTTATAAAGATCATAAGTATAAACATTATATGGCAGCAGCAGCTGTGAAAAATGCCTGGCGGTAAAGCAGCCTATCAAAACAGGGATGAATAAGTTGTATCCGTTAGGCATTAAGTTACACGCCAGTATCAATGCAGTAAAGGGCGCAAAAATAGCTGCGGACAAAGTAGCCGCCGCTCCTACCAATGCGAAATTAAGTGGCACCAGGTGCGTATTCAGATAGGTGTTGCAGAAAATTGCAACAAATAAGCCTAAAAAGGCTCCTGCCACAATGCTGGGCGCAAATACACCGCCATCACCACCTGCGCCTAAGGTCAGCGATGCGGCTAGAGGTTTTAACAGCACCAATATTGCCAATAGCAACAGGGAAAACTGGCCTTTGCTGATAACAGCTTCCAGTATCTTGTTCAGGCCATGATAGCTGTCGCCATATAACGTGGGGAAAAACAGGATCATTGTACCTACCACCAGCGCGCCTGTGTTAACCCTGAGAAAATTATTATGTATCTGTCCGAAGAGCGTCTTCATACGTGTAACCAGGAATGTGAAATACGTTGAAAGTGTTCCGCTCAGCAAACCCAGCAAAATGAAAAATGGGATCGCATACCAGTTCCATTCTTCAATAGAAAAATGAAGCAGCGGGGTGTTGTCGAAAAAGAAAACAAACAGGCCTGCTATAAGGGCAGCAGCAGTACAGCTCATGATCAGTGAACGGCTGACCTTCCGGGCAATCACTTCCATTGCAAAAAGCCAGCCTGCCAACGGGCTTGCAAAAAGAACAGCCACACCTGCTGTAACTCCTGCACAAATCAGTTCACGCTTGTACATTTTTGCTGAAAATTCTCTTTTATAGCCCATATTGCCCACAGTAGCTGAGGCTACAACAGTAGATACCTCAACTCCGGTTGATCCACCAAAGATAACAGTGAGAAAACCATTCAGATAATGAGACGGGATCTTGAAAAAAGGCAGATGCTCTTTTCGCAGGTCCAGTGTTTTATAGATCTCTGTAATGCCTTTGTTCTTTCTATTCAGGAAAAGGTATTTACGCAGGAAGTATATGGATGTAATGCCGATGGTGGGCAACAACACGAATAAAGCCTTGCTGGTTGCGTTGGCTGTATTGAATATCTCATGCTGGAAATGTTCTGTAATATGTTTTAATGAGAAAGCCAGCGCACAGCTCAGCACACTGATTAAAACAGATATAAAAACGAGTTTGTAATAATGATGGGTGATTATTTTTTTTCTTTCCACGCTATATACTTTGAAATTTGTCAGACCCTCACTCAATAATCCTCAACTTTGCGTAATTCAGCAAAATTTTTTTCTCACCGTTGGTATCAAATTTTATCACGGCCATAGGATTGTGGCTGGCGCCCTCCATTTTAATAATTTCGCCAAAGCCAAATTTCTGATGTTCTATTTTTTGGCCAACAGCGAGTTCAGAAACATCGCTGGGTGTAAAACCCGTGCTTGGGGTGTGTTCTGTTACTTTTTTTTCTGCTTTGGGAGCCAGGTAACCTGGCGTGCTTGTTTTTTTGGCAGGCGGAGGTCCATATTTTTTCTCTGCATCAATGGCCGTTTTGGCGCCCCAGCCGCCATTCATACGGTCAAACGCATTACCGCCAAAGCCAAATCCTCCTGACATTTTAGTACCGCCACCCGCATAGCTGCGATCTAAATATTGCTCCGGCAGCTCATCAATAAACCGGCTGGGCTCGTTTTGTACCAGCTGGCCAAATTTGTAACGGGTATTGGCGTAGGTGATCCAGAGCTTCTTTTTTGCGCGGGTTACCACCACATAAAACAGGCGCCGTTCTTCTTCCAGCTCTTCACGGGTATTGATGCTCATGGCATTGGGAAAAAGCATTTCTTCCAGCCCCGCGGCAAATACACAGGAAAACTCCAGCCCTTTAGCGGCGTGTATGGTCATCAGCTTTACCGTATCGGCATTGGGGTCCTTCTCATCAGCATCGGTAAGCAGCGTAATTTGCTGCAGGTAAGCCCCCAGGCTTTTATCTACTACTTCGCCTTCCTCATTGTCGGGACTTTCTATCCATTCTTTAATAGAGTTCAGCAATTCCTGTATATTCTCGTAGCGTTGTAATCCTTCGGTGCTTTTATCATTAAATAGTTCTTTAACCAGGTTGGTTTGTTTCCCCACATGGAAAGCCACTTCATAAGCATTATGTTTTACCAACATGCTGGAAAAGCTTTGGATCATGGTTACAAACTGGTTAATGGCATCAAGTGTGCCGGCCCGGAAACCAAATTGCGGAGCCTGTTCCAGCACCTGCCACATGGTAATATTATGGGTATTAGCCAGGAGGATAATTTTGTCAATAGTGGTTTTACCAATGCCGCGCACGGGATAATTGATGATGCGTTTCAGCGCTTCCTCATCCCTGGAGTTAATAATAAGGCGCAGGTACGCTACCAGGTCCTTAATTTCCTTGCGCTGGTAAAAGCTGATGCCCCCGTAAATAGTATAAGGAATGGCCATGCGCCTTAGCGCTTCTTCAAAGGCACGGCTTTGCGCGTTGGTGCGGTAAAGAATGGCAAACTCTTTATTGGCAAAATGATTGCGCAATTTTTGTTCCTGTATGCTGTCGGCAACAAATTTTCCCTCTTCGTTGTCCGACATGGTTTTTACGATCTTTATTTTTTCGCCTTCGGCATTTTCAGTAAAAAGCACTTTGGGTATCTGGCCTTTATTGTTACTGATTACCTCGTTGGCTATATTAATAATATTTTGTGTGCTGCGGTAATTTTGCTCCAGCTTCACCACTTTTACTTCGTCATAATCTTTCTGAAACTGCAAAATATTCTGGATGGTAGCGCCGCGGAAACTGTAAATACTTTGTGCATCATCACCCACTACACAAACATTTTCGTTCATGGCGCCCAGTAGCTTTATAATTTCGTATTGTGCAGGGTTGGTATCCTGGTACTCATCTATCAGTATATATTTAAACTTATGCTGGTATTTGCTCAGCGCATCGGGCTGGGTTTTCAGCACCTGGTAAAATTTCAGCAACAGATCATCAAAGTCCATAGCGCCGTTTTTAAAACAGCGGGTACAATAAGCATCGTAAATTTTTGCTATGGCAGGCCGGTTAGCCCGGATGTCTTCCTGCTGCACGTAATAATCGTTGGCATAATCTACCGGGGTTACCAAAGCGTTTTTTGCTGCGGAAATACGGTTATAAACGGCTGCCGGTTTATACAGTTTATCATCCAGGTGCATTTCGTTGATCACCGTTTTTACCACGCTTTTGGCGTCATCAGTATCGTAAATGGTGAAATTATTGGGATAGCCAATGCGATGTGCTTCTGCTCTTAATATTCTTGCAAACACACTGTGGAAAGTACCTATATACAGATTACGTGCTTCATTGTTTCCCAAAATATGCTCTACCCTTTCTTTCATTTCCCGGGCGGCCTTATTGGTAAAAGTAAGTGCCAGTATGTTAAAGGAATCCACTCCGCTGGCCATAAGGTGCGCAATACGGGTGGTCAATACTTTGGTTTTGCCACTGCCTGCACCGGCAATGATCATGATTGGTCCGTTAATATGTAAAACTGCTTCTTTTTGCCGCTCGTTCAACCCTTTTAAATAGTCCTGCATGGGGTGCAAGGTACGAAGGGGAACATTTCTTAAAAAGTATTGAGGATAAATTTTAGTAAAAGGGCCTGTAAATATGTTAAAATAAGCACCCGGATTAAACCTGTGAAGCCGCCGGCGGTCACAACGGTGTTTGTAAAATGTTTAACAGTTATTAGCAGAAAGTTTGATTTAGAAATATCATCTAAGCAAAGAGTTAAGGTCATGAGACAAAAATATATAAGAACACTGTTCCTCATCGGCTGTCTGTTAATAACCGGTATTTTAACAGCACAGGAGATTCCCGGAAGAAAAAATGAGGGGGTGAAACAGGCTGGCCCCACCAATATAAAGCGGGATGCGTACAACGGTCTTGATCTTACCAAAGAGCAGCAAAAGCAGTTACGGGAACTGGAAAAAGATAACAGGCAGGCGCTAAAAGATATTCAGGCTGATAACAGTTTGACGGCTGCGGAGAAAAAAGACCAGCTTCGTGCGGTAAGGCAGCAGCAGGTTGAAAAAAGAAAGGGGATTCTTACACGTGCGCAAAATGCCCGCTATGAGGAAAATATAAGGGAATTTCGGAAAAACAGCAGTGAAGCGGCTACTGACAAAAATGTGGTGAACAATATTATAAAAGATAAAGAAAAAGATGCGAACGGGCTGAGCAGGGATCACGGGAAAAAGACATCTAAAAAGAATAGTGCCAGCTGGAATAACCTGAATTTGAGTAGTGAGCAAAAGGAGCAGATGAAATTATGGAATGATGATTATACATCACGCCTGAAGATCATCAAGTATGATCTGTCATTGAAGGGTGAGCAGAAGCAGAGCCAGATAGAGCAGCTGGTAAGAGAACAGGACCTGCAATTAAGGAGTATTCTTACGCCTGAGCAGAAATTGATATGGGATGAAAGACTGCGCCAGCAAAAAATGAGATCAACGCCACAGGAGATTAGGAACAACCCTAGATTATATTACCTGAAATAAGAACGACTTAATATCCGATCAACTTTTAAAATTTACAAAAATGAAAAAAACAATTTTCCTTGCAGCAATTATCAGCGCTTTCAGCATTACAGCTACTTACGCGCAGGATACCCCTCCCCCCGCAAAAGATAAAAAAGAGGCAAGAGGTGGAGAAAGGCGCGGACCCGGTGGTATGGGTATGATGGATATGTATAAAGACCTGAACCTTACAAAAGACCAGGAGGAGAAAATAAAAAAAATTAATGAAGAGCAAAGGACCAAATTTGAAGAACTCAGGAGCAATAATTCTTTAAGTGATGAGGCAAGAAGGGAAAAAAGAATGGAAATGATGAAAGAAAGGACTGAAAAGGTAAATGCTGTTCTTACCAAAGACCAGCAGGAGAAGCTGGCAGCTAAAATGAAAGAGAGAGGGGATAGGGGTCCAGGTGCAAGGAACAATGATAAGAAATAAATATTCAGGCTTGATCTTAGCAAAAGTCACCTCGTAAATGAGGTGGCTTTTTGTTTATTATATAAAGTATCTTTGCAGGTCTTAACTACTGTTGGAAAACAGCAAAATATTATACAATGAAAAAAATAGATCCACGCTTTGAAAAATTTACTAAAAAGAAAAGCAATGCTGCTATAAAAGAAGGCTTTAAGCAGGAAAAAAGACAGTATAAAAAGAAGCGTGCCGAGTATTTTGAACAAAAGAAAAAAGAAACCCTGCAAAAGCAGGTAGAAGGTCCCACAATAGTACGCGAAAAAATTACGACGGAGCAGATGCCGCTGAATAAGTACCTGGCTCACGGAGGTATTTGCAGCCGCAGGGACGCAGCAACGCTTATCAAAGACGGACTGGTAAAAGTGAACGGAAAAGTGGTGATGGAACCCGGATATAAAATGGCCGATGGTGATGAGGTTACAGCAAACGGAAAAAAAGTTTTTATTACAAAGAACCTGGTGTATATCCTGCTGAATAAACCTAAAGACTATATCACAACAACGGATGATCCTCAAAAAAGGAAAACGGTGCTTGATATTATAAAAAGCGCTACAACGGAAAGAGTGTATCCGGTGGGAAGGCTTGACCGGAACACATCAGGAGTTTTACTTATCACCAATGATGGCGAACTGGCACAGCAACTGACGCACCCGAGTAATGAGGTGAAAAAGATATATGCCGTTACACTGGATAAGCAGCTTGATAAAGCTGATTTTGATAAGATCCTTAAAGGCGTAACACTTGAGGATGGCCCGGCGCACGTAGATGTATTGGCTTATAGCGACATGAAAGATAAAAAGCAGATAGGCGTGGAAATTCACAGTGGCCGTAACCGTATTGTAAGGCGTATTTTTGAGAGTCTGGGTTATGAAGTGAAAAACCTGGATCGTGTAATGTTTGCAGGGTTAACCAAAAAGAATGTGGAACGCGGCAAGTTCAGGTTTCTTACTGAAAAAGAGGTGCGCAACCTGAAATATTTTGGTAAAGATGCGAAAAGAAAAAAGCCTGAAGCAGAAGCCGGAAAGCCGAAGGTAGAAGGTGAAAGGCTGCAAGCCAAAATTGGAAAGCCAAAGGCAGAAAACGAAAGGCCACAAGCCGGAAGCAGAAAGCCGAAGCCGGAAAACAAAAAGTATATGGCCGGAAGCAAAATGTTGAATACGGGAGGTAAAAGACAGAAAACGGATAACTTAAAGTCGCGTGCGAATTTCAAAAGTCCGGGCAAAAAATAAGTACTTTTTTGCCCTTTCAAACTTGTTAACTTTTCAACTTATAAACTAATCAGGATATGTCTTTAGAACAAACTATTAATGCGGATATTAAAACGGCTATGCTGGCCAAAGATTCAAATGCCCTTACCAGTTTGCGTGCTGTAAAAGCCGCTATTCTTTTAGCAAAAACAGCTGAAGGGGCTAAAGGAGAATTAAGCACAGATGATGAGATAAAAATTGTGCAAAAGCTGGTGAAGCAACGTAAGGACTCCCTGGAGATCTTTGAACAGCAGAATCGCCCTGATCTGGCGGAAAAAGAGCGTGCAGAAATAGTTGTTATAGAAAAGTATTTACCGGCCCAGCTTTCGCCAGAAGAACTGAAGGCAGCGCTGCAAAAAATTATAGCACAAACTGGGGCTGCATCCCCGGCTGATATGGGTAAAGTAATGGGTATGGCCACTAAGGCCCTTGCCGGTAAAGCTGATGGAAAAGCTATTTCAGCAATTGTTAAAGAGCTATTAGCCTCTTAATAGCTTCTGAACTTTTTTACTTATAGCGCGCATGTGTTTATGTGCGCTTTTTATTTGCCTGTGCCGGGGTAATGTTTTTTCGTGAGAAAATAATAAGCCTTGAAGCCATGGTGTATAAAATAATCGTCTGTACCCTTGAATTGTTGCCTGTATTCATCATCGGGTATTAAAACAACAGGGTTGCCTGCGCGCATGTAATTGTCAGACGGAACGTATTGCGGCTCTTTAAATTGAGGTAAAGCTTTTTTTATAGCTATCTTATACATTTTGCTTCCCAGGTACCTGGTTAAAACCTTCTGGGCTTTCCTGGGCTTGCGGTTGAGTTTTCCATATAAAAAGCCTCCTGCCAGCTTTAGCGGAAGCTTTTGATTTTTAAGCAGGTCTTTTGTATGAATAAGCGGGTTTAACTCATTCATGTCCTGCATGCGCTGGATGGTGTATGGCGTTTCCGGCACCCAGTCCAGCCGGTTAACGATGGTGTAGGCCCAGCCGTTGCGGGTAATATTTTCAAAGTCATAAGCATAGTATAAATTACCCGGTTTGGGCGCGGCGCTGCAATAAGTCTTAAACAGTATATCTTTTGGCAGTGTCCCATCCTGCTGCAGGTAATACAGGTAAGAGCGGACAAGAAAAGCAATAGCGCCGCCCTGGCTATGTCCCGTAATGTAAATATTCCTTACACCCTTAGCATACAGCTCTTTAATTTTCGACACTATATCCGGCGCCATTGAAGCCAATGCTACGGTCCAGCCAACATGTACGGCCGCCTGGTCGTCAGCGGCAAGCTGATACTTAAAGCTGGTGGAATCATTTAAAAAAATAGTTCCGGTGGCAGGTATCATGGCCGCGTAAAAATTAGCAGCCCAGCTTAATTTGTCGGGCACAGTGCCTCTTATACATACAACCGCAACATTATCATTACGCAGGAAAAGCGACCACTGGTTTTTTAAGCCAACCTCAGGGGAAACATAGAGTTTGGAATAAATCTCTTTTTCGGTCGTTCTCTCTGCTGAGTCAGGAATGCTGCGGCCATAGAAAGCAAGAGATAAAAGAGATACATATTCTCCAGCATCAAAACCGGGTTGTATTTTGTTTTGGGCAAACAGCCGTGTATGGCCGGAAAGCAGCAGGAATACAATTGCCAGGAGCGAGTATTTCAAGGTTTATAATTTAGTAGTTAGAAATTATTGACTAAAAGCCGTATGCAATTTACATAAAATATTAAAGGCTGCCCCGCTTATAAATAAAGCTTTTGGGCAGCCTTTAACAGGTAATTGGTTTTACTATAAGGTTTTTAAAACGTCATTCATTGTTCTTACAGCGTCAGCACTTTTGTTGAAGGCTGCCTGCTCTTCATCGCTTAGCTTGAAGTCTATGATCTGCTCCCAGCCATTGCGGCCGATAGTTACAGGTACCACCAGCGAAATATCATTTTGGCCATATTCTCCTTCAAGGTAAACTCCGCAGGATATCAGTTTTTTCTCATCGCGAAGGATGCTTTCTACCATAGCTGCAGTACCCGCACCTGGTGCATACCATGCCGAAGTGCCAATGAGCTTGGTAAGTGTAGCTCCACCAACCATAGTATCGGCAACAATTTTTTGCTGCTGCTCTTCGCTCAGGAAGTTAGTAACCGGTGTGCTGCCCCAGGTGGCATGTTTGATCAAAGGGATCATAGTAGTGTCTCCATGACCACCAATTACAACAGCATTCAGATCGGCCGGAGAACATTTCAGCTCCTGGCTGAGATAATAGCGGAAGCGTGAGGAATCCAAAGCCCCACCCATTCCCAGGATCCTGTTTTTAGGTAATCCGGAGGTTTTCAAAGTAAGATAGTTCATCGTATCCATAGGGTTGGATACAACAATAATAATAGTATCAGGTGAGTACTTCAGGATATTCTCGGTCACGCTTTTTACAATGCCGGCATTTACGCCAATCAGCTCTTCGCGGGTCATCCCGGGTTTACGCGGCAGGCCGGAAGTAATCACTACCACATCAGAATTTTCAGTAGCGGCATAATCATTGGTAACACCTTTTATTTTAGTGTCGAAGCCGAGAAGAGCGGCTGTTTGCATCATATCAATAGCTTTACCTTCAGCTACACCTTCTTTAATATCCAATAAGATCAGTTCTGAAGCCAGTTCTTTACGGGCAATATTGTCGGCACAGGTAGCTCCAACTGCGCCGGCTCCTACTACGGTTACTTTCATGTTGTTATAGATTTTTAAATCGTTAAAAATTAGTAGCTGCTAAATTAACTGTTAGATCTCAAACCCTGCATATAAAACAGGTGATATTCATCAGGAAAAGCTTTTTGTAAATATTTTTTCAAAAGCGTTTGCTCAAAATAAACGAATTGCTTATTTTTGCGACCCGATTGTGAAATCGGGAACAGGATTGACCCATGGTGTAACGGTAGCACTACTGATTTTGGTTCAGTCAGTTAAGGTTCGAATCCTTATGGGTCAACAAAGAGCAAGTCTGAAAAGACTTGCTCTTTTTCTTTTATAAAATCTTATGCACCGTTGAAGTTTATAACTTTAAAAATGAATATTTTTGGCGATGCTTAAAATAGGAATTGTAGGCGTTGGACATTTAGGAAAATTCCATCTTAATAACTGGCTGGAAATTAATGATGTGGAAGTTGTGGGGTTTGTTGATCCCAATGATGAAGTGGCTAATGAGGTTATGGAGAAGCACGGTATCAAAAGGTTTTTTGATACGGAAGATTTTTTAAGCCGTTGCGATGCAATAGATATTGTTACCCCTACCAATTATCATTATGAGTGGTGCGAAAAAGCCATCAAACTGGGCAAGCACGTGTTTGTGGAAAAGCCTTTTGCCCATACTATGGATGAAGCCCGCCAGCTGGTAAAGCTGGCCAGGGAATCCAATATCAAATTGCAGGTAGGCCATGTGGAGCGGTTTAATCCTGCTTTTCTTGCGTTAAAAGGGTTTGATTTGAAGCCTGTGTTTATTGAGGTGCATCGCCTGGCCCAGTTTAATCCGAGAGGTACGGAAGTAAGTGTGATATTAGACCTGATGATACATGATATTGATATTATCCTGAGCCTGGTAAAAAGTGATGTGAAAAAAATATCTGCAAGCGGTGTAGCGGTAATGACGGATACGCCGGATATAGCCAATGTGCGCATTGAGTTTGACAACGGCTGTGTGGCTAATCTTACTTCAAGCCGTATATCTATGAAAAAGATGCGGAAAATGAGGATATTCCAGAAAGATGCTTATATAGGAATAGATTTCCTGGATAAAAAAACAGAAATTATCAAGCTCAAAGAGCCACAGGATAAAGATGTATTTGCTTTTGACATAGCCACGCCTAATGGTAACAAAACTATTGCTATTGCTAATCCTGCTGTTCCCCAGGTAAATGCTATCAGGCAGGAACTGGAGGAGTTTAAAGATGCGATCAATAATAATACGCAAACCGTAGTTTCGGAGATTGATGGCCTTAAAGCTATGGATGTAGCACACCAGATACTGGCAAAGATTGGTAATGTCAGCATTGCCGGGTAAAGCGCTTTGCTATGAACCGGGCTGGCTGTACACAGGCGCTTCCAGCAGGATTTGCTCCGCAATTTTCAGATCCAGTAGATGGGTGATTTTAATATTCTGTTTTTCACCTTCTACTAATGATACCATGAGGCCGAAAGCTTCCACCACGCTTGCCTCATCCGTGAACCAGTCTTTATAATCTATATTGAAAGCCGGCAGTAAGATTTTACTGTGAAAAACCTGCGGTGTCTGGATCAGTACTATTTTTTCCCGGTCAACGGCCTCGTTGCTGCCGTCTTCTTTAATGATACGCACACTATCACTGCATTTGATGGCAGGTATGGCGCTGCCGGTTTCCAAAGCGGCCTCATAACAGCGATGGATAAGATCGGTAGTAAGGGTGCATCTTACCGCATCGTGTACAAATACAATAGCTTCCTCTTCCACCAGCGATAAGCCGTTTTTAACCGATTCAAACCTGGTAGCGCCACCCAGCGCTATTTTTATCCTGTCTTTTTCAAAATAAGCATCAATCACTTCACGGCCCATATCTACATACTCTTCTGCAAGTACCAGCACGATCTGCATATCCTCATAAGCAGACAGAAATGTATGTAAAGTATAGTATAGTACAGGTTTATTATGGAGCATTAAGAACTGTTTGGGCAGATCGCTTCCCATTCTTTTGCCGGAACCGCCGGCCACAATAATTGCAACTTTATTCATTTGCCAAATGTATCAATTTTTAACTATTCTATATTTGCTTATGAACTATCAGCAAACCCTGGATTATATGTATGCCCGCCTGCCCATGTTTAGCCGCGTGGGCAGTGATGCTGTCAAAAGCGGCTTTGCTAATATTATAGCACTTTGTGAAATATTGGGTAACCCGCATCAAAAAACAAAATTTATGCATGTAGCCGGTACTAATGGTAAAGGCTCTGTAAGCCACATGCTGGCTGCTGTACTTCAATCGGCAGGATATAGGACCGGGCTTTATACTTCTCCTCACCTGAAAGATTTCAGGGAGCGGGTAAAGGTCAATGGCCAAATGATAGATGAAAGCAGGGTTGTTGATTTTATAGAAAGAATAAAGCCTTTTATAGAAAGCATACAGCCCAGCTTTTTTGAAATTACCGTTGCTATGGCTTTTGACCATTTTGCAGCAGAAGGCGCTGATATAGCGATCATAGAAACCGGCCTGGGCGGCCGTTTGGACAGCACCAATATCATTGAACCTGTTTTGTCTGTAATAACCAATATTGGCTGGGATCATGTTCAGATATTAGGCGATACTCTTGAAAAAATTGCTATGGAAAAGGCCGGGATCATCAAACCCAATATTCCTGTTGTGGTGGGCGAAAAAAAGGCTGAAACGGAAGATGTTTTCAGGGACAAAGCGGCAGCAACCGGGAGCGCACTGTTTTTTGCCGGCGATCATTACCATGTGGAGAACTGGATGTACGAAGATGAAATGCTTTTAGTTGAAGTGAGCGAACCAGGCAAAACGGATCATAGAAAATACGGGTTGGATCTTAACGTGCAGTATCAGATCAAAAACCTGGTTACAGTGCTGGAAAGCTGTCGCCAGCTGAGGGCTGCTGGTTATCATTTGGCGGAAGAGGCCATAGTGCAGGGGCTTAAGCATGTTAGAAAGCAAACCGGTTTACATGGCCGTTGGGAAACTATTCAGCATAATCCCAGGATAGTGCTGGATGTGGCCCATAACGAAAGTGGCATGCAGGAGTTGCTTAACCAACTTGAGATATCTACTTATCACCAGCTGCATATTATCCTGGGAATGGTAAAGGATAAGGATGTGGATACGGTTCTGCATATGCTGCCCCACAATGCTGTTTATTATTTTACCAGCGCACATATCCCCCGTGCTTTGGATGCCGCAATTTTAAAAAACAAAGCGGCATTATGTGGTTTAAGAGGGCATGTTTTTGAGGATGTGAATGTGGCCATAGCAGCGGCTAAAGCTCATGCGCATAAAGATGATCTGATACTGGTTTGTGGCAGCGTGTTCCTGGTAGGGGAGGTAAAATGTTAAGTACGATGTTAGGTGTACGATGTAGGATATGAAAGCGAAACGCTGAATACTAAAAGCCTCATGCTTCAAGCCTTATGCCTTCGGCCTTTACCAGTATCCAGCGATCAGTAACCAGAAGCTTGAAACCTGGAACCGGAATCATATCAGCATACTACTCGCTTCTCAGGGAAAACTCCTGTTTAGATGCCTGCAAGGCAGGGAACCAGGAGGCAAGAAAGGATACGATCAGAACAGTGGCACCCACCAGGATAAAATCGGTTATTTTTAATTCAGCAGGGAAATAATTAATTAAAAAAGATCCCCCTTCTAAAGGAACAAGATGGTATTTTTGCTGAAGGATAATAAGTATTAAAGCAATCAGCATACCTATGCCCCCGCCAATGGCGGCCAGCAAAAAACCTTCACTTAAAAATATCTTTAATATAAAACGGTTGTTGGCGCCCAAAGCATGCAGCACGCTGATGTCTTTGCGTTTTTCTAAAACCAGCATGGTGAGGGCACCCACCATATTAAAGGCGGCCACAACCAGTATAATACATAGCACAGCATAAAAAACCCATCTTTCCAGGTTCATGATTGCGTAGAGGCTTTGGTTTTGCTGGTACCTGTTTTGTATCTTGTACCCGCTTCCAAAAATATCCGCCAGTTGTTTTCCTATTCTGTCTGTTTCTGAAGGGTTGTTTACTGCAATTTCCACACCGCTGTAATCATCAGGATTCAGCTTCATGGCCTTTTGCAGAAATGTAAGGTTGGTAATTACATACTTATTATCAAACTCCTGTTGTATCATAAAGGAGCCCGCTGTGTGGATCGTATCACTGCTGATATCTTCCATTTCATTCAGTGTTTCAGAGTCGTTCTTGCGGGGAACGTAGATCATTAAAGGTGTTACATCACTACCGGCTCTTATACCAAGCGCTCCTTCAATTCCTACACCTAACACCAATAAAGGCTGTTGTGCGGTTCCTATATCAAAATGGCCGGAATATATATGATTGCTGACAGTGGTGGTTTGCTCATAATCAGGGTCAACCCCTTTGAGATGCACTATGGACTGGTTGTTGCCGTTTTGAAGAATGGCCTTCTCTTCAATTACCAGGGAAAAGTTCTTAATGCCCTGTACTGACCGTAGTTTTTGCAGCTGCGCGCGGGTTATAGTTATTGTTTTGCCGGTTTCAGGGCTAATTTTCAGATCGGTATAAAATGAGGCGTATAATGATTTTACCAGTCCTTCAAAGCCATTAAAAACACTCAGTACCAGGATCAAAGCAGCCGTGCCTACCATAATGGCAATCATACATATCCACGAAATAATGTTGATGGCATTGGTAGATTTTTTTGCTTTAAAATAGCGCCAGGCAAATAGGGAATGCAAGAATGAATGATTAAGAATTAGTAATTAATAATTAGTGTTAAGTGTGAGTTGTCTGTAGTGAATAATGAGCGATGAGTGGTGAGTAATTGTGGGTACCTACTCACTACTGACCATTCACTATTCGCTTTAAATACGACAATTCTTCATTAACAGAACATGAGTAACAAAGTGTTACTGATTATTGCTTTTTCTTTCTTCTTCTATTTTTTTGAAAAGCTCTTCCATTTTAAATACATGATCGAGCGTATCATCTGCAAAAAATTTAAGCACCGGGATACTGCGCAGTTGGTGCCTGACGGAGGCTGCCAGTTCTTTCTTTATTTCATGATGCCTTTCTGCTACTTTTTTTAAAGCGGTATCTTTATCTTCCACCTGGAAAAAGCTCAGGTAGAACCTTGCTTCCAGCAGATCGGGGGTAACTTTCACCGAAGAGATGGAAACCATGCCCCCGCCAATCATATTCAATCCCAGCTTCTGGAATATTTTGTTCATTTCCTCGTTTAATAAACCTGCAACCTGTTTTTGTCTTTTACCTTCCTGCATAATCTTTCCATTTTCAAATGTAAAAGTACTTACTTCTGTTTTAATCAATATAACATTGCTCCGAAGTCAGCTTTTCGGGACTTATAGTCCCGAAGTTCTATGTTGTAGCCTTTGGCTACCTTTTAAAAATAGCCAAAGGCTATATAATAGTCCTCAAAATGTTTCGCAAAGCATCGGACAGACGATGGTCCATAGTTCATCGGTCTCCCTCCTTGTTAACTTGTCAACTCTGTCAACAGTCATCTGTCAACTCAAATACTCACTAAAATACTCCTGACACCTTATATACCCATGCGTAAGGGCTGGGGTTATTGACGGGTGTAACAGCAGGCGCCTGTATCACTGTTTTATTTCCTTTTTTGCTAAAAGCTATTTTCCCGTTATATCCCAGCATTTCAACCTGCTTACCCGTTACAGGCACTTCCGTTATCGGCTTCCACTCGGTCAGCAATACATACAGATCCCGTCCTTTTTTAGTATAAAAAACATTTTTATCAGCCGATTTAGGGGCTTCTGCCCATGCGGTAGTTCCGTAAATAGCATTGCCATTGATCTTTAGCCAGTCACCCATATCTTTTAAGCGCTGCTGCATAATTACAGGTATGCGCCCATCGGCCGTGGGCCCAATATTTAATAATAGATTTCCTCCTCTGGAAACAATATCTATTAACATGTGGATCAATGCTTTACTGGTTTGATATTGCTCCAGGTTCTCATTCCGGTTGTACCCGAAAGATTCTCCTATGCCACGGCATTCTTCCCAGGGCCTTGTCATACTTGAGTTTCCCTGTCCGTATTCAGTGGTAGTAAATCCTCCATGATCCCTGCCGCCTCCCCAGCGGTCGTTGGTTACCACTGTATTTTTTACAGGTGATTCATTGTAAAGCCAGGCTAAGAACTCCCGGCTGCGCCAGACTGTATCATTATGGTTCCATTCCCCGTCAGGCCAAATAATTTCAGGCTGATAGCGGTTTACCAGGTCTTTTAGTTGGGGCAGCATATGCTCTTCCACATATTTATGTACATCCTGGTTGAACAGGGGATTGTACCATTCATATAAAGAATAATAAAATCCCATGTGTAGCCCTGCTTTTTTTACTGCGGCGCTGAGATCGCCTGCCAGATCCCTGTGAGGCCCTGCATCATAAGCGTTCCAGTTCCAGGCCTCCCTGCTGGGCCAGAGCGCAAACCCATCGTGATGTTTGCTGGTAAGCACTATATATTTGGCGCCGGCATCTTTAAAAACCTTTGCCCATTGATCAGGCTCAAACATTTCGGCTTTAAACTGCGTTACAAAATCCTGGTACTGGAAATTAGGGCCGTAATTTTTCTTGTGAAAATCCACAAATTCTTTATGGATCTTCAGCTTTGTGTTGTTCAGCCGCTCCCAATACCATTCGGAGTAATTGCTGCCAAACCCGTCAGCATTAGAATTGGTTGCCCATGCGGGCACACTATACAGGCCCCAGTGTATAAAAATGCCGAATTTAGCATCGGTAAACCACCCGGGAATAGGCCTGGATTCGAGCGACTGCCAGGTAGGCTGGTAAGATTGAGCACGTATTTGTTGAAAACATGCCATTAAAAAAAGTAGCGCTGCTATTTTACGCATAGAATAAGTTTTAGGAGGAAGCCTTTCAAACGTACAGAAATTTTTTTTATTTCTGTTACGAAATACAGTTTTTGTACGTCTTCTCCATAAATACCAAAAAAAATGAAAAGGATATTATTATTATTTACGCTGCTACCGCTGGTATATAGCTCAGAAAGAATGAGCATTGATCATATTTTATAGAGTGGGAAATGGAAGAAAATGAATCTTACGCTCCCTGCAGATACTGCAGCCGGCTGTTTTCTGGCCAGTCTTTTTTAGAATTTTACCTAAGTAACGCTTAGGGTAAGTTGTAAACTTTTCAACTTACCCGTAACTTTGCGCCCTGATGAGCCAGGAGGTGCTGAAGAATTTTTATGCTGATGATACCCGCTGTTTACAGATAGCGGACAGGCTTTCTTTGCCCGGCCTCCTTACAAACACCCCTCAAAGAGAAGAAGTGGCCCTTACAGGGCTTTTTGGCAGTGCGGCGCCATTTGTATTTGCTGCAATCGCGGGCCAATCTCCAGACTTTAATCATATCATCGTTTTAAATGAGGCGGAGGATGCGGCCTATTTCCATAATACACTGGAAAATATTACAGGAGCGCTGGATATTTTCTATTTCCCCTCTTCTTTTAAGACTAAAAAGAATTACAGGCTGCTCAACGCATCGCATGTAATGCTGAGGACAGAAGCGTTGACGAAGTTAGCCCACCCCCCAACCCGGAAGGAGGGTGAGGGCCCCCGGCGAAAAATACTGGTTACTTATCCCGAAGCCTTATTTGAGAAAGTGGTTATTTCTGAAACACTTTCCGAAAATATGATCCATATCAAAACGGCTGACACTATTGATGTTGGCCAATTATTGCTAAAGCTGGATGGGTTCGGTTTTGAAAGAAGCGACTTTGTGTATGAGCCGGGACAATACGCGCTTCGTGGAGGTATTTTTGATATCTATTCTTTTGGCAATGAAAAACCTTACAGGTTTGAGCTGTTTGGAAATGAAGTGGACTCTATCCGTATCATTGATCCCGAAACCCAGCTAAGCGAACGGAAACTGCTTTCTGTTTCCATCATCCCCAATGTAGATACCCAGTTCACCTCAGAACAAAGGATATCGCTCTTTGATTTTTTGCCCTCTAATACCGCTGTCTGGCTGCAGGACCAGGAGCTATGCGTGGAAAGATTGAAAGATAATGAAGAAGAGTTCCGTTATTTTTTAGAATTCAGTAGTTCTGTTCAGTCTTCATCCGGCAGTGATGATGCAGATAAATTATTTAAGAAAGATTTGTCTGCCGGTGATTTCATATCAGCCGATAGCTTTTTACAATCTATACAAAGCAAGGCCGTATTCCATTTTGGCGGAAACAGCTTTGGGGCTAAAGAAGAGTTTGAGTTTAATACCAGGTCGCAGCCGGCTTTTAACCGCCAGTTCGAGCTGCTCATAAAAGACCTGAAAGAAAAAGAAAAGAAAAATTACAGCAACTATATTTTTTCGGAAAACCCTAAGCAGCTGCAAAGACTGCAAACCATTTTTGATGACCTGAAGGCAGCGCTGGTTTTCAACCCGGTGCCGCTTTCGATACATTCGGGATTTATAGATGATGACCTGAAAGTAGTTTGTTACACGGATCATGAGATTTTTCAGCGTTACCATAAATACAGGGTTAAACAGGCTTATAATAAAAATAAAGCTATTACGCTGCGCACCTTGCGTGAGCTGCAGCCGGGAGATTATGTAACGCATATAGATCATGGGGTGGGTGTGTACAGCGGTTTGCAGAAAATGGAAGTAAACGGCAGGATGCAGGAAGCCGTACGCCTCATTTATAAGGATAAAGATGTGTTGTATGTAAACATCAACTCCCTGCATAAAATTGCCAAATACACGGGTAAGGATGGCAGTGTGCCCAAAGTGAACAAGCTGGGCAGCGATGTGTGGAACCGGTTAAAAGAAAAGACCAAAGCCAGGGTTAAGGAAATTGCTTTTGACCTGATTAAGCTGTATGCCAAACGTAAGGCCCAGCAGGGTTTTGCGCATACACCGGATACTTATCTGCAAACAGAGCTGGAGGCTTCTTTTATTTATGAAGATACACCGGATCAAAGCAAAGCCACAGCCGATGTAAAAAAGGATATGGAATCTTCATCACCCATGGACAGGCTGATTTGCGGTGATGTGGGTTTTGGCAAAACAGAAGTAGCTATTCGTGCAGCCTTTAAAACCTGTGTGGATGGTAAGCAGGCCGCCGTTTTAGTGCCTACTACCATTTTGGCATTTCAGCATTACAAAACTTTCAGTGAGCGTTTAAAAGAATTTCCGGTAACTGTTGATTTCATTAACCGTTTTAAATCTGCCAAAGAGAAAAAAGAAACGCTTGAAAAATTAAAAACAGGAAAGATTGATATATTGATTGGTACGCATGGTATTATTGGAAAAGATGTGAAATTTAAAGACCTGGGCGTTTTAATTGTAGATGAAGAGCAAAAATTTGGTGTGGCCCATAAAGAGAAAATAAAGACCATCCGTACTACTGTTGATTGCCTGACGCTTACGGCAACGCCTATTCCGCGTACATTACAGTTCTCACTGATGGGTGCAAGGGATCTGAGCATTATCAATACCCCGCCACCCAACCGCCAGCCAATACAAACGGAAGTGCAGGTGTATAATGAAGATGTTATTCGTGAAGCTATTTATTTTGAAACAGAACGTGGGGGACAGATATTCTTTATTCATAACCGTGTGGCCGGACTTGCTGAAATGGCGGCATTGATACAGGGGCTTTGTCCTGATCTGTCAATTGGCTTTGCTCATGGGCAAATGGAAGGCCATCAGCTGGAAGAAAAAATACTGGATTTTATAGACCGTAAATATGATGTGCTGGTATGCACCAATATAGTAGAAAGTGGGGTGGATATTCCGAACGTTAATACGATCATTGTTAATAATGCCCATCATTTTGGTTTAAGCGATCTGCACCAGCTGCGTGGCCGGGTAGGACGCAGCAATAAAAAAGCTTTTTGTTATTTGCTGGCCCCGCCAATGAGCACGCTGCCTAGTGATTCACGCAAACGCTTACAAACACTGGAACAGCATAGCGAGCTGGGAAGCGGCTTCCAGATAGCCATGCGCGATCTGGATATTCGTGGAGCAGGTAACCTATTAGGTGGAGAGCAGAGTGGATTTATGGCGGAGATCGGTTTTGAGATGTATCAAAAAATATTGGATGAATCCATCCGCGAATTAAAGCGTACCGAGTTTAAAGACCTGTTTAAAGAAGAGATCAGCAAACAGGATGATTTTGTGCAGGACTGCACCATCGATACTGATCTTGAAATATTGATACCTGACGAGTATGTAGCAAATATTACCGAGCGCTTATCGTTATACCAACGCCTGGATAACTGTGAAAATGATGAGGAGCTGAACGAAATGCACAAGGAGCTGACAGACCGCTTTGGTACAGTTCCTCCACAGGTAGATGATCTGTTTGAAACCGTGAAATGCCGTAAGCTGGCAATTGACCTGGGTTTTGAAAAGATGAGCTTAAAGAATGAAGCCCTTCGCTGTCACTTTATCAACAGGCCCGACTCACCATATTTTGAGTCTGATATTTTCCAAAAGATTATTGAATATCTGCAAACCCGCACTAACAAAGCCAGGCTGAAACAAACCGGAAAGCTGTTTTTATTGATTGCTGAACCCGTTACTTCCATGAAAGAGCTGCATGAGTTTTTAAAAGAAATGCATGGATTTGTTGTGAGGGAATAAAGAAAGCTATAACAAGCGGTGTAGCGTCAAAGCTGTATGCTTTCGGCATGATATCTAACCACTGTTTAGCGCTTTGCTGCCGCCGTTGGCCTTTTAACCAAGGGCTAAAATTAGAAAAAATATTTATGTCCTCTCGAAAAGGGTGTATAACAAATCTCTTTGAAATAGAATATTACGGTGCGCTGCACCTTTGGGTTACTGTTTATTCCGTTACTATTTTATGCCGCTCTGCGGCTACAAAGATTAGCGCTGCTCTGCAGCGTTTACTACTTATGTTAAAAGGTGCAGCGCACCGAAATCTTTGTAATAATTCAGTCCCGTACTTGTTCAAGCCGCAGCGCAGCGAAATATTATTGCCCGATAGTGCGTGTGGCCATAGCAGCATAAAAAGGGACTTTTGTACTACACCCCAAGAAGGGCGGATATTCCCTGTTTCGTAGTTTTTCGTAAATTCGAACTAATCGGCTTCAATTGAACAGCAACATTAAAAAGCATCCGAACGCAAAGCCGAAAACCATTGACGGTAATGTCAAACCCAACCGCCAACAGAACAAATGATAAACGAACTGAAATGAGCAAGACTTTATGACTGGTAATGCAAAAATAGCCTGAAACAAAATATTCATTTTTTATGTGATAGCGTTTAGCATATCGGCGCTTTTAATTCGGGTTTTCTTACACCTTATTATCAAAAATTAACAACCGGTTTTTTAATTAATGATTGGGCATTTTTACCTGCTGGTATTGGTACTTTAACTGCGGCTTTACTTGCATATAAGTTCGATAAAAAATGTAAGAGAACAATTTCGTTATCAGGAAAAAACCATCTGAAAAGTATTTTGATTGTGTTAGTGCCGGCAGTAGTTTTTACTATAATCGGTATTTATAAAAGCAGCAGCATTAATGAACATTTTTACGGATTTGTTTTTTCAATTATTGCTTTACTATACGCTGTTACAGAGGAAATATTTTGGAGAGGTTATTTGCTTGACGCTTTGCGACCGCTGAACAAAATCGCTTATAGCCTGGTAATTGGTATATTATGGTGGGCCTGGCATTTCAGGTTTAACTCCCGGTTTGACTTTACAAGGTTTTTACTCATTTGCCTTATTAGTTTCTTTTTATTATGCGGGTTTGCTAACGAAACAAAATCTTATTTAACGGCGGCAGGGCTACATTCGCTGATCATTATAACACCATCAGATGGAGAAATGAGCAGGGTTAAAATTACAGGATTATGTGTTTCTGTAGTGATCTGGTTAATCATAGGAAAGATCTGGAAAACGAAATAAGTAATAAAGAAAACTTAAATTAGTGTCAGAAAAAGAGCAAACGGCTGGCATCGGTTTGCTAATAGTGAGACTGGCATACAAAATTGAGCTGGCGTACTTCTATCAACTTTTATATAAAATTTAGGCTGATGGTTTTAAAATGCGCTGCCATTGCGAACCCATAAAGCTTTATGGGATAAACAAACCACACAATTATGGCGAACGACTATTTAGAAAGTATCAGAAAGCAATTTGAGTATTACAAACTGCTTGGAGACAAAACATTTTTACAAGTGCAGGACGACAAGCTGTTTTGGCAATATAATGATGACAGTAACAGCATTGCGGCAATTGTAAAACATCTTTGGGGCAATATGCTTTCACGCTGGACTGATTTTCTGACTTCAGACGGTGAAAAGGATTTTCGTAATAGAGATGCCGAATTTGAAAATGACATAAAAAGCAGAGAAGAACTCTTGGAGAAATGGAATGAAGGCTGGACTTGTCTTTTTAACGCAATCAATTCCCTGACGACAGATGACCTGGACAAAATTGTCTATATACGAAATCAGGGACATACTGTAACAGAAGCTATTAACAGGCAGCTTGCCCATTATCCATATCATATCGGGCAAATCGTATTTTTAGGAAAAATGCTTGCAGAAAATGGCTGGGCTTCATTATCAATTCCGAAAGGGAATTCGCAAGCGTATAACAAAGACAGGTTTTCAAAGCCAAAACAAAGAGCGCACTTTACAGACGAATTTTTAAATGACAAAAAAGAATAACTATAGCATTCTTGCTTGCTGAGTCTCACCCTTAGATTTACGCGGTTGTGGTAGGTAGGCGGAATATTGTGCAATCGCCACTTTACTGGTAACATTTCTTGCAAACATGAAATCAAATAATATGAAAACAACTCCTGAACACAATGAGCGAATCGCAAAAATGATATTTGCATCGGTGTATCCACATTATGTTACCAAGGTTGAGAGCAAAGGCAGGACAAAAGAGGAATTACACCAGGTGATAGAATGGCTGACAGGATTTAATGACAAAAAGCTCCGGGAACTAATAGATGAAAAAGTGACTTTTGAAACATTTTTTAAGAGGGCTGACCTGAACCCTAACGCACACCTGGTAACAGGAGTAATCTGTGGCTATAGGATAGAAGAAATTGAAAATCCATTAACAAGGAAAGCAAGATATTTAGATAAGCTGGTGGATGAATTAGCGAAAGGCAAAAAGATGGAAAAGATCTTAAGGCAATAATAAAACCGGAATGATGTTAAAAATAAAGAGAATTTTTTAGCTTGACTTTGAAAAACAAAGCCTGGCAAGTTCCGGAACCTGCCAGGCTTTGTTGATACCATCCTATGGCAACTAAGAAACTTTATAATTTGTTTTACCGGGAACGGCAATAGGGTAAGTCCCGTCCGCATTAGGAACCACTGGTGGTGTGGCGCTAAAGCTGTATTCTTTAGGCATGATATCTATACCACTGTTTAATGCCTTCTCAAAGTCAATTACCTGTCCGCTGTAAGTAGCCATACGTCCGATAATGCCTGTTAATGTACTTTTAGCACCGAACTCTGCATCTGCAAACTTATATTCACCTTTGGCTATAGCGGCAAACAGTTCATCATGCTCGCCCTGGTAAGGATTGTTTTCCCCTTTTTTATCAAATCCGTACACTGTATTGCCCTTAAGATCTGTAATGGTGCCGGCGCCGCAATAAATTCTTCCTTTTGTTCCTACCAATAGTTCGTCTACTTTACCCATTGTACCGCTTATATGTCTGCACTGGCTGTTCATAATGCTGCCATCAGCGTAATGGAACTCTACATAATGGTGGTCGTATATTTCGCCATACTTCTTATCCGTACGTACCTGCCGGCCCCCCATGCCCTGGGCCTTAACCGGGTAGGCGTCCTTAAACCAGTTCACTACATCAATATTGTGTACGTGCTGTTCTACAATATGATCCCCGCAAAGCCAGTTAAAATAGTACCAGTTGCGCATCTGGTATTCCATTTCTGTTTGATCGGGCTGTCTTTCTTTAACCCATACCCCCGATCCTACCCACCATGCCTGTGCAGAAGTTACATCCCCAATCAGATTTTTTCTTTTAAACAATTCACGGTAAGAGTTCTGGTATCTTCTTTGTAACCCTACCACTACATTCAGCTTCTTTTGTTTGGCTACAACTGCTGCATCCAGAACTTTTTTTATCCCCGCCGGATCTACTGCAACAGGTTTTTCCATGAAAACGTGTTTCCCTTTTTTTACGCATTCTTCAAAATGAATAGGCCTGAAACCGGGGGGAGTAGCCAATATTACTACATCTGCATAGGGAATGGCTTTTTGAAAAGCGTCAAAGCCTGTAAACTTCCTTTCTTCGGGCACATCTACTTTATTCAGGAAGTTACCGCTGTATCCCTGATCAG
Organism: Niabella sp.; assembly: GCA_027493055.1. Taxonomy (GTDB): domain Bacteria; phylum Bacteroidota; class Bacteroidia; order Chitinophagales; family Chitinophagaceae; genus Niabella. Next base: position 115,831 of record JAPUDO010000126.1, on the reverse strand, counting down.
AAAGGTCTTTAGCTGTTAAGGCCGCATAGCATCCATCCAGCCTGTCCCGGAAAGCATCGGCAAGAGCAACGATCTTTACATTTTGCTTTGAATTAAGTGCCTGCAGCGCAGCGCCTGTGCCACGCCCGCCGCAACCTACAACTGCAACTTTGATCTCGCCTGCTGAACCCGAAAAGTAATTAGCCCGGCTGAGGATGGGCGCCGCCATAAGACCGCCGGCAATCAGTGAGCCCTGCTTTACAAAATTTCTTCTTGACTTACTGTAACTCATTTTATATATTTTTTATTATTGTATGCTTAGCGCCCTGTGAATTGCTTAAAAAATTTGTCGGCTTCTTCGGCAGTAGGTTGTTTAAGCGGACGTATGATCCTGAATCCAACAAAAGGTGCATCAGTATTCCACCACTGGCTTTTAGGTATTTGCGGGTCGCTTTTGCTCCAATCGAGGCTGGAAGCAATTCGGTTGGCCGGTCGCAAGTCTTGTGCCCTGCTTTTATAAGAGCCTCCCCGAACCACCCCGGGATGCTTCACTTCGGGGATCCGGATGGGATTAACAGCCTTGTCCCTGATCGTAGCATAATAATCTTCCTGGTATTGGTCCAATACCCATTCCTGTGCATTGCCCAGCATATCATAAAGTCCCCAGGCGTTAGGTTTTTTTAGTCCGCCATGTTTTAAAGAGTCGTTGCTGTTTGCGCTGTACCAGGCATACTCATTCAATAAAGAAGCATCATCCCCAAAAGGGTAAATAGCTTTGGAGCCTGCTCTGGCTGCATACTCCCATTCTGCTTCAGACGGAAGCCTGTAAAAAATACCTGTCTTTTTATACAGCCAGCGACAGTACATTAAAGCCGAAAACTGTTTTATATTAATAGCCGGATAGGTCTGGTCATCACCTCCTACAGCGGCAGAGGGATCAACATAAGGCACGCTTGGGCGTGTAACAGCGTCTACCTTGGAGTTCCTGGAAAAATGCTCATCGGCAAAAAACGTAAGGTACTCTTCAAATGTCACTTCTTTTGCACCCATCCAGAAAGCTTCAATTTTCACCTCTTTCTGTGGCGTCTCATCTCCCTCTTTGTTGGGGTCGGAATCCGGGCTGCCTAATAAGAAAGTGCCTGCAGGTACGGGCACCATCGCGAATTTTACGCTTGAACCGGGAATAGATTGTTCGTACTTTTTAAATGAATTGTCCTGAGCCTGAGTGTTGAAAAATGCAATCGCACCACAAACAGCTAATACTATGTTTCGCATAACGCTAAAGGTATAAAACAAAATCTGAAATAATCGTGCAAAATATTTTTAACCAGGGTTTTGCAGATTTTTGCAAGGGATAATAATTTTTTTAAAGTTATCTTGGCAAAAAAATAACGATGCAAAGAAGGTCTTTTCTAAAAAGCGGCCTGTTTACCGCAGGTGCATTAACACTGGCATCCGGGGGAAGCAGTGCCGGAAATAGTTTTTCTGAAGGTAAGGTCTTTCATCTTGATTATGCTCCGCATGAAGGTATGTTTACCCACTCTTCCGGGAAGGATTTTATTGATCAGATCAAATACATGCACGATCTTGGCTTCAGGTCTATTGAAGATAATGGCATGACAGGCCGCACACCTGACATGCAGGCACGGATCGGTGATACACTGGCCAAACTGGGCATGCGTATGGGAGTATTTGTTGTACCCAAAGGCGGCAACGGCGCTAATACGCTTGCTGCTAAAAAGAAAGAGCATGTTGATATCTTCCTGGATGGCTGCCGGAAATCAGTTGAAGTAGCTAAACGCTGTAATGCCAAATGGGTAACAGTGGTACCGGGCGACTTTGAAAAGTCATTGCCTTTGGCTATACAAACCGCCAATGTAATTGAAGCATTGCGCCGTGGTGCAGAGATTTTCGAACCCCACGGTATTGTAATGGTACTGGAACCATTAAGTGATACACCCGATCTGTTCCTCCGTTACTCAACTCAAACCTATGAAATATGCAAAGCCGTAGATAGTCCGAGCTGTAAAATACTGTATGATGCCTATCATATGCAAAAGAACGAAGGGAATCTTATAAAAAATCTTGAAATGTGCTGGGATGAAATTCCTTATATACAGGTAGGGGATAACCCGGGGCGCAAAGAACCAACAACGGGAGAGGTCAATTATAAAAACGTATTTAAATTTTTATACTATAAAGGCTATAAAGGCATTGTAGGCATGGAGCATGGCATCTCTAAACCAGGCAAAGAAGGGGAAGAAAGACTGGTACAGGCTTACCGGGAAGTGGACAGCTTTGTTTAGATCTATAGAAGGAAGTAGTAAATAGTAAGTAGGTAGTGTTTATTATTCCCTACTTACTACTTCCCACTTCCTGTTAAAAACCATGAACTATAAGCCATAGTTTTATTTCACTTCCCCCATCAGTTTTCTTACTACAGGGGAGATAACAATCAGCACAGCCCCTGCAATGAGTGCATAAATGGCCAGTTGCTGGTAACCTGCGGTAAAGGCCATCAGTTTCTCCATTGGCGGAGCATTATTGTCGGCTGTGCTCATGCCGGCGCCTAAAATACCGGCAACATATTGTCCGTATGCAGAAGCCAGGAACCACATACCCATCATCATTCCCTGTAATCTGTGGGGTGATAATTTTGTCATAATAGATAAGCCAATCGGCGATAAGCAAAGCTCCCCTAATGTCATTACCAGGTAAGCAAAGGTGAACACATTTAAAGAAGTAATACCTAAATCATTTGCGAAATACCGGGTATAGTACAAAATATAAAATGAGAGTCCTAAAAAGATAAATCCAAGTCCGAACTTAACTACGGTATTAGGTTCTATTTTCTTTTTAGCCAGTCCTATCCATATCAGCCCGGCTAACCATGCCAGCGCAATTACAAAAAATGCATTAGCCGCATTGTTTACAGAGTTGGGATCGAGTGTAAATACACCTAATAGCTTATTGTCGAGGTTAGATGCCGCAAAAATGCTTAACGAGCCACCGCTTTGCTCAAAGAAAGCCCAGAACAGGATGGAGAAAACAATAAAAACTAAAGCAGCAAACAGTTTTTTATTTTCCGCTTTTGAATATTTCCTCATCTCAAAGAACAGGTAGAGCAGTGTAGCCGGCCCTATAATATACATGAACCAGTCAGTATATTCAGTTTTAGATACCATTGCCATAATAACCGGAACCATAGCCAGGGCACCGGCATAAACCAGGTAATCGTACCAGTTTTTCCCTTTTAATCCTTTTGCTGCAAATGGCGAATCCCCAATAGGGCCTAAATGCTTCTTGGTAAGTAAAAATGTAATTAAGCTGATCGACATGACGATCGCTGCAAACCCAAATGCTACGTTCCATCTCAGGTTTTCCGGAATTACTGAAGATAGCATGGTGCCCTTTCCCACTGCAATACAGATATAGCCGCCTAATAAAGCACCAAGGTTGATGCCTGAATAAAAGAGGGAGAAGCCGGCATCTCTCCGTACATCGCCGGGTTTATAAAGGGCGCCCACCATAGTAGAAATATTAGGTTTAAAGAAGCCGGTTCCGATTACGGTAAAGCTGATGCCAAGAAAGAAGAACTGTTTAGGGTCCGTAGCAAGTATCAGGCTTCCCACAATCATTAATATACCTCCCCAAAACAGGGATTTTTTAAACCCCAGGATCTTATCAGCAAACAAGCCCCCTATAAAAGTGAAGGCATATACAAAAGCCTGGGTAGCGCCATACTGAAGCTGTGCGCTCTTTTCGTCAAAGAACAGCTGGTGCACCATAAAAAAAGTAAGCATACCGCGCATTCCGTAAAAACAAAAGCGTTCCCACATTTCAGAAAAGAATAGTGACCATAGCTGCCTGGGGTATTTACCCTTAAAGTCCTGGATTTGTTCTAAAGTTTGCATGAGGCGTAAAAGTAAAAAGGAAAGATAATGAAAACTTAAATACTTGCCGGTAAAATAAAAAAACAGCTCCTAATGAGAAGCTGTTCTCTATATTATGTGATGGACCGGTTTATTTTATACCATGCATCATTTTCTTTAAAAGGGGTGATACCAATGCTAAAATGATGCCTGCAATGCCACAGAGAACTACAAAAACCATAAAAAACTCATACAAATTATGTATTTCAAAACCTGCAAAGGAGTGGTTTGATGCAGGTATCTGGTTCTTGGCAAAAATCTCGGCCTGTTCGGTGGTAAGCGTTACTTTCTTGTCTAAAATATCCCTGAGGTTAAAGCCCAGTTCGCTTGCTTTTTTAAATTTGTCGCCGGTAGCAGGCATTATTGACCCCAGTGTTCCAGCCAGGGCATAACCTGCAGCGTTGGAAATAAAGAATACACCATACAGAAGTGAGGCGAATCTTTTAGGTGCCAGTTTCCCTACCAGTGAAAGGCCTATAGGTGAAAGGCAGAGTTCGCCACAGGTCTGTAACAGGTAAAGCAGGATTAGCCATTTGATAGCTAACAACCCGGTATTGCCCAAATCTTTAACATTATGGGCAATGATAAAATAACTTAAAGCAATGATCAATAAACCAAAGGCCTGTTTTAATGGAGATACAGGCTCTTTACTTCTGGATCTCAGTTTATCCCACAATATGCTAAAAGGCACTGCCAGTATTACAATAAACAAACCATTAAAGATCTGTACCATGGATGGCGGCATGTTCCAGCCAAAAAAACTCCTGTCTGTTTGGTTATCTGCTATAAATGTAAGAGAGGAACCTGCCTGCTCAAAAGCTGCCCAGAAAAAGATAACAAAGAACGAAACTACATATATCACCAGTATCCTGTCCCTTTCAATTTTTGTAATAGACGTATCAGATATGATCAGCCCTGCTAAAGTCAGGCCTGCGGCATAAACCAGGGCGTACACAATATTCTGCCCAGCCATAAAATGAAATAAAAGGCAAAGCCCAATAAAAGCTATAACAGCAACAACGATGGACTTTCTGGAAAAGCTGGCCGACTGGGCTTCACCTTCTTCAAAGTCTTCGGCAGTGTTGTTTTTAGGAAGTCCGCCTATGGGTCTTCCTTCGGGTGTTACAACGTATTTGTTTTTGAGAAGAAAGAATAGAAGGGTGCCTATCATCATAGCCATAGAAGCTGCCAGGAACCCCCATCTGAAAGCATGAATGTCCCTTGCGCCATCTATATCCTTTACATCCCCTAACAAAGGACAGATCAGCTGGCCTAAGAAGGCTCCCAGGTTGATACCCATATAAAAAATAGTAAAAGCAGAATCCAGTTTATTTTTCTCCTGTTTGGGGTACAGACTGCCTACCATGGAGGAAATGTTGGGTTTAAAAAAGCCATTGCCCAGGATGATAATCCCCAGCGCTATCCAGAGAAGCGTTTTGGCAAGATCCAGGTTTTGAGGAAAAGAAGAAGCACTGACGAACAACACCATCTGCCCGATAGCCATCAATGATCCACCCAAAAGGATACAATTCCGGTTGCCGAAATATTTATCAGCAATAAAACCGCCTAACATAGGAGTCAGGTAGCATAACGCTAAGAACCCGCCATAAATAATTGAGGTTTCAGATTCAATGATCCCCAGCGAATTGATCATAAACAATGTAAGTAGCGCACGCATTCCGTAGAAGTTAAAGCGCTCCCACATTTCTGTGCCGAACAAGACCCATAAACCTTTAGGGTGCTCAGTTTTGGTTGATGCCGTCTCCATTGTATTTATATTTTCATTACTAAATTAAATATAGCGCATCCAAAGTACGGAAAAAGCAAAATAAGAAGAACGTATTACCGTACTCCATGCATCAGTTTCTTAATAACGGGGCGAAATAAAACAGATATGACAGCTACTGTAAACGAAATACCTGCCAGCAGCCAGAAGAAATAGCTCATCCCTTTTTCATCCGCAATCTTATCAACATTCTCTCCGAATTTTGCCGCCCCTTTCATACCAATGGCCACAGCAAGGTACCAGATCCCAAACATCACGGCTATCATACGCGGCGGCACCAGCTTGCTTACATAAGATAAGCCTACAGGCGATATGCACAGCTCTCCCATGGTATGGAACAGGTATACTAGTATCAGCCATATCATACTTACCGATGCCGTTTTGGCTCCTGGGGCTATAGAGCCTGCCCCCACAGCCACGCATACCATTCCCAGCGCCAGCAGGCTCATGCCAACGGCATATTTCACATTAGCTGAAGGATTGTACCTGCTGCTCCACCATTTTGAGAACAAGGGTGCCAGGCTGATGATAAATAATGAATTTAAAGTAGAGAACCAGGAGGCAGGCACTTCGAGTGTTTTTTCCGACACCTGGTTGTAAAGCATCCACAATGCAATGCCCCATACAATCACAAAGCTGGTAGCCAGGATGAGATTTGCAACCGCATACTTTTTAAAAGTCTGGCCAAATAATTTCAGTAGCACCCAGGTAATTATAGTAAGCGGAACAATAGTTATTAAAGCATTTATCACTTTAAAGGCCGTTCCGGCGCCTCCTTCCAGCACGCGGTTGGTATAATCCCTGGCAAAAATGGTAAGGGTGCCTGGAGACTGTTCAAAAATAGCCCAGAAGAACATGGTAAGAAATGCAAAGAACGATACAGCGATCATTTTGTCTCTTGTAATGGGCGAATAACGCGAAAGCCTGTAAATCAGCAGACCAATAAATAATACCACGGCCAGCAAAATGGTAAAATTATTTCCGGATATCCCCGCAACACTGAAATTGAAAATATCGATTTTACCGTTCGAGATCAGCTTAGCCGGCTCAAAAATGATCCACAACAAGCCCAAAGCAACCATAAGCCCAATAAGCGCCAGTTGTCCGCCCGAAAAGGGATTCAGCTTGTCATTATCTGTTCCCGGTGCAGCGCTTGCTACAGCAGCGGCACTTTTCTTCACGGGTTTTAAACCTATATTTCCAAATATATTCTGTGCCAGCCAAAACTGGATCAGTCCAAAAAGCATAAATACGCCCGCAAGGCCAAAGCCCCAGCTCCAGCCTACTTTTTCGCCTAAATACCCGCACAGCAAAATGCCGAAAAAAGCGCCGGAGTTCACGCCCATATAAAATATAGTGTAGGCTCCGTCCTTCTTATCCGGGTGGTCTTTATACATCTCGGAAATGATAGAAGTCATATTAGGTTTAAAAAAACCATTGCCAAAAACCAGCAATATCAATCCCAGGTAAATGGAGAACTGTGTTTCTATTGCCATTGAAGCGTGTCCCATTGTCATTAACAGGGCGCCTACCACCACAGCTAACCGGTAGCCAATTTTCTTATCGGCAAAATAACCTCCAAGCATGGTGGACAGATATACCAACCCTACATAAGAACCAAACAAAGCCATAGCCTGCTCGCGGGTCCAGTTCCAGCCCCCGTCAAATAAAGCAGCAGTTAAAAACATCACCAGCAAAGCACGCATTCCGTAAAAGGAAAACCGCTCCCACATTTCTGTGAAAAATAATACAAACAATCCTGAAGGGTGTCCTAATACGCGGCTCTTAAAAAAGTCATTTTGGGTTTCCGGCATATTTTATATTTTAAAACAAGATGGGTAAATATAGTAATTTACCCGAAAGTGAGTAGCATCTTCTTCCTGTTAAAAAATTACCTGGCTCAATACTATACCTTCCTTGCAGATTTATTACCTTCACCACCTTTAAAAACAGTAGCAAAAAATGAAAATACTGATACTTGGCGGCGGTGGCAGGGAACATGCACTTGCCTGGAATATTAAAGAAAGAGGACAGGGTAAACATGAACTGTTTATTGCACCCGGCAATCCTGGCACGGCGCAATGCGGAACCAATGTAGCTATCGGGGTTACGGACTTTAACGCAATAGGGAAGTTTTGCCTGGATCATAACATTGAAATGGTAATAGCGGGTCCCGAAGAACCTTTGGTAAAAGGCGCCTGGGATCATTTTCAGAAAGAGGAGCTAAAGCATATCCATTTTATAGGCCCTTCACAGTTTGGTGCTCAACTGGAAGGCAGTAAGGCCTTTGCCAAAGCTTTTATGCAAAGGCATCATATTCCTACAGCCGCTTACCGGGAGTTTTCTGTTGAGCAGTTTGAAGATGGTGTGAATTATTTAAAAGATCATTCTTTGCCCATCGTTTTAAAAGCAGACGGGCTGGCTGCCGGCAAAGGTGTGGTTATTTGCGATAATCATACGGATGCTATTATTGAATTTGAAGCCATGCTGATGCAGTCCAAATTTGGCGATGCCAGCAAAACCGTGGTGGTAGAGCAGTTCCTGGACGGAATTGAAATGAGCGTTTTTATACTCACAGATGGGAAAGAATATGTACTGTTGCCCGAAGCCAAAGACTATAAACGTATTGGAGAAAAGGATACCGGCTTAAACACCGGTGGCATGGGCGCCGTAAGCCCGGTGCCTTTTGCATCGGACGATTTCATGCAGAAGGTAACAGATAAAATTATTAAGCCTACTGTAGATGGACTGAGCAAAGAAAGCATTCACTATACCGGGTTTATATTTATTGGTTTGATAAAAGTGCACAACGAACCTTATGTAATTGAATACAACTGCCGCATGGGTGATCCCGAAACAGAAGTGGTAATGCCGCGTTTAAAGAATGACCTGGCAGATATTTGTCTGGCAGCAGCTCAAAACAAACTAAGCGGAGTGGAGATCGAAACTGATGGAAGATGTGCCGTTACTGTGGTTGCCGTAAGCGGCGGCTATCCGGGAAGTTTTGAGAAAGGGTATAAGATAGGAGGCATTGAAGAAGCCGGGGATGCCCTTATATTCCAGGCAGGTACTAAAGAAAAAGATGGGCAAATAGTAACTAATGGTGGCCGTGTGCTTTGTGCTACTTCGTTTGCCGACAGTATTACTGCGGCTGCGGCTAAGTCAAGAGAGGCATTGTCTAAAATAAAATTCGATGATATGTACTATCGTAAAGATATTGGTTACGAGTTTCAAGCATAATTTTGATAGTGCCAGCTGATGCATATCTGGCATCAATCTTGTCCCGAAAATCGGAATACACTTGTCTTGTGATACATGGTTTGGCAGTAGCCGGCATATTTTAATTCAGATAAAATGAATCGTGATGCAAATTAAAACAGCAGTTTTCGTTCTCATTGCCGCAACGGCTTCCACTATGGGTTATGCTCAAAATAAAGTTGGTGATGACACAAAGAAAGTACTGGCAGCGCAGCCACCCGTAACTGTTCAAACGGCAGTGGGACCGCTTACCTTACCACCTCCGTACAAAACTGAATCTGCAAGAAAAAACAGCAGAACGGTCGGATGGCCCGAGGGCAAAACCCCTGTTGCGCCTAAAGGGTTTGTTGTAACCCGCTTTGTGGAGGGGCTGCAAAACCCGCGCTGGACCTACATTGCACCTAACGGTGATATTTTTGTTTCAGAAGCAGGCACAAGGGAATCAGCAAACAGGATCTTACTTTTCAAAGATGTAAATAAAGACGGTATCGCAGATGATAAATATATTTTCCTCACTAACCTGAACCGCCCTCTGGGTATGCTGGTATTGGGTAACTATTTTTATGTAGGAAATACAGACGGCGTTTACCGCTATCCTTATAAAGCCGGCGATACTGAAATCAAAGCTGACGGCGACAAGATTATAAGCCTGTGGGAAGGCGGGTACAACAATCACTGGACGAGAAACATTATTGCCAATAAAGAAGGAACTAAGATTTACATAACAGTAGGCTCGGCCAGTAATGCAGGGGAGCGAGGTATGGAAATTGAAGAAGGAAAGCGTGCGCTGATCTTTGAAGCGAACCCCGATGGCAGCGATCTGAAAATATATGCAAGCGGACTTCGCAACCCGGTTGGCCTGGACTGGAATCCTGTAACAGGAGAACTTTGGACCGCAGTAAATGAACGCGATGAACTGGGAGATAACCTTGTTCCTGACTATGCTACCAGCGTTAAACGTGGTGGCTGGTATGGCTGGCCGTTTAGCTACTTTGGAAAGATCAAAGACCCACGCTGGGCTAATGATCCCCACCAGAAGCTGGTTGATAAAGCTATTATTCCTGATGTACCTTTGGGCCCTCATACGGCATCTCTGGGCCTGGTATTTTATACAGGTCAGCAATTCTCTGCTAAATACAGGAACGGCGCTTTTATAGGGCAACATGGCTCCTGGAACCGTTCGGTACTGTCAGGCTATAAAGTTGTTTTTATTCCTTTTAAAAATGGCAAACCGCAGCCGCCGGAAGACTTTTTAACTGGTTTCATTGCTGATGAAGAAAAAAGCGAGGTTCATGGGAGACCTGTTGGTGTAGCCATTACTCCCGATGGATCATTACTGGTAAATGATGATACGGCAGGTATTATCTGGAAGGTAAGCATGAAGAAATAATGTGCTTTATAAAACTCGTATCTGAAATAGCTAATACTCTCTATCACAAACCATGAAAATTGTAAATGAAATTTACAATTTTCATGGTTATATTTTTGAAAGTTCTGTCAGTATAAAGTATTTCAGGCTGCAATGAATGCTCCCTTTATTATCAGGATAGGTTTCTCCTGCCGGGGATATAATAAAGCTTTTTGCTGGTTTTAAATCTCCCTGGCATTCATAAAATCCCCGGGAAGGAGTGGCCGCTGCGCTTGTTTTTATTTCTATTACAGCACAGGGTTTATTTTTTTTGATCAATACAAGGTCTACTTCTGCGCCGTTGTGGGTTCTGTAAAAAAACATAGAAAGCGTTTCCGGCTTAGCTTGCGCAATTTGCTCTATAACATATCCTTCCCACGATGCGCCAATAAGAACATTCCCTTTTAGTTCATCCATATCTGTAATGCCGGCAAGGCGGTGCAGCAGCCCGCTATCCCGTATATAAATTTTAGGAGATTTTACCAATCGCTTATTTACATTAGCGAACCATGGGTGCAGCCTTCTTATAAGGTAGGCCCCTTCTAAATAATCAAGGTATTTATGTACGGTAGGGTTGGTAACAGCCAAAGCGCGCGCATAGTTTTCTGCATTAAGTACGGCCCCATTGTTATATGCCAGCATTTGCCAGAAATTACGTACCAAAGGCGTAGAAAATGTAATATGAAACAGCTGGTTTAAATCCCGCTCTACGTAGCTTTTAATGAAGTTGTCCAGCCAATTACGGCTTAATGCATCGGTTTTAGCTGTGAGCGCATCAGGAAACCCTCCTCTGAACCAGTGCCTTTGCATTGAAATGCTTTTGGGAAGTTCCGTAAATCCTATCGGGGGCAATTCTGTGTATGCAATACGGCCTGCTAAGGATTCGGATACTCCTTTTACCAGGGCCGGGGATGCGGAGCCCGTAAGTATAAATCTTCCGGGCTTTTTCTTTTCATCTATCAGCGGGCGTAATATGCTAAACAGCCCGGGCATGTATTGCACTTCATCAAGCACTACACATTTGTCTTTCTTTGATTGAAGGTATGCCTCTGCATCAGACAGCTTTAGCTGGTCCGTAGGTTTTTCTACATCTAAATAAACTGCCCCCTTCTTCTGTTGCTTTGCGATTTTTTTTGCAAGTGTGGTTTTACCTACCTGCCTGGGTCCTAAAACCGCAACAGCAGGAAACTGCTTGGTAAGCCTGGTTATTTCATCTTCAAGACGCCGTTTAATCATACCGCAAAGATATACATTAACCATGAAAATTGTAAATATCATTTACAATTTTCATGGTTGTTATTTTTAGAAATTTTACTTGTCTGGAGTTTAAAGAAGCTGTTTAAAAGGAGAAAGGTCTACTTGAATTTTTTCTTCATCAGCTCCTCAAATGAAAAAAGCTGTCTTTGATTCTTAGACAGCTCCGCTTTTTTAAGCAAGTGTTTTACGTTTACAGCCCCAGCACCCCCTTCAGCTTCCCATACCCGTTACGGCTCACATTTATCTTAGCGCCATTCTTGAGTATAGCTACATGCCCGTCTTTTTCGTAAGGGTCAATGCGGGTAATTTCCTGGATATTTACAATGAAGGAGCGGTGGCTGCGTACAAACATATCTGCAGGCAGGAACGATTCAAAGAAGGACATGGTTTTGTTTTTAAGATAATAACCTTCTTTGGTAAATATCTTTACAAAGTCATCGGCTGCTTCCAGGTATAAAACTTCCTGTACCGGTATGATCTTTATTTTGCTTCCGTTCTTTACCACAATGCGGCTGTTACTGCCGGGCAGTTGGGCATCGTTTAAAAGCGCTTTAGTGCTTTCTGTAGCTGCAGGCCTGTTTTGCGCCATGAATTTGGTTATGGCTTTATCAAAGCGTTCCTGGTCAAAAGGTTTGAGCAGGTAGTCAATAGCATGTGCCTCAAAGGCTTTAATGGCATATTCGTCAAACGCCGTGGCAAAGATCACCGCAGGGGGATTTTCTACCAGCTCCAGCATTTCAAAGCCGCTGATCTTAGGCATCTGGATATCTAAGAAGATGAGGTCGGGCTCATGTTCCTGTATGGCTTTTAATCCTTCAAAACCATCGCTGCACTCTGCCATAATCTCCAGCTGCGGGTGCTTTTTGAGATATTCTTTAACCATGCTCCTGGCTAAAAATTCGTCATCTATAATTATAACTTTGGCCATATTATTGAGGTATTTTTACGATTGTTTCAAAAATAGTATCCTTTGCGTTTGTTATTAACAGGTCGTTCCGGGCAAATAACAAATATAACCGCCTTTTGATAGATGAAAGCCCAAAGCCTGTTCCTTTTTTAGGTACCGATGTTTCCGGATCATAAGGGTTGGACACGATAATAACCAGTTCATGCTGGTCCAAATGGCAGGAGATGGTGATGAGTGTTTGCCCGGTTGTATCATAAAGCCCGAATTTGATAGCGTTTTCAACAATAGGCTGCAGCAGCAACGTAGGTAACAGAGCCAATTTGCAACCCTCCCTGATATCTATCCGGGTTTGCAACCTGTTGCCAAACCGTACTTTCTCAATTTCGAGATAGAGGTTTAGATAACTGATCTCTTCTTCCAATGTCACCATTTGCGACTCTTCTTTTTTAAGCGTACCACGTAAGAAATCAGAAAGCTGTTGTACCATTTTTCGGGCCTGTTGCGGATCAAGACCAATAAGCGCATTAATGGAGTTGAGGCTGTTGAACAAAAAATGCGGTTGCAGCTGCTGGCGCAGTTTAAATAATTCTGCTTCCCGCGAAAGTGCTTCTACATCGGACTTTCGTTGTGATTCTTTCTGGCGCTCCTGCCAGTTATACCATAAAATGGATGCAGTAGTAACAATAGTTAATAAGAGAAAGGCAAACGTAAATCTTATCACCAGCGAGTTATGTAAAAATCCCAGGTAAGCCACCTGGCTGTCAAAAATTATTTTAAGAAAGCTGTTGGTGATGAGCAGCCACAATAGTGATAGTACCAGTGATGAGGCAATAATGCCTGCATACTGATAAGATGTAGGCAGATAATATTTGGTAATGTTTAATACCAGCAGGCTTGCTAACAGCAGCATGGTTATGCTTATCAAACTATCGGTTATAGTGATCTTAAGCGGGAACGTAAACAACCGGTTAAAGATCAGCACCTGTGCAATAACCAATACTATCCAGCCAAGTATAAGGTAAAACAGGAATCGCTTTGTTGAAAGGGGCGAAGGCATTGATTTAATGAGTAATGAGTAATAAATAATGAATAAGCCAGGAAGCCCGTTAGTCAGGAGTCAGAAAGATAGAAGATAACAATCTTTCCAGTTCCTGGTCTTACGGTCTTTTCTGACTTACCGACTTTCTGACTTTTCCGGCTGCAATTTAAAAACTCTTTACATCAATGCCTCCGAAAATAACAGTACCTTTTATGAGCAGGGTTTTATTGATGTCGGGAAGGGTTTGCATTACACGTTTATCCTTTACTTCGCCCATGATGGCTACTGCTTCTGAAATTACGTTCCAA
>JAPUDO010000126.1:0-101947 GCA_027493055.1 Niabella sp. | reverse complement strand
TGAGAAGGTACGATTAAAGTAGCGCCTCCAAAAAGAGCCGTAACGTCTAAAACTACTGTTCCATTCAGATCTGCCTGGCTCAGGTCTATCTCACTGCCGCCAAAAACATTGGTCATTTCGCCTCCTCTGAAGTTTTTGGAAAAAACCTTCTTTTTGGAACCACCAAAAATAGAAGTAGTATCTATATAATCCTGTCCGCTGGCTCCGGCAAGGGGTGCGGTACCGCTCTCATCAAACTGTATATAGCTTTTAGATCCTTTAGGCCGGAAAATAAAGAACAGGCCGGAACCTATAAGGATGATAGGCAATATAAACCTCCTTAATTCGCCAAAAACAAAAAATTCGTTTATGAGGAATATAGAACCAATCAGGATGAGGATCATCCATCCCGGACCTTCAAAGTTTTTACGGATGCCTATAAAAATGCCCAAGGCTATCAGGAACATCTGCCATGAAAAAAGAAAGTCTGGTAAATGAATGCCTATACGTTTTAATAAATAGGCAACGCCAATTACTAACAAAAAACCCCCTATCCAGATATGGCTTTGGGATTGCCGGGGCCTGAAATTACCAGGGCCTTGCTGGGGGTAGCCTGCCGGCTCACTTTTATACATTTCGGTGTTGTATGGATTATTTTCGTTCATTGTATTTAAATTTAGGTAAAAATAGCACGCCATAACTGCTGAAGCAACAGATTTATTGCATATAAACCTAATATATCGGTAAATGGCGGAGTTCGGTCGGTGAAAGGAGGACGGTTGAAAAGTCAGAGGACCGAAGTCCGAAGAAGCCTGAGAGCCTCTGACTTCCGTCTTCAGACCTCCGACTCATCTTAAATAAACTGAAATTTTCCCCCATCAAACAACCCTTTATCGCTTAATTTTAGCTCTGGTATAACCAGCAGTGCCATAAATGAGAGGGTCATAAAAGGCGCGCTTAAACTGCTACCTGTTTCCTTAGCCATTGCATCTATGGCTGTATAGGCTTCAGCTACTTTATATCCGTCATCGGGGCTCATTAAACCAGCTACAGGAAGCGCCAGAACAATCTCTTCCCGTTCTTCTCCAACCTGTCCGCCGGCGTGGAAAGAAGGAGTGTCCCTTACGCAGCTTATGCCGCCTTTATTTTCAATGATGAGATTAACAGCGCGGCAAATACTTTCATCGTCTGTGCCTACTGCCACAATGTTGTGGCTGTCATGTGCAACAGAAGAGGCCAGGGCGCCCTGTTTCAATCCAATATTTTTAATAAAGGCGGTGGCTGCGGGAGCATTGCAATAACGGTTTACCACCACTATTTTTAAGATATCATGATCCGTGTCGCTTACAATATGGCCGTTTTGGATTTTAGGGGTTACAAAAATCCTATTGGTAATTAGTTGTCCATCCAGGGCCTCAATAACAGGAATGCTTTTATCATTTGTTGCCGGAACAGCAAAATTCTCCGGAGACTTAGGCGCACAGTTGAAATTATTAATAATACCAGAAGGCTGCGAAGCAATAAGGCTTGCACCATTCTCTGCAACCAGTTGCCCGTTAATATAAGTTTTTACCACCCTGAAATTTTGCATATCTTCAACCAGTATGAGATCTGCCGGATCGCCAACGCGCAATTGGCCAACATCTAATTTATAATGCTCAACCGGGTTTACACAGGCAGCTTGCAATATGTTAAATACATCAATTCCTTTAGCAGCGGCTCTTGCACAAAGATCGTTGATATGACCGGCCACCAGGCTGTCGGGATGCTTGTCATCGCTGCAAAACATAATCTGATCCGGGTACTCGTTCAGCAGGTGTATCAGGGCTTCAAAATTTTTGGCAGCGCTTCCTTCCCGGATCAGGATTTTCATGCCATATATTAATTTATCCAGCGCTTCTTCAGCAGTAAAGCATTCGTGATCAGTGCTGATGCCGGCATTGATATATTTTTTTGCGTCATCGCCACGTAAGCCGGGAGCATGACCGTCAACCGGTTTTCCTAAATCATGTGCAGCCTTTATTTTTTGTATCACTTCGGGTTCTTTATGCAGTACCCCCGGAAAGTTCATCATTTCACTCAGGTATTTGATCTCTTTCCGCTGTAACAGGGCTTTTACATCGGCAACGCCCAGGTTTGCCCCTGCCGTTTCAAAAGTAGTAGCAGGTACGCAGCTGGGCGCACCAAAATTGAATTTGAAAGGAACCGTTTTGCCATTTTCGATCATGTATTCCACTCCTCTCATGCCACATACATTGGCAATTTCGTGCGGATCACTGACTGTAGCCACTGTACCATGCACTACGGCCAGCCTGGCAAACTCCGATGGGATGAGCATACTGCTTTCAATATGCACATGACTGTCTATAAATCCGGGAATAATAAAGCAGGCTCCCTGTTTGGAGGAATCAAGCTTATTGATAGCTGTTATCTTTCCATCTGAAACAATTATTTCAGCCGGAAAGATAGCCCGCTGTTTGATGTCTACATAATTGCCTGTTATGGTCTCCATAATTTATATTTTAAATAACATTCCGTTAAGCCGGAAAAGCATAGGATAAACAAATCTAGATATAATTTTGTATTACCAATCCTCATCATGGCAAAGCAAAAGCAGGTTTTCGAAACCGAGAGCAAATTAAGATGGAACACTTTTAAGTGGACGAGCCGGATCCTTATTTTTCTGTTACTATTGATTATACCTGTTGTATGGATATCACTGGTGCACATGAATGTCCCTTTCCTTCCCAAACTGGAAAAAACAGATTATGTAAGAAATGATAACCTGGTAATACCGAAAGATTTTACAAAGCAGGATGCAATACGTTATAAGGGCTTCCAGCATTTTTTAGAACTGCGTAAACAAAATTTTGAACATATAGCAAATGATGCAAAACGCTCTTATGCGCAGGCAGTACGTGCTGCTTTTTATGTGGATTGGGATCCGCAGGCCTTATCTTCTTTAAAAGCTCATATAAATAAGCTGAATATGGTGCTGCCTGAATGGTTTTTTATTGATCCTGTTGCAGATACCCTGGTGGTTCGTATTGATGCAGAAGCCCTGCAGTATCTGCGCAGGTATAATGTACGTATAGTACCTATTCTAAGTAATGTAAATATTACTGAAACAAGTGGCAATTTTGATGGTAAAATATTGGACAGGGTGATGCAAAGTCCCGAAAAAAGAAAACATTTTCTGGATCAGATAGAGCTCGCTCTGCAAAAAAATCATTTTGCCGGAATTAATATTGATTTTGAAGAGATACACGAACCATCTTTAAAACCGCTTTTTCTTTTCCAGAAAGAATTGTACGAGCGCCTTCATGCTAAAAAAATACTGGTTACACAGGATGTGGTCCCGGGTGATGATAACTATAATCTTACGAAGGTAGAGCCTTATCTTGATTATATTTTTCTGATGGCCTACGATCAGCATTTTGCTGAAAGTGTGCCCGGGCCGGTTAGCGAGCAGCGCTGGATAGAAAAGGTTCTGGATAAAACTGCTGAAAGCATTGATTCGAGGAAAATAATATTATGTCTTGCAGCGTATGGTTACAACTGGCCTGAAAAGGGTAATGCTGCTACTGTAACTTATGCTGAGGCCATCGCTTTAGCCAAGGATTATAATGCTCCTATTGAGTTTAATAACGATACATACAATTGCTCTTTTAGTTACAGGGGCGCAGACAGTGTTTGGCATAAAGTATATTTTAATGATGCCGCCGGAACTTTCAATACAATGCGGTTTGCAGATGACTACGGAGTAGCGGGCACTGCTGTGTGGAGGCTGGGGGCTGAGGATGAAAGATTATGGACCTTTTATAACAGGGATTTAAGAAGAGAAGCTGTTGCTGCTCACCCATCTGTTTTTACAAGGCTGCAGCACAGCCCTGTTGGTTATAAAAAACCTGACTACATTGGTGATGGAGAAGTGCTGGATATGATTACAGAGCCCGCTGATGGCTTGATGAAAATTGTGAGAGACAGCACAGATAACCTTATAGCTGAAGAGCAGTACCTGCAGTTGCCTACCAGGTATATCATTAAAAAGTTCGGGAAAGTGAAGAAGCAGGTAATTCTTACATTTGATGATGGCCCCGATCCTGTATTTACACCACAAATACTGCAAATACTGAAGCGTGAAAAAGTGCCAGCTACTTTTTTTGTGGTGGGCACCAATGTAGAGGGCAATCTTTCTCTTTTCAGGCGTATCTATAATGAAGGATTCGAAATAGGCAACCACACTTTCACGCATCCCAATATTGCAGAAGTAGGCAGGAGCCGCGCTACCACAGAGATTGAAGCTACCCGGCTGCTGATCGAGTCGCAGACAGGGCATAGCACTATTTTGTTCAGGCCCCCCTACAATGCGGATTCGGAGCCGGGCAGTTATGTTGAGCTGGAACCTATTGCAATCAGTAAAAAGCATAGTTATTATGCTGTAGGGGAAAGCATAGACCCCGAGGATTGGGATACTAAAAACCGGGCTTATTCCATGAATGCTGATACTATTTATAACAGGATAGTGCGGGAGTATGAGGCAAACTCCGAAAAGGGAATTATTTTGCTGCATGATGCCGGAGGGCCGCGACAGGCCACTGTAGATGCCTTACCCCGCATTATTCAGTATTTTAAACAGCGGGGAATCGCATTTATTACGGTGGCACAACTATTGAACCTGACTAAAGAGCAGGTGATGCCGCCGGTACAGGATGCCTGGCTTGGTGCTGATTCTGCAGCATCAAAAACGATAGCTTTCCTGTCAGAGTTTTTAAAGATCTCTTTCTGGCTGGCTATTTTATTAGGTATTTTGCGCATACTGTTTCTGGGAGTTCTGGCTTTGCTGAATTATTTTAAAGACAAAAAGCAGGGTGATCCTGTTATTGGAACGTTTACTCCTAAAGTGAGCATTATTGTACCCGCGTATAATGAAGAGGTGAATTGTGTGGCTACAGTAAAAAGTCTGTTGCAACAGGATTATCCCCATTACGAGATCATTTTTATAGACGATGGATCAAAGGATAAAACTTTTGAACGCATAACAGCAGCTTTTGGCAATAATGAACAGGTAAAAGCATACCGGAAAGAAAACGGAGGTAAAGCATCGGCTTTAAATTATGGCATAGAAAGGGCTGGCAGTGATTTTCTATTGTGTATAGATGCCGATACGCAGCTAAAAAAAGATGCGCTCAGTAAAATGATGCCTTATTTTAAAGATGACAGGGTTGGCGCCGTTGCAGGTAATGTAAAAGTTGGCAATACACAAAAAATACTAACTCAATGGCAGTCGATAGAATATATAACTGCCCAGAATTTTGATCGCCGGGCCTTTGATTATATTAATGGCATCACTGTAGTACCCGGCGCCATAGGTGCTTTCAGTAAGAAAGCAATGCAGGATACAGGCGGCTTTGCTACAGATTCTCTTGCTGAGGATTGCGATCTTACTATCCGTATTTTACGGCAGGGATACATTATTCGTAATTGTACCGCTGCTATTGCCGTTACCGAAGCGCCGGAATCAATAAGCCAGTTCCTTAAGCAGCGGTTCAGGTGGTGTTATGGTGTTATGCAAAGTTTCTGGAAAAACAGGGATGCCTGTTTCAACTCCAGGTATAAAGGCCTGGGAATGATAGCGCTGCCTAATATTTTATTATTCCAGATCGTAATGCCATTGATTGCCCCACTGGCTGACCTGCTGTTTTTTATCGGTCTTATTTATAACAGGAACGACATAGACAGCATGCAGCAGATACTTATTTATTATTTCCTGTTTCTGTTTATAGATGTATTTATTTCTATAGTGGCATTTCGCTTTGAAAAGGAAAATTACTGGCGGTTGCTTTGGTTGCTGCCGCAAAGGTTTGTGTACCGGCAGCTGATGTATATTGTATGGTTTAGGTCAGTAAGGCGCGCCATAAAAGGTGAAGGACAGGGCTGGGGCAACCTCAAAAGAACGGGAAATGTTGTTTTAAAAGAAACCTGATAAGAGCCCATTACTTCTTATCAGAGTTATAAACACCCGCTCCAATAGGCAGTTCCAAAACAACAGAACAGGGCACAGCCGGACTACCGTTGTAGAAAAAGAGATGTTAGCCCGTAAAAGTCTAATTAGTCAATAACCCTTCTTCAAGCTCCGTTACCAGTTGCTGCTGGTGATTTTCTACCCAATCGGGGACTGGCTGTTTAGAGTCTAAGGTCCATTGATTATCGCTGTTTTTTGCCAGCCTGAAGAATAAGCGGTTTCCCCTGTCATCTGCCGTATCAACGTCAAAAACATAATCACCTGCGTTATTATTTTTTTTGAAATTGAACTCTCTCAACCTGTTGTTGATTTTAACCAGCCTGCTAAAATGTATGATTTTTATAAATGAAGTATGCATTTTTCAAAAAAGATATTTTTTGTACACCGCAAATATTGTACCGTTCAAATATATTTTAAAAAGTATAATATTTGGAAAGGGTCCGTTAAGCGGGCTAAGATAAAGTAAAATAAATAACCATTTTTGATTTTTACAGTATTTGTACAAGGAGCAAAAGTTAATAGGGTAGGAATCAATAAAATAAAATTATCCACAACCCTTATTTGTGATAGGAGAGGGTACTTGTTTCTTTTTTATAAACAACGGATCGTATAAAATGCCTGTAATGCCATTTAAAAAAAAATTCCCTGTAACAGGATGTTTTAAAAAGCAAAGACATATCCGCTAATTCCTGTGTCTCTATTTTACTTACAACACGGAAGAAAAAATACATCATTTTTAATAATATTTTTTGCCAGTATTTTTTTGCCAGTTTTGTGGGAGCAAAATCGGCATATAACCAATTGCCACCGGCTTTAAGATGATGATGTATAGTTTCAAAAATGGCAGCTGTTTTTTTAATTTTAAAATTATCGAAGAAAAAAGCTGTAAGAACGCAATCAAATTGTTGTGTAATGAGATAATTTTCTATGGGTTCACAAATAAAAACTACTTTATTAGCGCCACATTTTCTCTTTTTTGCAAGCGCTATCATTTTTGCAGCATTGTCAATATAAGTTATGGTAAGCCCGCTGGGATGCACCTTAGCTATTTCTTCCAGTATCCATCCCGAACCGCCCCCAGCTATCAGTAAACTGCTGTTTGGCGCAATGTGTGAGAGCAAACAGGTTTGTGCCTGCATAATGGCTTTGCCAAAAATGATCCGGCTTATAAAATCATAATAAGGAGCAATAAAGTTATAATTGTTGCGCATTGTTTTAATACGGCTGGTTATATATTAGTAAGTAATACTCCGGCTATCCCACATAATGCTTTAAAAAAAATAAGGCCATCTATTATTACCAGGTAATATAAAATCCGTTTTTCTTTTTGTAATGAGTAGGCAACAAATAACAGGCATGCAAAAGGCAGCAGGTTTAATAAAATGGCTACCCGGTTGATGCCTTGTGCCATCGTAAATAAAATCAAAGAAATAACCCCTACTAATAAGAGCGGAATTAAAATAAAAAAAATAGTTTTATGCAGTCCATACCGTACTACGAAAGTTTTTAGCTGCCGGTTTGAATCATCTGCATAATCTTTAATATCAAACATAATAGCATTTACGGTGCAAAACATAAAGTTTTTTACAAATAACCAGCTCACCCAAACAGGGTCTGCTACTAAAACACCTTTTTCAATTTTAATATCAATAAGCGGAAGTATATTTACACAGGAGGCCCATACGAAGCCAATTACAAAAGCTTTTACCCATCCGGTGCCTCTCAAATTTAACCTGATAAATGATTTTGGCAACAGGCCATAATATAATAATGCAGCCATAACTATTATTACTCCTAATAACCAATATACCAGTTCAAGCTGAAAAATAGCTTCCAGGTTATTTACACCCAGGTACACTATTAAAATAGCACTGGCTGTTAAGAATATCAGCTGACTTGTTTTTACAAAGCGGTTATTTTTTCTGTACCATTCTGTACGAGGATTGACTGAGCTGTTTGCGTTTACGGGCCCCACATAGGCGTACGTGTAATACAATACAGTAGTCATAAAAAGCAGACTGTAAAAAGCAACTGAATTGAATGGTAAATGAGCCTGCAGGCTCATTTCGATAGACAGTGCAACTGAAAGCAGCCCCACAAAATAATTGGAGAAGAAAATAAATTTTATAAACTTATTGCCCATGTGCAGGTGCAAAGATACAGGTGCTGTAAGTTGAAAATTTTGTAGCTTCGATGGATTGTAGAATTTAATGATCATTGTGGATGCAACAAAAGCAAGAATGGGCAGATATAGGAAATCTGGTATTTCAAAGTAATCCTGACTTTGAGAAAATAGCTTTGGATATTTTCAGGCTTCAATACAATCATAACATCTTTTATAAAAATTATGTGGATGCGCTTAAAGTGAATATCTCTGAAATTGACAGAACAGAAGCCATTCCTTTTTTACCTATCCGTTTTTTTAAAACACACCAGGTAATAACCGGCAGCTTTAGCCCTGAATTGATTTTTGAAAGCAGCGGAACTACTCAAACTGTTAATAGCAGGCACCTGGTAAAAGACGCCGGTATTTATGAAAAGAGCTTTTTTTCAGGCTTTAACCGTTTTTATGGAAATGTGAAAGATTGGTGCGTGCTGGGCCTGTTGCCTTCTTATCTTGAAAGAAAAAACTCCTCACTGGTTTATATGGTTCAGCAGCTGATTGAAAAAAGCGGGCATGAAAAAAGCGGCTTTTATTTATATGATGTTGAACAGCTTGCAGATGTGTTGGCCACCCTGGAAGAGCAGGGCCAGCAAACCTTGCTGATGGGCGTAACCTTTGCCCTGCTTGATTTTGCAGAAAAATATAAGTTGCCTTTGCATAATACAATAGTGATGGAAACCGGGGGTATGAAAGGCAGGAGAAAAGAAATGATAAGAAATGAAGTGCACGATATATTAAAAGAGGCATTTTCGCTGAACGCAATACATTCTGAGTACGGCATGTCGGAGCTATTGTCCCAGGCTTATTCTAAAGGTAACGGTATTTTCCAGGCCCCACCCTGGATGCGCATTATGTTGCGGGATGAAGAAGATCCCTTAACCATAAAGAATACTGAAACAAATAAAACCCGGGGATTGATCAATGTAATAGATCTGGCTAATATTTATTCCTGCAGCTTTATTGCTACAGATGACCTGGGCGTTTTATACACTGATGGCCACTTTGAGGTTACCGGCAGAATGGATAACAGTGATCTCAGAGGCTGCAGCCTGATGGCGCTATAGCTTCTTTATGGAAGATTGTTTGATTACCTGTAAACCAGCAACCAGCATCCAGTAACTATATCCTCTGAACTCACTATACATTAAACCGGAAGTGCATAATATCCCCGTCCTTCACAATATATTCTTTGCCTTCAATTCTTAATTTTCCTGCTTCACGGCAGGCTGCTTCGCTTTTATATTGCAGGTAATCCTCAAAGGCAATTACTTCTGCTTTAATAAACCCTTTTTCAAAATCGGTATGGATCACACCTGCACACTGCGGGGCTTTCCAGCCTTCGTGGAAGGTCCAGGCACGTACTTCCTGTACCCCTGCAGTAAAATAGGTATTTAAGCCTAATAATTTATAAGCTGAACGGATCAGGCGGTTCAATGCAGGTTCTTTCATTTGGTATTCTTCCATAAACAAAGCCTTATCATCCGGGTCTTCCATTTCAGATATCTGGGCTTCAATACTATTGTTCATCACAATGATTTCAGCACCTTCCTCTTCCGCTACTTTCTTTAATGCTTCGGAATACTTGTTGCCGGTGTGCATGGATGGCTCATCAACATTGGCTACATACAGCACCGGTTTATCGGTAAGTAAAAACAGATCGGCAACAGCCAGCTTTTCTTCTTTACTCAGATCCAGTGAGCGAATACTTTTACCCTGTTCCAGGTGAGCTTTGCAACGCAGCAAAACCTCCAGCTCCGGCTTTGCTTTAGGATCTGTTTTGGCCTGTTTGTCTTTCTTCTGAATTTGTTTTTCAACGCTGTCCAGGTCTTTTAACTGCAGCTCGGTATCAATAATTTCTTTATCACTTACGGGGTTAATAGCGCCTTCTTCGCGCAGTACATTCTCATCTTCAAAGCAACGGATAACGTGGATGATGGCATCTACTTCCCTTATATTGGCCAGGAATTTATTACCCAATCCTTCGCCTTTGCTGGCTCCTTTTACCAGGCCGGCAATATCTACAATTTCAATCTGGGTAGGTACTGTTCTGTTGGGCTGAACCAGCTCTGCCAGCTTTGCTATCCGCTCGTCCGGCACATCTACCAAACCTACATTGGGTTCTATAGTACAAAAACGGTAGTTGCTTGCCTGCGCCTTGGCGCTATTGCTTACCGCGTTAAATAAGGTTGATTTTCCTACATTAGGTAGTCCTACTATTCCTGCCTGTAAAGCCATTTTTATTTCTGATTTGAGATTTCTGATTTGGAATTAACCATAAAAAGTCCGCAAAGGTACAAATTATTATCCAGGTTCAATATGCAATGCCCGTTTGCCCTGCGTTTGGCATACAACTCCCATAATTGATAGATTATTACACGCAAATAAAGATGGGGCCTGTCATCGGGAATTTGAGCTTTATGACCTGTTATTTATTATATTTACCCATTATGGTTTTAAGCAGAATCTGGAGCGCTTTTATACTTATTGCCTTGGCCGTGGCTTTGGGAAGATTTATATTTCAGCCCGAACAGCAGCAGATATTTACCCAAATGGTAACAGGTAAAAGTGGAGACACTACCTATGTTAAAGAGGTTGATGCTGCCTCACTGCCCGCGGGGTTAGCGGAACAGATGGCCTCGGGACAAACCGTAAAATGGGAAGGGCTCCAACTGGCGGCATCGGGTGATGGAAAGTTGAAGGTATTTAGTTTGCAAGCCACTAACGGTGTTTTTGATACCACTAAAGATGCCGTTACGCTTTGTATTGGTCTTATCGGTATTATGGCTTTATTCTTAGGGTTTATGAATATTGCCGAGCAGGCAGGCGGTGTGCGGTTTTTATCAAGGATCATTGGCCCGTTTTTCTCTAAAATCTTTCCCGAAGTGCCTAAGAACCACCCGGCAATGGGGCACATGGTAATGAACTTTTCTGCTAACCTGCTGGGGCTTGACAATGCTGCAACACCTTTTGGCATTAAATCAATGGAAAGCCTGCAGGAGCTCAATCCGGATAAAACAAGAGCCACCAATGCGCAGATCATGTTTTTGTGCCTGCATGCATCGGGATTAACGCTTATTCCTACCGTAATTATTGCCGACAGGGTAGCTTTAAAATCGCAGTTCCCTACCGAAATCTTTATCCCCTGTATGATAGCCACTTTTGTGGCCACTATTACTGCAATGACCATTGTTTCAGTGAGGCAGGGTATCAGGGTGTTTCAGCCTGTAATTATAGCCTGGGTGATGGGCATAACTGCAGTGTTCACAGCTTTGATATTGTATGTGCGTACACTGGATATTAAAGGAGTGCAGCTGTTTTCCACCAGCCTGAGCAACGGGCTTATTTTATTGATCTTTTTACTGATTGTTGCAGGGGCTATTTATAAGAAAGCCCCTGTTTTTGATGCGTTTATAGATGGCGCCAAAGGCGGATTTGAAACAGCTGTTAAAATTATTCCTTACCTGGTTGGTTTGCTGGTGGCTATCAGCCTGCTGCGCAACAGTGGCGCTTTTGATTTTGTTATGGATGGTATTAAAGCGCTTTTTGCTTTTGCCGGTGGCGATGCACGGATCGTTGACGCTTTGCCCACAGCCATACTAAAACCTTTTAGCGGCAGCGGCGCACGCGCTATGATGATTGATACACTCAAAGCTCATGGCCCCGATTCCTTCACCGGTAACCTCGCTTCGGTATTCCGCGGATCGGCAGATACTACTTTTTATATTATTGCCGTTTACTTTGGGGCGGTGGGTATCAAAAATACCCGCTATGCGGTGGGAGCAATGCTGCTTGCAGATTTGGCAGGTATTATTACCGCTATTACAGTGAGCTACCTGTTTTTTAGATAAATATTTTATCCTTGAAAATCAAAAATGCCATTTTTTGATTTTCAAGGATGAGTTATAGTTTGAGAAGATGCTTTTTAAGGAATGAATTGATATTGCATACCTGTATGCCACTTTTAGGTTTGTAGTCTTCAATATCAGGAACCACAACGAAGTTCTTTTTGGTTTTCAGGTCTTCTATGCTTTGCAGATTTCATTTGCTGATGTTGGGCGCGTTATTCAATTTTACCTCTATGCTGGCTACGGGGTGCCCCCGGAATGCATTTATATTATTAACCCCGCTGAGGCGGTGTAATAGTCCGCTATTCCGAATATATATTTTAGGCGCTTTCACTAACCGTTTACGTGTATTGATATAAAAAACGGGAAGACGTTGTACTAAAAATACACCTTCCAGGAACTCAACATACCAGTTTACCGTAGGAGCGGTAATTCCTAAAGAAAGGCCGATCATTTCCGCGTTCCATATATTGCCATTTACATGAGCCAGCATGCTTAACAGCCTGCTGATAATATTACTGGTAAGATCTACACCAAATAAAGTGCTTAAATCTCTTTCTGCATAGTTACGGATGAAGCTGCTGGTCCATTCAATGGCAGCCTGTTCGTTTTTAGCCAGCAGGCTTGGCGGGAACCCTCCGCGTAACCAGTGTTTATTGCGGCTAATTGCAGACGGAAGTTCTGTTAAGTTAACGGGGTACAACTCCTTATAGGCAATACGGCCAGCCAATGATTCGGAAACGCCTTTTACTAATTGGGGGAAGCGCTGCCCAATAAAATAAACCTGTTATTACCCCTGTCTGCATCTATTACTGAGCGCAACACTGAAAATAGAGAAGGAATGGTTTGTACCTCATCTATTATAACGCATTTGTCTTTATTGTCTGTTAAAAAGGTATAGGCATCTTCCAGCCGTTTTACATCCAGTGGATTTTCAAGGAAATAAATTATTATAAGATAAAAAAATACGGGTAAATTTTACCCGTATTTAAAACGCTGACAGACCGGAGTTTATACTTTCCTGGTATTACTTCAGGTATGCATAATATTCGTCGTCTGTTGCACAATCCCACCAAACAGGCATACTCCAGATATTGGGTTCAGCAGCATGAGGATTTAGCGCAAGTGTATTTATTGAATTGTAGTTTATTTCATATACCGGTGGTAACATCCAGCGGCGCATCCAATACCTGGGGTCTGTAGGAGAATTACCTGTTAGCTGAGCACTGCCTGAAAATAATCCGCCACGCTGGTAACCCGGGTAAACAACGCCGAAACCACCTACATCACCGGCGCTAAAGTTAAAGCGGCGCATATCGTTCCAGTTCTCAATGCTGCAGCCCATAGCAATATATTTTTGCAGCATAATATCGGACATAGTTAAATCACCTGCATTCTGACAAACTGCGCTTCCCGAAAGGTAAGTGTTGATAGCCGCTGCATCCATAGGAGCCATATCAGGATTGGTAGCCGTATATCCCGTAGCCTGCCATTCAGATAATTTGGCTTGCATCATATCCAGATGCGCTTTAATACCCTCTTTGTATGCTAATAAGGCATTTGCTTTATCTCCTTTTCTCATATATACTTCAGCTTTAATAAAGCACATTTCATGATACGTTAAAATTTCCTGGTCGGAAACCGGGCGAATTTGAAAAGATCCGGTAGATCCAACGACGCCGGCATTGTATGCTGCTAAAGAAGGGTACCAGTTAAGATCTGTTGCGGACTGTGGTATAGTGCCTGCTGTTGCTAAAGCGGTGCTACGCATATTTACATAAACGGTATCGCCGGAAAGCACATAATTAGGACTGTTTATGAATATAGAGCCAACGGGGTAGGTGACTGCTACAACATTTCCGTCTACGGTATGAGCACGTCCTGCTGCAACCTGGGCAGCAATAAAGTTGGCACGGTCCGTTGCATCAGTAATCGTATATTTTATTTCGGTATTTGAAGCTGCATAGGTGGCCGTTGCAATAGAAGTGGCGCCTCCCCCTTTTATTAACCGGCTTGCGGGTCCGTAAGAATCAACACCTACCGAACGCTTCCATGTAAAGGATGCTACTTTCCCATTGGTGCCTAATTTAATATTGGACATAGCGGCAGGTACTATTTTGGTCATCCTGGGATCTGTTACTCCCGAGCCGCGCAAATTCGTCAGCAGATTGTAATAGTATTGGGAAATACGTTGAGCGCTGCCATAACCCGCATAGTTAAAGTTACCATTTGTTACAACCGGGTCACTTAATAAGTAGTCGGTTACAGTGCTGTTGTTATAGCAGGGCACTATTGTATTGTCGCCAATAGACTGTGGTCCCTGTGATAAACAATACAGAATTGAATCCGCATTATATAAGTTTGACTTTTTTGACAGCTTAAGCATATATCGGGCTTTTAACCCCCAGCATAGTTTTATCCATTTGCTGACATTGCCGGTATTCATCATATCGCCGGTAGAAAACGCGGGTGCCCCTGTTTCCTGTGTTTTACTAAATAAGCTAATAGCTTCATTCAGCTTATCTATACACCCGTTGTAAATGGTTTTGCCGTCATCAGGAACAGGACTTGGATTCCCTGTTCCTGCCTGTGTATAAGGCATTTCACCATAAATATCCAGCATTTGCATAAAGCCTAATGCATGAAATACATTGGCCGCCGCCATATAGTGATAGGCACCTTGTTTTTGAGCTGAATTATACATATCAAGCACATTGGAAGAAACGGTTACAAACCATGTTTGATAGGGCGTGGTTGAGTTGGCATTAGAACATTGCCATGTGGTGCTGAACGTATTAGCGCCAGCAGTGGTACTATAATAAACGCCTGCCTGGCATGCCGTGCGGAAGTTGGCAACACCTGCCGAGTACATATAGAAGTGCTCAATCCAGGGTAAGCGGTTTTGAATTAATACGCTTTGATTGTTTGGATTATCCGGATCAGTGTTGATATCCAGCCACTTTTTACACGAGGTGAAACCCAATACAAGCATGCAGCCCAGTATAATATATTTCAAATTTTTCATAATTTACTTTTTTCGCTGGTTAAAATGTAATATTTATTCCGAATGTAAAAGTGGCCACTGCAGGCACTCCTAAATAATCAATTCCTGTAGAACCCGAACCCCCGGTTCCTCCTGCTGCGCTTACTTCAGGATCCATACCCTTATAGTTTGTCCAGGTAAATAAATTAGTGCCTACTGCTGTGGCAGAAAGTCCTTTAATAACTTTTTGATTTTTTACCATATCACTAAAGTCATATGTTAAGGATAAAGAACGCAGTTTTACCCAGTTTACCGAGGTGATGAAATTGTAGGAATTGGCAGCATAGTTCGCCCAGTAACGCTGGATCATGTTTGTTCCGGCGTAGGTTGTATTGCCAATGGTGTAAGATTTATCTGCCTCGTAAGTTTGAGTAAATGCTTCTTTTGTTACGCTATTTACGCCGGTCACGGTTACTGATTGACGGTTGTTCTCTAAAGTTTTTTTGCTTAAGCCGTTTATAACCATAGCATATTCGGTACCGTTATATACATCTCCTCCTTTGCGGATATCCAGGAGGAAAGACAAGGTAAGTGCCTTGTACCGGAGGGTATTATTAAAGCCGCCAAGGAAGTGCGGTTCGCGATTACCTACCACCGGGTTAAGCGTGTTCAATTTATATAATCCGGTAGTAGGATCAACCTGATAGCGTCCGTTTGGAATTTCATTTCCGTCGTTATCTGTTTCACGCAGATAAGGTGAGCCGGTCATTCCAAGGAAATATCCGCCATTAGGAATAGATGCTGCTTTTACGGTTCCGAACTGGGCATCTGTTGGGTAAAAATAGGCCACGCCGGGAAGAAAATCTCCTAACCGGCCTTTGTTATAGGAGAAGTTCAGCATTACATCCCATCCAAAATCTTTTTGTACTACCGGCTTACCGCTCAGGGCTATTTCCATGCCTTTGTTAATTACAGAACCGGTATTAAGCGAGCTGAAAATAAAGCCTCCTGATTGGGCCAGGCGCGGTTGTGCTATTTGATTCTTTGTCTGGCTGTGATAGTAGGTGTAGTCCAAACCAATACGCCCTCTCAGGAATTTAAGCTCGCCACCTATTTCCCATGAATTCTGTATTTCGGGTTTTAAAATAGGATTACCGGCAGCCCACTGATTACCTACCAGCACATAAGAGCCAATATTGTACGGTGGGTTTACATAAGTATTGGTAGCATAGGCGTTTGCATCTTTACCCACTTGTGCCCAGCTTGCTCTTATCTTGCCGAAAGAAAGAATTTTGTTTTGGGGCAATAATTCAGAAAAAACAAGAGAACCACTGAGAGAGGGATAAAAATAAGACCTGTTTTCCACTGGTAGGGTGGATGACCAGTCATTACGGCCTGTTGCCGTTATGAATGCAATGCTCTTATAAGATATGCCAAATTCTCCATAGGCACCAATCAGCCGTTTCCGTGTTGTTCCATCAGTGAAAAACTTATTGGCCGTATTAATATTATTAAAGCTGATGGTACCTGCTGTAACAAAGTTATATCCCCAGTGGATCTGGCTGCTTGTTTTTGTATCTTCCGAAGTAGTACCCAGCATCAGGTGCGCATCAAAATCGCCAAATGTTTTATGAAAATTACTCATTACAGTGGTTGTAATATATGTGTAATCAAGCATGGTCTTGCTTAAACGCCCTTTCTGATATAAGGGAATTACGGCAGATCCCGGGGCGATATAGGTATAATCATTTGTGATGTACTGGTCATAACCTAAACGTGCCAGAACATCCCACCAGTCAGCAATTTTGTAATTGCCGCTTATGCCCCCGGTAATGCGTTTTGTTTGTGATGATAATTCATCCTGGTTAATAATCCAGTAAGGATTATCTATATCGCTTTCCAAAGGAAGCGTTCCGGCAAATTTGCGGTACTGCGAGCCATCCAGATTAATATAGTTCTTCATATTGAATGTCTGAGGCCAGTTATATATAGCCCCCATGGTTCCGTTACCGCCTCCACTGTACAGGCCGGCCGTGGTTAAGGTTCTGTCTGTATTGGCAACGGAATAGGCAACATTTGCATTCAGCGTCAGGTTCCCGTATTTCTGTTCTCCGTTAAAGCGAAAAGTGGTTTTATCGTAACCTGTATTAGGAACGATACCTGTTTGATTAAAGTTAGATCCTGATAAATAAAAAGAACCGTTTTTTGTGCCGCCCGCTACGTTTACGTTATTGTCATACACAATACCGTGTTGAAAGAAATTGCCTATATTATCGTACAGCGTATCTGATGGCGTGATCTGTTGTCCCCATGACGAATAAATATTAGTGTTGTTAAAAACACCATTAACGGAATAAGAACCGGGTCCAAACTGAGTTTGAGCTTCAGGCAGCTTGTTTGCCCAGGAGGTGCTTATTTTGCTGTTCACGTTCACTTTTACTGCACCTTGTGCTCCTTTCTTGGTAGTAATGATAACAACTCCGTCAGCAGCGCGTGACCCATACAATGCAGCTGCAGCCGCGCCTTTTAAAACCGAGAGGTTTTCAATATCTTCAGGATTTATATCCATAACCCGATTGGAGAAAGTGGTATTGCTGCGGCTCATACCGTCAGCGCCTGTGTTTCCTGTAACTGACGTGGAGTTGTCATATATAACGCCGTCTACAACAAATAAAGGCTGATTTTGCCTGCTTTCTGATGTGGAGTTACCACCACGGATAGTGATAGATGCCCCGGCGCCGGCAGCACCACTGAATTGCGTAATATTCACCCCCGGCACTTTACCGGCTAAAGAATTAACCACATTGGTATTTTTATTTTTCATCAATTCCGATGCGCTCAGGTCCGAAACCGAGTACCCTAACGCCTTTCGTTCTTTTTTAATACCAAGCGCTGTTACCACAACCTCACCCATATTTTCAGCCTCGCTTTTTACCAGCGTAATATTTATAACTGTTGAGGTTCCAATTATTGCTGTTTTGGTAACGTAGCCTACATAAGAGAAAACCAGGGTATTGCCAGTATTAACGCTAAGGGAGAACGAGCCGTTTTCTGCCGTTTGTGTGGCAGCCGATCTACCCTGGACTGACACAGAAACACCTTGCAGCGGGATCCCGTCTTCGCTTACTACTGTACCTGTAATTGTTTTTGTTTGAGCTAATGCCGGTGTTGGCAATAAACAGCAGAACATCCAAAACAAGAATAGACTTGTTATTGTTTTTCTCATAATTGATATTTTTATTGATTATAAAACGCTTAAACCTGCTTTTATAAATGGTTGTAATAACTCATTGTCCGACTCCAGCTCTGTTATCAAATAATCGATACTATCCAATCCGCATACCCGTATAGGCTGGTAAGTTCCAAGCTTTTCCGAAATTGTCATGCTAATGACCTTTGATGCAGAATTTACCATAGCTTTTTTTACCTGCACTACTTCCCAGTCATTATCTGTAAATCCGTGCTCCAGATCAATGGCATTTGTTCCCAGGAAGCACAAATCAGCGTTTACATTGCTGATTTTTTCTATAGCTTCTGCACCCACGGTTATTTTTGAATCCTTTGACAGCCTGTCTCCAATGACTACTACATTAATATGCGGATGGGCCATACAGGCATTGATCACGGGTATGCTGCCCGTCATTACAGTAAGGTTTAGTTGTGGCGGTAAAGCACGAACCAGTTCCAGAATTGTAGTACCACCACTGGTTAGGATAAACATCCCATTTCTTATCAGCTGCAACGCCTTGCTCACAATAATTTTTTTGTGAGATTGAGAATAAACGTGCTCGGCTTTAAACTGTACCTCATTAAAGGCCATCGAAAGTGCGCCGCCATGCACTTTTATGAGCCGCCCTGCCTCCGATAATTCCTGCAGGTCCCTTCTTATGGTGTCTTCCGAAACTGCTATCTCATTACACAGGTCAACACTCAATACTTTATTATGAAGATTGAGCTGGTGAAGTATATAAGCCTGTCTTTCCTTTTTAAGCAATTTATAAGGTTTTGTTAGAGATATCTTAAAGATAATATAATTTCCTGCAAAAAACCGCACAATTCAGAAAAAAAATGTAATTCGGCCAATTAGCGCAAAATATTTGTGGCAAAAATGCTGTCAATCCATAGTAGATGCCTGTATAACAGTCTGAATTATTTCATTCATTTTTAGAAAAATATCAGTGGATCTTCCTTCGGCGTATAGATCTGTAGCACATTTACCGTTGGGTAACAGATTCAAAAGCATTCAGGTTAATGGCAAACCCTGTTTAAAAAACTCCTGGAACAAAAAAACAGTGCCGTGAAGCACTGTTTCATTCATTCGATTTTTATGCAATAAGCGTTTTAAGAAAATGTAAGATATGGCATTGGCTTATTTTTTAGTTGCCTTTGAAGCTGCACTTTCTTTATTATCTGCATTGAGGGTAGAAACGCTATAAAAGCCGGTTGCTGCTGCATCGGCCTGGGTGGAACCGGTAATGGTCAGAATCTTTGCTTCGCTTTTCATATCAGTTGTAAAATACACTACCGATCTTACATTGCCCGAAGTGCTCCATTTAAGGGTGTTGCCTTCTATGCGCACATTTTGAGGGGCCGCAGGATCAGGCGCCACCGCACGGCCCAAAAAGGGTATCACCGCGGGGGAAGTGTACATTTCCGCTATTTTTGCAACAAGATCCGTTTCCGTGTTTAAATATTTCGCGCTGTAGAAAAGGCTGCCTACAGCCGCTTTCTTACTCTTTATTAAATTCAGTTCATTAGCCAGCTGAGTGGGCGTTGGGCGCAGATCGGTATATATTGCGTGACCCACCATTAAATACGGCTTATTGTTAAACATATCCCAGTTATTCAGCCGGGTTCCAAAATCGCTGTGCTGGTATATTTGCGGTATCACTACATCCATCCACCCTTCTGTAGCCCATTTTACAATATCGGCATAAAGGGTGTTTTTATTGTAATCGAAATTGGATGTGGGCGAAATGGAAAATACCACCCCTGGTTTGTTGGCTACAATTACATCATACACGCCTTTAATGGCTTTATCTACATTACCGCGCCTGAAATCCTGGATAGTGGCATAGCCAGCGCCGTAAGTGGCATAGTCGGTGGCATCGGATACCATTACGCCCGCTGATGAAGGGTCGGGGTAAAAATAATCATCCATGTGTATGCCATCTACATCGTATTTGGTAATGATGTCTTTTACAATATCGGCCAGCCTTTGGCGGGCTTCGGGTATGGCGGGGTTGTACAACTGCCATTTTTCGTGGCTTACTACCCAGCCCGGTTGTATTGATGGATGTAAGGCAGGGTAAGGGGTGGCGTTACTGGCCCTTGTTGCAATACGGAATGGATTGATCCAGGCATGGAATTCCAGCCCCCGGGCATGGGCTTCATCCAGCATAAATTTCAGTACATCGTAACCAGGATCCTGCCCTCTTGTGCCAACCCCCTTAATGGCCACGCTCCAGGGTTCGTAAGGCGAGTTGTAAAAAGCATCGCCCATGCCTTTCACCTGCACAAAAACAGCATTCATATTCAGCTGTTTAAATTTATCGAGATAAGCAATATACTTTTGTTTTTGAGCGGCCATATCATATGCGCCCATGGGCCAGTCTAACTCATATACCGTTGCTATCCATGCTGCCCGCATTTGTTTTTTGGGCAGGATCATTTCTTCGCCTGCCGGCGGATTGGGCGGATCAGGATCGGGATCATTGCCCGGCTTGTCTTTTTTACAGGCATTCAGCAGCACTGCGAACAATACAATAGATATAAAATAATTAAATCTCTTCATGGGGTTGAATTTTACAAAAGTCTCCATTTGTTATCGCTTCAACAAATGGAGACCAGGTTATGTCAGACTGCTTGTTTTATATTAGTCATCAAGCGTTTTCTTTGGAAAATCAATGATTACAAAACCTGCATCGGCAGATGCTGCAAAAAGGGTTAATTTTTGATCTTTTCCTTCAGCATCTTTAGTGATGTAAAATCCCGATTGGGTACCGGGAGCACCATTGCTGGGCCCTAAAAGCGGATATTGATACACCCAGGATTTATCGGCTTTTTCATTGAAGATTTCAAGCGCCTCTTTTGTAGTACTGCCCTGTGTTATATCATATACGTACAAAACTACGGCATCTGCAGCCGTCCTGGCGGCACCTGTCATAATTAAATAACGCTCCTGGTTGAAAGTGAATACCCGTGCATCGGTGCCATTAAGCGGAACCGCCGTATTACTCAGGGCGAAAGAAAGCGAAGCTGACTCACTCACAAGCCTGATGGGCGCAGCATAACCTGTTAAAATATAATCGCCGGTATTGGGTACCTGGGTCATAGTCATCCATGCTGTAACGCCTGCATGAGCACTTAAAGACGTAGGATCAGATAACGTTGTATAATTGGTTACCCTTACCCTGAGAATATCCCGGATATTTACCGCGCCTCCGTTATTATCGCCGAAAAACATGTACCCATTACCATTCTGGTCAAGATTTACGGACATATTATCCCCGTACCTTGCGCCAACCATTCCAGAGTTGGCCGGTATAATCTGACCTATTACTGTTGGAGGCTGAGAAGGATCAGACCAATGATAAATTTTTAAGGCAGAGGCAGCAGAAGTTGACAGATTACATATATAAGTATGCCCATTGACCTGTGCGCCGCTGCTATAAGCGTAAGTACCGCCACTAACTCCTGTCAGGTTTAAAGGAATACGATTGATGACATTATTTTTTAAATCATCTACTCTCAGTAAATGAGGGCCGGTAGCGGTTCTTGCCACAACCAGGACCTGCTGTCCGTCAAATCCAGTCCATCTTGTAAGCTGACCTGTAAAATCCGGATAAAGAGGATTCCCCAGTGTATTATTAGTATAATCTGTTATTGTTGGCTTAGTAAAGTCAGCGCCAAAAACAGGTATCAGCAACCGGAGGGTAACAGAATATTCCCTGAATCTTTTATTATTTACAACTTTAATGATCTGTGATTTTGCAGACTCCCCTTCGTTAAAGTTAAAAGTATATGCGTCGTGGTCAAGTACCGCTCCGTTCGACATTTCTGCCTGAAATTTAATAGCCGTGAAATTAGTAGCAGGATCAATCCTGGGAAATGATATGGTTTTATTAACTTCATCAACCACGCCTTGCACTGTTTCATTACCAGAAGCGCCCGCATTTACAATCTTTATCGATTTTAAAACTACTTCATCGGCAGACTCCACATTGCCGGGATATTTTTTCTGACAGGAGATGACCAGCAGCATTGCTGCTAACATTACGATCATTACCCTATATGTAGAAATATGTTTTATCATTTTAATATACTTTTTATTAAGAGGTAATAATTCTGTTATTGGTAGGCAGGCCATCCTTCGGTTTGAGTCATTGTATAACCATTGCTTTTATACTCATCCAGCTGGTTTCTGCCCAAGGGGGTTAAATAGGGATTTACGCCCGGCAGGTTGAGGTAAGGCTGACGACCATTGGTATTGGTAGTGCGGAAAAATCCCTGCATGGCCGCTCCGTTGGTTCCATTATATACCACAGTAGCATTACTGCTGTTTACTACCGATATCTGCCCTGCGTTGGCAGCAACCAGGCTTCCCGGCACTTCTGCCGAAAAGTTCACCCATCCGCCAGATAAAAGGTCTTTCCGGGCTTCGGTATCCATATACTCCAGCTTTTTCCAGCGTTTCAGATCCTGGTAACGCGAATATTCAAACACAAATTCCATCCGCCTTTCCCTGCGGATTTCCCATAACAACTGGGTAACCGAAGGGTCACGGGCTGGATCGGTGGGTAATGCAGACAAATTCAGCGGAGCTGTTTTTACCACTCCTTTTGCTGTGGCTTCCGGCGCCAGCGGCCTGTTCCGTATTTTGTTAACAGAAACGTCCAGATCGGCCTGGGTAACCGTGCCCATTTCTGCTTTAGCTTCTATCCAGTTCAGCAATGCTTCTGCATACCTGAATACCGGATAGTCTGTCTGGTTCCTGTTGCTGGAAAATTCAGAAGGAGGAGTACCTCCGGCTTCAACGGCTGCTATTACACTACGGGGAATAAACTTATTGATATACCAGAAAGTAGCTACGTTTTTAGGCGTAGGCTTATCATAAAAAGTGGCTTCCAGCCTTGAGTCTCTTGTTTTGATCATATTTGACATGGTAAAACTGGTGGCATTGGCCACTGTAGAATTCTGATAGGGAAGCCCGTCTATACATATAAAAGATTTTAAAAGATCGGTAGTAGGCCCGTAAGCGATGGATTCTGAAAGATTATTATAAGTAGCTACCGCGTGGGTAATGCCAACAGCGGGATCGTAATGGCGATACAGGATTACATCCTTGTTGTTGGCGAGGGTATTAGATGCAAACAAAGTTCTGAAATCTGTAACAATATCAAACCTGCCGCTGCTAATGAGGTAATCGCCTGCTTTTACAGCCAGTTGAAAAAACTTGCTGGCCCGCTCGCTGTTGTTATAATAATATTTTTGCCAGGAACCTTCCCTTAACGCTATTCTGGTAATAAAGCCTGCTACTACGTATCGGTTTACCTGCTGATCACCATCGGAAGTTCTAACATTATCAAGCGCGAATTGCAGGTCATTGTAAATGGCATCCATTACCTCATCGCGTGGGGTGCGTGGCTTATACAAATCATCGAGGTCTGTATCCAGCGGTACGTAATCATAATAAGGCACACCTCCAAATGTTGTCACCATATCCGCATATTCCCAGGCCCGGAAAAAACGAGCAATGCCGGTCCAGTGATTATATGCTTCTTCTTCCAGCAATCCCTTCATCTTGTTTTCTATCCTGTCAAGCATAATATTTAAAGAGCGGATAGTGGTATAGCTCCAGTTGCTACTGTTGGGGACCGACCGTGTAAAATTGCCCTGGTTC
This sequence comes from Niabella sp., assembly GCA_027493055.1. Classification (GTDB taxonomy): domain Bacteria; phylum Bacteroidota; class Bacteroidia; order Chitinophagales; family Chitinophagaceae; genus Niabella. Next base: position 78,049 of record JAPUDO010000126.1, on the reverse strand, counting down.
CCTCTTAAAAGTATATCATCGCTAAACTGAAAGCCCAGCATGGCTGCATCAGCCTCTGCACTGAATCCTGTACCGTAGCCGGTAAAAAAAGAAGGATAGTATTTATTGGCATAAGCCCTCAGGTTTGCCTCCGATGCCCACGCAGTTTGATCATCTTCTGAAGTAAGCTGGGGTCTGTCGAGGAATTTTTTACAGCTTGCCGAACTGAGTACCAAAAATGCTATTAATAAGGTGTATAATTGATATTTCATAATAATGGTAAGATTAAGTTTACAAAGAAATATTCATCCCAAATGAAGCAATTTTAAAAGTTGGGTTACTGGTGCCGGTACGACCCAGGTTGTAATTGCCGTCTCCGCGAAGTATCGATTCACCCGAGATCGCTTCCGGATCAATTGGAAGACCACGCAGCTTATCAAAAGTGATGAAGTTCTCAAATGATACATAAATACGTGCCTGCTTCATTTTTACCCTATCCAGAATACGCGCGGCCACATTGTATCCCAGCGTAATATTTTTTATCCGGAAATAAGCCATATTCAGCGCATAGCGTGTTTGCGGCACCATGGTAAAGCCTGAATTTGCCCCACCCAGATCCCAGGCCCTGGGGTAGAAGGCATCTGTATGGTCGGGCCGCCAGTAGTCACCGGCGATAGCCTGCGGCATGGCACCTTCTTTGGCAAAGAAGCCGGGTATGGCCAGCTGGCCTGACCCCCATATTGTCCTTTTGCCTACACCCTGTCCCATTACAGAAAAATCAAAGGATTTATAATCAAGGCCGATTCGGAATCCATATTCGTATCGGGGTAGTACGTTACCTATTACTACCCTGTCGCCAGGATCACCAAAAGTGTTTTTGCCCGGAGTGATATAACCATCGCCGTCCACGTCTACAAATTTCACATCACCGGGGCTGATCATCCTGATAGCACCATCTTCAAAAAGAGTTTGGTAGATGGGGTTGTTGCCGGCCAGCTTGTGAACTTTCCGCGTATTACCCTGAAAGATGATGTACTCGTTTACAAAATTACCATTGGCATCATATACAAAATCGTCTTTCTGGTACAGCCTGTCTGTTATATAGCCATACATATCACCATAACGCTTTCCAGTGGTGAACGCATTATCTACGTTCCTGTTCTCATAGGCTGTATTCCAGTCGGGTCCTTTGGTTACATAGGTTACCGCGTCAGACAAATTCGCCATTACATTCAGGCCCAGGCCGTTTTTAAAGCGATGGTTAAAGTCTACTGCAATTTCCCATCCTCTTGTCCTCAGGTTGCCAAAGTTTCCGGGAGGGGCAGCAGCGCCATAAGTTGCAGGTAGCCCACGGCCGGGAATAATCATATTATTGGTTTTGCGCTCGTACCAGTCAAATACTACTCCAAATTTGCTGTTGAAGAATCGCAGATCGGTACCCAGGTTCAAAGATTCAATATCCTGCCAGGTTATGGCAGCCGAAACAGGCGCCGGTGTGCCAAGCTGCAGAAACTGATCGCCATTGCCATTCAGCCAGCTGTTTTTGGCAAAGTTCATGGTAGAAACATATAAGCTGTTGGGCACTGACTGATCACCGATAGAACCCCAGGAACCACGGAATTTTGCATAGCTCAAAACCGGTTTTATATCCTTCATAAATGTCTCTTCGGTAAGCACCCACCCTGCAGAAAAGGAAGGATACCAGCGCCAGCGCATGTTCGCCGGAAAAATAGATGTAGCATCGTAACGCAGGTTACCTTCAAGCAAATATTTATTGTCAAAAGCATAATTTATCCGGCCAAAATAACCCAATTGCGAATCCCAGTTTTCTCCTCCTCCAACAGTTTCGGTACCATCGGCAAAATTAAACTGGGGATTGCTCTTGTTGAACAATTGTGTTTTCCTGGACCAATGGCTTTTCCATTTGTTAGCTACGATATTAGAACCTAAAGTAAATTTAAGCGCATTCTTATCTGCCAGGTTCAGGTTATATACAGTGTAAGCATTTACAGTATGCCGCTGCGCAGCCCAGGATGACTGATATACATAGCTGTTTTCTTTTGTAACGTAATTGGAAAGCGGGAATCTCCAGCCTGGCATACCGCCGGACTCTGTTATGTTACCGGCACTATCCACATACACGCGGTTACCACTGTCATCAACCCAGGGAATAACGCCATACCAATGTTCCCTCAGGGTTATTTGCGGCAAGGAAGACTTGCTGGCCTCGTTTCGGAAGTCGTAAGTATAATCGGCTATTAGCTGCCAGTTCTTTGTGATATCTATAGTGGTACCAAAATTCAGGTTTATATATTTTTTCTGATCCGTAACTGTGTTGGTATTTTTTGCATCCCAATACGGGTCACGTATTTCCTCACCCAGCTCTTTTACTCCTGTGGGAAACAGAAGGCTCCAGCGATACAGGTACAGCCAGGGATCGGCTCCAAAACCGGAGCTATTGGTTGAGTTGGGATAACGTTTGGTACGATCGGAATACAAACCGCCTGCCCTCACCGCCACAAAATCATTCACCTGGCTTGAAACCTTAAAATTAGCCGTGTACCTGTTAAAATCATCATGCTCGGCCGGCTTCATCATACCGGTTTGATTGAGATAACCAAATCCTACATTATAAAGTGTTTTATTGGACTTGCCGTTGAGTGAAATATTATGATTCTGCGTAAAAGTGTATTTTTTTATCATGGTGTTGATGGGATCATAAATCCGGTAGCCAAATTTCTGAATGCCATCCCAGTACCAGTCCCTGCCATATACAACAGGATCAGTAGGTTTTACTGTATTGCCATATAAGCGCTGCCATTCCCTGGCTTTTTCCAGGCTGGCGCTGTCTACACGCCAAAAACCGCCAGCCGGACCGGCGCCCCCCGAATTTTTATAAGCGTCTACCGTATATTGCAAACCGTCAATGCCTGCCAGCTTCAACTCTTTGAATGGAGTTTGCCAGGAGAAGTTATTGGAGTAAGTCAGTTCAGCACCTTCTTTTTTTGCCCCTTTTTTGGTAGTGATCAATATTACGCCAAAAGCCGCTTTAGCGCCGTAAATAGAGGCAGAAGAAGCGTCTTTTAATACGGTTATGCTTTCTACATCATTGGGATTAAGCACCTGGATGCTGGGCACTTCTACGTTATCTACCAACAGCAGTGGTGCACTTGAACCCTGTATAGAGCCTACAAATCCGCGAATACGCATTAAAGGGTCAGAGCCCACTTCACCGCTGGGAATACGTACTGATAAACCGGGAACAGCGCCCTGCAGGCCGCGACCTATATCAGCAATGGGCCTGCTGCCAAGCGTTTTTTCTACATTTACATTGGTAATAGCGCCGGTAATATTGCTTTTCTTTTGCATACCATAACCTACTACTACTACCTCATCCAGGTTTGCATCGCTGGGTGTAAGGCTGACCGAAATAAAATCTGATGCACCTACAGTAACACTATGGCTTTTATAGCCAACAACTGTAAATTCGAGTACATCACCTGCAGAAGCTGAAATAGAAAAAGCTCCTTCCTGATCGGTAGAGGTGGCCTTTACAGTTCCTTTTACAGAAACTGTGGCGCCGTAAATTGCTTTTCCGCCATCATCAGTAACAGTACCTGTTATTGTTCGGATCTGAGCAAATGCCATACTGTGCAGCAAACAGCAAAACAGCCACAGGAATACAGCATTAGTAATTGTTTTCCTCATAGTTCTCTAATTTAAAAGTATAGTTATTCTGAATTTCTACAATACTGTTACACCAGCTTCTCTAAAGGTTGCTAATGCAGGGTTTAAAGGCTCCAGCTCTGTAACCAGGTAGTCTATTTTATCCAATCCGCACACACTTATAGGCTGCCAGGTTCCCAGCTTTTCTGAAATGATCATGCTGATCACCCTGGCGGCTGAGCTTATCATAGCTTTTTTTACCTGCACTACTTCCCAGTCATTATCGGTAACACCACGCTCCACATCAATAGCATTTGTTCCCAAAAAGCACAGATCTGCGTTTACATTGCTGATTTTCTCAATAGCTTCTGCTCCCACTGTTAACCTCGAATCTTTTGATAATTTATCGCCTATTACCACTACTTCAAGTTTCGGATGCGCCAGGCAGGCATTAATAACAGGAACACTGCCTGTCATGATGGTTAACTTAAGATGGGGTGGTAAAGCCCTTATCAGCTCAAGAATAGTGGTTCCCCCGCTGGTGAGCACAAACATCCCGTCTTTTATCAATTGCAACGCCTTATTTACAATGGTCTTTTTTTGTGACTGCGAATAAACATTTACTGGTTTGAACTGTATGCCGTTAAAAGCCATGGAGAGCGCGCCGCCATGTACTTTTATCAATTGCCCTGCCTCTGATAGCTCGTGCAAATCTCTTCTTATGGTATCTTCCGAAACTGCTATCTCATTACATAAATCAACACTCAATACTTTATTATGAAGATTGAGCTCATGAAGTATATACGCCTGTCTTTCTTTTTTTAGCAATCTTTGGGTATTTTGTTAATGGCAAGCTAAAGATAATATAATTTCCTGCAAAAACCCGCAAAAAGCTGATAATTTTTGCAAAAAAAAGATGAAACGTGCAGAATGTTCTGGTTTTTTAGCTGCGTATAGCCATGAAAAAACCGCCCCAGTTATTTTGAGGCGGCATTACGATACTTTTTTAATTAATTTTTTGAAGCTTTGATCATCTCAATAAAATCATCAAACAGGTACCTCGAATCATGAGGGCCAGGTGTGCTTTCGGGGTGGTACTGTACGGAAAAGGCGGGCCTGCCTTTTACCCGTATGCCCTCTATGGACTGGTCATTCAGGTTCACATGCGTTACCTCTACCTTATCCGATGCTTTTATTGATTCAGGGCTTACGCCAAAACCATGGTTTTGGGTAGTGATTTCAGATTTCCCCGTAATAAGGTTTTTTACCGGGTGGTTCAATCCCCTGTGGCCATGATGCATTTTGAAGGTTTCTATGCCATTGGCTAATGCCAGCAACTGGTGGCCCAGGCAAATACCAAAAACAGGTTTGTTTTCGTTTAAAATATCTTTAACGGTGTTGACAGCATAATCCATAGCGGCAGGATCGCCCGGGCCATTGGATATAAAATAGCCATCGGGGTTAAAGCTTTTTACTTCTTCAAGAGGAGTTTTGGCGGGAAATACTTTTACATGCGCACCCCTATCTGCCATACATTTTAAAATATGCTGCTTGGTGCCGTAATCCATTACTGCAATTTTTATAGCAGCATTGGCATCGCCCAGCTCATAAGCTTCTTTGGTAGAAACTTTTGAAGCCAGCTCCTGGCCGCTCATATCGGGTGTTGCTGCCAGCCGTTGTTTCAGCTCTTCAATATCAAAGGTTTCAGAAGATATAATGCAGTTCATGGCGCCTTTGGTGCGGATATGGGCTACCAGGGCACGGGTATCTACACCATGAATGGAAACAATATTATTCTTTTTCAGATAGGCGTCCAGAGAGCCTTCGGCCCTTTTGCGGGAATAATTCTCGTTCAGGTTTTTAGCAATTACGCCCAATACCTTTACGCTGTCGCTTTCCACGTCTTCGGGGATCACTCCGTAATTGCCTACATGCACAGCGTTCATAATTACGATCTGTCCATAATAACTGGGGTCAGTAAACACCTCCTGGTAGCCGGTCATGCCGGTATTAAAACAAATTTCTCCGGTAGTGGTGCCAATAGCGCCAAAGGCAAAACCTTCGGCAATGGTGCCATCCTGTAACAATAAAATAGCGCGGGACTGTGTTTGAGTATCAGGCATTTATTTTTCTTTTTTATGTAGCCAGCCTTAGTGCTTATAGCATCTTTCTTGCGTCGCACTCTTGTGCTGATGAATAAATATCAACAAAAAAAAATCGTGCAAAAATAGGGCGAAAAATCTGGATTTAATGAGGGTAATTCCAAAATTTATAAACATAACGGATCACAACTTATAAAGCCCCTGAGATTTTGTAAATTGAAGTATAATTTATTTGAATGAATAAAACAGGAAGAGCTTTTGCAACGTATTACAATAAACCCTGGTATTATGTCTGGTAAACCCATAATCCGAGGGATGCGCTTTCCTGTGAGTAATATATTAGAGCTCCTGGCTACCGGTTTATCAAATGAGCAAATTTTGGAACAACATCCCCTCCTGGAGCCTGATGATATAAATGCTGCATTACTTTATGCATCGTTAAAAATGAAGAATACAGTAGTCTTTCATGCAGCCTGAATGGGAAATATGGCTGGATTCAAATATTTCACCCATTATAGCTAAATGGATGCAAGATGACACAGGACAATTGGTTAAATCCGCTTACAGCCTCAACTTGCATAGTTAAAACAGATGCAGAAATTTATAATCTGGCAAAGATTGCTGGTAATATCATAATTATTTCCAAAGATACCGATTTCCCCGAGTAGATTACGCGTTTGGGCGCTCCTCCTAAACTCATAAATATCAAAATTGGGAATTGTAATAATCAGCAAATCAGCTAACTTCTCCCCATTGCGTCCCTTTTCATTTCTGCTGCCAGCCCTGCACCCAGGTATCTTTCTATAATGCTATGTACCAGGTAAATTACCGGTGTCATTGCTATGGCTACTATAAACTTATAAATATAATTACCCACGCAAATAGCCATTACCAGGTTCAGGCTCCAGGGCTCACCCTGGTTGGCAGATACGCGCGGACCTATATAAAATGCAATGAATAAAACCACGAAGCTATCTATTAACTGAGAAACCAGTGTACTGCCGGTAGCCCTTAACCATATAGCTTTTTCGCCTGTGGCTTTTTTAATGCTGTGAAAAATCAGTACATCCAAAACCTGCCCGGCTAAAAATGCTGCCAGCGAGCCAATAATAATCCAGGAGCCCTGCCCTAAAATAATGCGGTAAGCATCATTTGCATCGTTTATATGCTGATGCCTGTAATTGGTCGTCCAGAAGTCGGCAGGGGCAAGGCCTATAGCGCCCTGGAACGCAATAAAGGTGTAAGCAATCAGCACAGCGGCAATCAGCGACAAAAAGCGCACTCCTTTCATACCATAATACTCGTTAATAATATCTGTCATTATAAAAACAACAGGCCAGAGCAAAACACCCGCAGTAAGATTGAAAGAAAAACTATTGCCAAACAGGCTGATGTCAAATGGAGCAATATCAAGTGTTTTTTCCAGGGAAAAGATTTTAACCCCAATTACTTCAGCAATAATGGCATTGGCTATAAAAAAACCTCCCAATAAAATATACAGCCTGGTAGGCTTATCTTTAATGATAGTACGGATCATTGATGTAAAAAGTAAAAAGTAGAAAAATAAAAAGCAGGAAAATATTTGCAAGCATAAGCCAGCGTGGCACATATTGCGCTGGCTTTTTACCGGTAATTGTAAATATTAAATAAAAGAAGCCTGTTAAGGGCAGTATTACCATGGCTAACCCATAGCCGGCCATAATAATAGTGGATGAAATAGTCTCTGCTTTATTCACCGAAGTAAAAAGCAGGGAAAATGCCAGCAGCATAAAAACGCCACAGATAAAGGCCACCCTTGATAAAAATATTAACCAGCGCATTAGCAAATTTATCCGGCAAATTTATTATTTATTTTATCCGGGATGAAGCTTGCTGAAATTTTTCAGCCTTTTATAAAATAAATATAATCCTGAAAATTTCAGCAGGGTTTCGTATAAAATAGTATTATTTTGCCCGGGATTGTACCCGTGCAGGGCCAATAAATAATAAAGTTTCTGACAATGAATAATAGCTGGTTGAAAAAAGCGCTGCCCCATGTGGCCGCTATTCTTGTTTTTTTAGTAGTAACCGTACTTTTTTGTAAACCGGTGCTGGATGGGAAAGTGCTGAACCAGCATGATACTGGTATAGTTGGCTGGCGCGGATCGGCTCAAAATGCTTTTGATGTAAAAGAAAAGACCGGCAAAATGCCCCTGTGGAGCACCAGCGTATTCAGCGGAATGCCTAATTACCAGATTGTTATGGAGGGTAAGTCTGCGTTACCCTTTGATCTGAACAAAGTGTTTAACCTGGGCTTACCCAAACCAATGAACTTCTTTTTTATGGCCTGCGTTTGTTTTTATATTTTATGTGTGGTATTGCGCTTTAACCCGGCCATTGGAATTTTTGGAGCATTAACCTATGCTTATGCTACTTACAACCCGCTGATCATAAGTGCCGGTCACGAAACCAAGATGATGGCCATTGCCTATATGCCTTTATTGCTTGCAGGGCTGCTGCTGATATTTAATAAAAGATACTGGATAGGGCTGGCTGTAGCCACGCTGGGTGCAATGCTGGAACTGATGGCTAATCACCCCCAGATAGCATACTATTTCTTTTTGATTGCGGCTGCAGTTACAATAGGTTACCTTGTAGTTTGGATAAAAAATAAGGAGTATAAACATATAGCTATTGTTTTTGGACTTAGCGCAGTGGCTGCATTGGTAGGATTGGGCTGCTATTCCCTGGCGTATCTTACAACAAATGAATACACAAAATATACTATGCGCGGGGGCAAAAGTGTGGAGATAAAAGGCAATGAGGTAAAAGCGGTTAATACAACCGGCTTAGACGCGGACTATGCAATGCAATACAGTATGAGTAAGGTAGAGCCGCTTGTAATGTTAATGCCCCGGGCAGTAGGCGGAGGAATTAGTACAACGCTTAAGGAAGATTCAAAAGTGGTGGAGAAATTAGTATCCGCAGGTGTTCCCGAAACACAGGCCGCTCAATTTATATCCCAATTACCTGCTTATTGGGGAGGAATGATAGGGCCTGGTGAGGTGGGAACAGCCGGACCTCCCTATATAGGAGCCATCATTTTTATTTTGGCAATTATTGGTTTTGTGGTAGTTCGAGGGCCATTAAAGTGGGCGTTGCTGATTGTAACAGTCCTTTCTATTGTAATGAGCTGGGGTAAATATTTTTTAGGGTTTAATGAGTTCTTGCTGAATACATTACCCTTTTACAATAAATTTCGTGCACCTTCCATGGCTTTGGTAATAGCTGGCTTTACTATGCCGTTAATGGCCGTGATCACAGTTTATACATTATTTTTTTCAAAAAATGCCCAGGAGTTTTTACAAGCTAATTTTAAAAAAATATTGTACACGCTGGGCGGTATTGCTGCGGTGCTGGCTTTATTATACATCGGTCAGAGTTACGTTTCGGGATTTGATGAGCAGATAATGCAGATGCAACTTGATCCCAATGGAGGGGATACCTTTAACCGTGCTATAGTAGCCGGAATGAAGGCCGACAGGCAGGCAGCGTTTGGCGGTCAGGTACTTAGAGCTGTTTTATTTATGTTGATCGTATTGGGTGTTGTTTATGCCGTATTAAAGAATATGATCAGGCCGGCAATAGCAGTAATAGCTTTTGCGGCGATCAGTATTATAGATCTTTGGGTGGTAGACAAACAATATTTCAGCGATGACCATTATATTGCTAAAGATGAAATAGCCAGCCAGATTGAGGCACCCACTCCAATTGACTTGGAAATTTTAAAGGATAAAGACCCGCATTTCAGGGTGTACGACGTGGCGGGGCTGAACAGTAACAGGGTTTCTTATTTTCATCGTTCGGCATTAGGATATTCGGCTGTGAAGCTTCGGATATACCAGGATATTATAGAAAGGTACTTTACAGGAGCTCCCAATGAGCAGATCCTGAACGCGCTTGATGTACGGTATATTATTAACACCGATCAAAACGGGCAGCAGCATATTATTCCTAATCCCAATGCTTATGGAGCCGCCTGGTTTGTAAAAGCGGTGAAGCCGGTTGCAAATGAAGTGGAAGAACTGCAGCTTATTGGAAATATCAATTTAAAAGATACTGCTGTGGTGCAAAGGTCTTTCCTGGAAAATGCAGGCAATACAACAGCAGATTCTTCTTCTGTCATAAAACTGGTGAAGTACACGAATGACGAAATAGAATATACGGCCAGCACTTCCACCGGCGGATTTGCCGTTTTCAGCGAAGTGTATTATCCTGCCGGGTGGAATGCTTATATCGATGGAAAGAAAACCAATATTGTTAAAGCCAACTATTTTATGCGGGGCTTACTTATTCCGCAGGGGCAGCATACTATAAAGCTTGTTTTTGAGCCGGAAACAGTAAAAAAGGGAGTGACAATTTCTTATCTCAGCTCATGGCTGCTGATCGTTATAGTAGTGGGTGGATTCCTGATGCAATGGTGGGTGGATAAAAAGAAGTTAGCAATTAGTAATTAACAATTAATAATTAATAATTAATAATGTGGATGGCTTTGCCGCTACGGTCAACTGTCATCTGTTATTTGTTCTTGAGCAACATTGCATCCATAGTACCCTACAAAATAATCCCTGCCATAAAGGGAGGGGAGAAGGGTATTTATTATTTTTTAAAGCATGTAGCCAGATATGCGCCCGTAACCTGTTTTACTGTTTCTGAAAATACTGGTAAAGAAGAGGGTATTGATTTTATAGATGTTTTGGGCAGCACTGGGGAAAAATCTCGTTATGCTGATTTTTCTATCTTTAATAAAATAAAAAAAGCCTGTAAAACAAGAGGGATCAAACATGTTATTATAGAGCATCCTTATTATGCCTGGTTAGGGTACCTGTTAAAAAAATATGGCGGTCTAAAGCTGATCTTTCATTCACATAATATTGAAGCTGCCAGGTTTAAGTCGATGGGTAAATGGTGGTGGCCCATTATGTATCGCTATGAAAAATTTGCGCATCAAACAGCCGATTTTAATTTTTTTATTACGGAAGAAGACCGGGAGTACGCTATAAAGGAATATAAGTTAAATGCCGGTAAATGCGCGGTCATTACTTATGGTATTGAGGCAACACAAGCTCCTGCGCTAACCGATAAAGAACAATGCCGGCAATCGGTTTGCAAAGAGTTAGACTTGCCGGCAGATACGAAGCTCATTCTTTTTAATGGTACGCTTGACTATGCACCAAACAGGGACGCGCTTGACAGGATACTGAATGAGATCAATCCTGAATTGCTCAAAGCCTGTTCATTTTCTTACAGGATTGTTATTTGTGGTTTACGATTGCCGGAGCGCTACGATGAGCTAAAAGCTTACAAAGAGCAGCACATTATTTATAAAGGTTTTGTGGAAGATATAGATCTGTATTTTAAAGCAGCGGATCTTTTTATTAATCCTGTTACGGACGGCGGCGGTATTAAAACCAAGCTGGTAGAGGCTTTGGGAGCTAATACTTCTGCTGTTTCCTTTAAAGCTGGTGCCTATGGAATCCCCGCAGCAGTAGCAGGAAATTGCTTAGCGGTCATTCCCGATGGTGATAGCAGCGGTTTTGCCAATGCTATTGTTCAGCAATTGCGTTTACCAAAAGAAGAGATACCTCAGGCGTTTTTTGAGCATTTCAGCTGGGATAATATTGCAGGGAAGGCTGTAAGCAAGATTAATGCACTATAATATTTTGTAAAAATGAGGTTTGTTTGATAGTATAGTAAAAAAATATTGTAAGGAGCGTATTATATTAGCGGCATATCCCCGCCAGTTTTTCCACGCAGATCTTATATCTGGTCTGAGCAGCAGTGTTTTTATAACGACTGTAACAAAGGCTATTACAATAGTTATTATGTTGATCAGCAAATGAAACAGGTACCAGAATGAGCCGAACTCTTTTCTAAATCTTACAAAGTTGGAGAGCATGATCTGGTAACCTTTTTTGTCGGATAAATTTTGATAACCTTTTGTTTTAGAGTTGTAGGCATCACCCGAGCTTCCACCTTCTAAATGCACCACGTGCAGGTCTCCGTAAATACGAAGTTTACCAACCCGTTTTAACCGGCTGCACCATTCGGCTTCTTCAGAGTAAAGAAAGAAATCTTCATCTAAATATCCTGCATTCTCTATCGCTGATTTTTTTACCATCAAAAAGGCGCCATTTATCCAATCCACATCGGCGGTTGTCGTGGCATTAGCAATATTGGTTTTTTTTACTCCGAAGAGTAACCCGGCTTTTCTTATCAATCTGCCTATATACGGCAATGCCATAAGATAATTGAGTCCGCCGGTTAGTACATAGTTGCCGGATATTTGTGGCGTTCTGTCTGCGTTTAGTAACTGAACACCGGCGGCGATACAGTCATCGTTTTCAAACCGGGTAAAACATTTACCGATTGCTCCGTCTTCGTTTAGAGTATCGGAGTTGAGCAACAAAACAATGTTCCCCTGAGCAGCTCTTATACCTGCATTGTTGGCTCTTGCAAAGCCACTGTTATAATTCATTTCAATCCACCTGATGTTTGGGTAGGCTGATAAAATAACATCTTTACTGTTGTCGTTTGAATCATTGTCCACCACAATGATTTCTATGTTATTTGCCACTACGTCTTTATATATGGAACTGACACAATCTATAACGAGTTGTGGGGTTTTATAATTAACTATAATGATGGAGTAGCACATTTACACAGAAATAGGCTATGAAAATATTGGTTTTTTATAAATTTTTTTCAATAACTGGAAAAGATGGTAATAAAGGGGGGTTTCGTCAATGACTTTTCCCAGGCGTATTTTTCTATAGGAAAGAGGATTAAAAAGATCATTACCTTTTAAACGTTTGCCATAAATACGGAATTGTTCAATGATCTGACCGACCGAAGGTGTTTCTCGATTGGATTTTGGCGTTTTTAATATTTTGTGAGAGATACCCTGACAGTAGGTACGAAGTATAAAATCTGCATTATGGCTAACGATATTATCTATTTCTGGGCTTATTTTCTTTAAAGATTCCAAAAAGGACACAAGGTTCCCGAATCCTTCAACAAATGCTTTATCAGAAGAAACAGATGTAGTAGCAGAAGCATGAATTCTATAGGAAAAACATTCTTCTGAAGCTACTGCCATGTAACCTAATAAGGATAACTTTATAAATAGTTCCATATCAGCAAAAAGTAGTTTGGGATAAGGAGGAATTCCTCCACTTTTGTCATAGTGAGCTGATCGCATCATAAACCCTGTACCCATAAGACTTATTTTATCGGTCATGAACATGGATATGACTTCGGCAGGGAATATTTTTTCAGGCATAGGTTTGCACTTTTTAAGTTCTTTGCCATTTGCATTAATGTACCTGAAATGTGTTTGGAAAAGAGTAGCATCCGGAAACCTGCTGATTAATTGACTCATGGTTTCCAAATAATTCTTTTCTAAAACGTCGTCGTGCCCGATGAGGGTTATAAATTCCTTTTTTGGGATTCTTGTAATCCGCGCCCAGTTATCTTCAATACTTAACGACTTTTCAGAAGGAATAATTTTTATTCTTGAGTCATTAAATGAGTGTATAATTTCTAATGTATTGTCGGTACTCTGGTTTTCCAGTATAATTAATTCAAAATCCGGAATAGTTTGATTTAAAATGCTGACAATGCATTCTTGAATGTGATTGCTTCCGTTTTTTACCGGTAGTATAATGGTGTATTGTTGCAATCTATGTTTTTTTTCTAAATAAAGCCTTTAAAAGTACAATATTGTCGTGTAGTTGGGGGAACCGTTTTTTAATGTGGTATTTTTTTAAAAAAGGTTTTACTTCGGGATATTTTAAAACCTCTTTTTCCATTGAATAAAAAGACTGATCTGCAATTGAATTTTCTTTGTTATAGTGATAAAGAAACGCCATATGCCCTGTAATCCAGGATCCAAGAAATCTGGTTATATAAACTTTGATTTCTGGCCAATCGCTTACACTGTTCAATCTGTCACTTAAAAAGGGGATAAAGTTTCTCATAAGAACCGGCAGCTGCTCATTTTGTGTTCGTCCGAAATTTTCTTTATGTAATGTTTGTTGACCTAGTGATTTATTGATGATAACGCAACCCTGATCCATACATGAAATACTCATGTAGGCATAATCTCCAAGAAATGCCGTGCCATAATCAGGAACGCCGCCCATTTTCAAAAGAAGCTCTTTTTTCACGATACATGTGGACCATAAAAAGTGAGTAAACAATCCAAAAGTGAAAAGGATTTTTAAAAAGGAGCTGGAACTGTAAACTTTTATTTCGCTCAGGTCCATATTGTTGGATAAGCAGGAGTTTGTTCCAACTTTCATTTTATATAATCGGGCTATTTCGTGTGCTTCACAAAACCAATCGCATCCTCCCATATACATACCGTAACCTGGATACTCATCTTTGAGTCTGACAAGTGTTTCGAGCATAAAGGGGTAAACCGGATCATCATCTGCAATCATCACAATAAATTTACCTGAGGCAAGACTTAATGCTCTGTTAAAACTAGGCTTCATCCCCATATTTTGATTGTTAGGAAAGTATTTGAAGCGTGGATCATTAAGCACAGCTACAAAGGGTTTCCCGCTTTGCTCTTCATCATTATCTGTAATAATGACTTCAAAGTTGGCAAATGTCTGTAGTTGAATACTTCTTAATGTTTTTGTTAGGGTCTCACCTCTCTTATAGGTGCTCATACAAAAACTTATTAAAGGTTGTTCCATCAGCAACAGCTTATTTTGTTCTTTTCAGGTAGCCTCCTGGCGCTACACTGATCAGTATTTTATTGTCAATGTCTTTATTGATCTCAAACTGGTCATTTTCTTTGAGAAACGCGTCTACGGCTGTCATCGGGTTATCGCCTATGCCCCAGGGGCGCTTCATACCGGGAATATAATTGTCGGGCAGGTTTTCAACGATCGTGTCAAACACCACAATATAGGATCCCACTGAAACCAGCGGCGCGTAGTAGCGCAATTCTTCCAGTACATGTTCGTGCGTATGATTAGAGTCCAGCACTACTACTATCTTTTCTTTTCCGGCTGCGGCTGCTTTTACCTGTTCCACGGTTTGCGGATCGATTGAGGAGCCCTGGATCATTTTAATACGTTTGAACATGGGATGTTTTTCAATCTCAATTCGGTTGTGCTCCCGGATGTCAATGTCAATTCCCAGTACTTCTCCCTTTCCGATAAGTTCCAGCAAAGAGGCGTAAAATATAAGAGAACCTCCATGGGCAATCCCGGTTTCAATGATCAGGTCGGGTTGTATGTCCCAAATAAGCTCCTGCATAGCAATCATATCCTGCGGATACTGGATGATCGGACGCCCCATCCATTTAAAATTATAAGAATACTGGGCTTTATTGGAAGCGGTATTAAATTTAGCTGCCGCATTTTGTAATTCCTCATTGTTTTCATAGCTGCTTACTCTGTTCTTGCATTCCTGAACAAATTCCTGTACCGGGTTACTCATTGAATTATTATTGTATTGATTTTAATTTTTCGTTGTTACCCCAAAAATGCATCGGCTCAAAATCGGGATAGGGGTAAACGCCCAAATTTAGCTGAATTGTTTTATTCTTCGACAGGATATAGTCTGAAACAAACTGTTTTACAGTTATGGGCCGGTTGGTAGCGATGTTTATAATGCCGGTTACCCGGTCCTGTAAGGCGATCTTTACGATATTTTCCGCAACTTCTGTTACATGCATAAAATCCCGGGTTTGCTCACCACCGCTCATATTAAATGTCTCATCGCCTCTTTGCAAAGCTGCTTCCAATTGGGGTATTAATGAATTGGCCGCCTGACCCTCTCCATACATATAAAAGAGCCGTAGCCATTTAAACGAACAAGGAAACTGCTTTTGAAGGTCTTCGATAAAAATCCTCAACCCGTTTTTTGCTTTTGCATAATTGTTCTCAGGCACAGCGGGCATGTCTTCCCTAAGGCAACCTTCCTGCATGCCATACTCAAAGCAGGTGCCGGTTACATTTATATTCTGCGTACCTCCGCGTACCAGTTTTTCAATGAATTGCTGGTGCAGCGGAAGATTGTTTTTTAAATGATGCTCCGACCTGTAATTGGGCAGTCCCTCCCATGCAAGATGAATGACACAATTGGGCTGGTTAAAATATCCGAAGAGGTCATCTACCTCACTGATCATTTTAATATCAAAAGGGATGTATTGCGTTTGCGCAAACCATGACTTTTGCCGCGCTTTTTCTTTGTTTAATGATGTAGCGATTACAGTATGCCCTTTTTGCAGTAATTCCATTACCACATAGCTGCCAATAAAGCCGGTTGCTCCTGTAACTAATACCTTCATGGCTTTATCCTATGATTTGAAGGTTGGGAATAGCTGCTACAAATTTTCCACTCCAATCTTTAATATATTCAAGCTGATTCACGATCTCCTCTTTTAAGTTCCAGGGCAGGATGATCACATAATCAGGCTTTGCGGATTTTAAAGCCGCCTCATTCAATACAGGTATATGGCTGGCGGGTAAATACTTGTTTTGCTTATGCGGATTGGCATCCACAACAAAGCTGATCAGATCATTCTTCACGCCGCAAAAATTCAATAAGGTATTGCCTTTAGCGGCTGCACCATATGCGGCTACTTTTTTACCAGCTCGTTTCTGCTCTATTAAAAAACCAAGCAGCTCCAGCTTTATATGTAATGCCTTTTGCTGGAAGCCTTTGTAAGTCTCTGTATGGGTAAGCCCGGCCTCTGCTTCTTTATCCAGCATATTTTGTACATGTGCTGTAATAGTATGAGCTGTGTCATCCTTATGCTTTGCATAAATTCTTAAAGAGCCTCCGTGAGTAGACAGCTCTTCAACATCAAACATTTCCAGCCCCTGCGATTCAAAAATCTGCTTTACCGTATAAAAAGAGAGGTAGGAAAAATGTTCATGGTAAATAGTATCGAATTGGTTATTCTGCAAGAGTTGCAGCAGATGAGGGAATTCCATAGTAATCATACCGCCTTTTCTCAGCAATATTTTCATTCCTCCCACAAAATCTACAATATCCGGCACATGCGCCAGTACATTGTTGCCTAACAGGAGGTCGGCCTGTATGCCTTTTGCAGATAGTTCTCTTGCCAGCCTTACCCCAAAAAAATCCACTACACTTTCAATGCCTTTCTGAGCTGCCGCTTCCGCCGTATTAGCTGTAGGCTCAATCCCTAAAACCGGTATGTTCTTTTCTTTAAAATACTGAAGGAGGTACCCATCATTACTGGCTACTTCCACCACAAAGGATTTTTCGTCCAGCCCGAAACGCTGCTGCATATCATCTGTGTACTTTTTAGCATGTGCCAGCCAGCTGGTTGAATAAGATGAAAAATAAACGTATTGGTTATTGAATATGGCATCAGATTTTTTATACTCATCTACCTGTACCAAAAAACATTTTTTACAGGTGTAAACTTTTAAAGGATAAAAAGTTTCAGGCTCATTTAGCTGCTGTTCAGTTAAAAAAGAATTTGAGGCCGGTGAGTTACCTAAATCAATAAAAACATCTTCAAGCGTTGTATTACAAAATCTGCAATTCATGGATACAATTTATATTCATTAAAGTGGCTGATGTTTTTTATCCCGTTCAGAAATCTCTGCTACAGGTAGTGGCCACCGTATATTTATTTTAGGATCGTTATACAAAATGCCCGACTCATGCCCCGGCTCATAAAAAGCGCTATGATGGTAAAGCAGCTCTGCATTATCAGTTAATGTTTGAAATCCATGTGCGAAGCCTTCGGGTATGTATAACATTTGTTTATTAGCTGCGGAGAGTTCTGTGCCAAACCAGTGCAGGTAAGTAGGAGATTGTGCTCTTATGTCAACGATCACATCAAATACACTGCCTGCTATGCACCTTACCATTTTGATTTCCTGGTACGGCGCCTCCTGGAAATGCATGCCTCTTATAGTACCTTTTGTTGCTGTAAAAGAATGGTTCATCTGTACCCATTCTTTTATATGCCCGATAGCGCCGAATTCCTTTTTGCAGAAGCTGCGCATAAACCAACCCCTGTTATCACCTTTGGGTAATAAGGTAACGATATAGCTCCCTTGTAAAGGTGTGGGCTCAAAGGTCATAGTGCTAAATAGGTTTCTATTTGTTTTTGTGTGTAAGAAGATGCATCAATAGCGGCGCTTTTATACCAATCAATGGTCCAGCTAATGGCCTCAGCAGCCTCTAATTTAGGCTGCCACTGTAAAACCTGTAGCGCTTTTCCAATATCCAGCTTTAGCAAAGTGGCCTCGTGAGGCTGCGCATTGCCGGATATATCCGCCCATTCGCCACTGCCCCATGATTGAACCGCATGTGTTACCAGGTCTTTTACCTGCAGATGATCCTGCGGCCTGGGACCGAAATTATAGGCTCCGGAATATTGAATATCTTCATCCAGCTTCATAGCCAGCAGCAGGTAGCCCATCAACGGTTCCAATACGTGCTGCCAGGGCCTTACGGCGTAGGGGTTTCTTACCTCAATGGTTCTGTTAGCCTGTAATGCCTGTACAATATCAGGAATAATCCTGTCCCTGCTAAAATCGCCTCCTCCTATTACATTACCTGCTCTTACACTGGCAATGGCTTTTTGATGCTTTTGATAATTGGCGGTATTAAAAAAAGAATTTCTGAAAGAATCAATCACTATTTCTGTACATGCTTTGCTGGCGCTGTATGGATCATATCCTCCTAAACGGTCCTCCTCTTTGTATAAAATATCCTGTTCTTTGTTCTCATACACTTTATCTGTGGTAACAACAACAGTAGTGCATTTTTTGCCGATGCTGATCAAAGCCTCCAAAAGGTTGGCAGTGCCTATGGCATTCACTTCAAATGTTTCGGCAGGAATCTCATAACTGCGGCGTACCAAAGGCTGCGCGGCCAGGTGAAAGATATAGTCAGGATTGAAATCATCAATTTCCTGTGTCAAACGGCTTTTATCCCGTATGTCCGCAATTACAGATCGATCACCGGTTAATGGCTGCGTTATACTATAAATAGATTGTTCACCTTCCGGGGCAAGTGCGTAACCCTTTATTTCTGCTCCAAGCAGGTTTAAGATCAGACTTAGCCAAGTGCCTTTAAATCCTGTATGACCGGTGATAAAAATCTTTTTACCGGCAAATGCCCGCTGTAATTGTTCTTTATTTACCACAGTTTCCACTTTGCTTTACCAGTTTGCCACAATTGTTCCAGTTCTATTTTATCCCTGAGCGCATCCATGGGTTTCCAGAACCCTCTGTGCCGGAATGCCTGCAGTTGGCCATCGGCTGCAAGCTGCTCTAACGGGGCATCTTCCCACATCATATCCGTCATGTCTTCTTCGAGGTAATTGAAAACTTCGGATTTTAATACAAAAAAACCACCATTGATCCATTTACTTTCGTCCTTTGCCTTCTCTTTAAAGGAAGATACATCCCCCGATGCATCTATATCCATACCCCCAAAACGGGAGTCCATTTGTATAGCTGTTACTGTTGCAATTTTTCCTCCTTTTTGATGAAAGGCCAATAGCTCATTAATGTTTATGTCACTTACACCATCGCCATAGGTTAACATAAAATCTTCATCTCCAATGTACTTTTTAACCCTTTGCAAACGGCCGGCGGTTTTAGTATCGGTTCCTGTGTCTACCAATGTTATCTTGAAATCTTCGTTTTTGCTGGCATGATAGGCTACTTTATTATTCTTTATATCAATTGTCAGATCTGTATTGTGCAAAAAGTAATTCATGAAATACTCCTTTATTACGTATCCCTTATATCCCAGGCACACCACAAAATCGTTAAACCCATAATGGCTGTATATCTTCATAATATGCCAAATAATAGGTTTGCCGCCAATTTCCACCATGGGCTTAGGCCGCACATCGGTTTCTTCGGACAGGCGGGTTCCCAATCCACCGGCAAATATTACAACTTTCATTTATGCACTAATTTGTAGCTTCCCGCAAAAATAGCCTTTGTTGATAGTTTTTAATACCTTTACAGTTAATATTTTGAAAATCATTGAGAGGTTATCCTGCTACTTGTATTTGCAATATGAGCGTTATATTTATTAAGCCAGGTATAGCGCTTGTTGTTGGACTGCTATTCTTATTTGTTGTTGGTTGTAAAAAAGACAAAACTGTAGCCCCCCGATCTTCCTATAGCTGGTTTTAGGGAAGGAGAGTATGCCAGTTTTATTTTAAATAAGGTCCCCGATAAATGGACTTTTTATATCAAGCCGGATGGCGTTATTACAACAGAGGGGTTAGCATTAGGCGTAAAACATTTTGCAATAGGAACCTGGTCCCTGACCAATGATTCAATTTTTTCCGGTACGATAAAGACACTTTATGGGATTTATCACAATATTGGTGTAGAGCAAAGACTGACGGGTATATGACCGAAAGAAACGCACACTTGTTTCAGGAAAGTGGCTGAATTTAACCGGTGGAAAAGACTCTGGTTATTTTGATGTGAAATATATGAGATAAAGGATCATATTCCGGATTCAGACAAATGCATTATTGCATAATACTGTTCAAAAACAGCTCCAGCCCTTTTCTTTTCTCTTCGTCCAGCTCATAGCTGAGATTATGCGAAAAATATTTCTTTAAATCATAAATACCATTATCATGCTCGGCGGCTATTTCATCTATATGCTGTAACCCATATCCATTGGCTTCATCAAATTCTTTAATAAACCCGCCAGGCAGTTCCCGTGTGCTTACCCAGGCCGCAAATACAAAAGGCAGGCCGGTGGCTGCTTTCCATTCGCCGGCCAGGTCGTAAATATATTTCGAGTGTTGCCGCTGTTTTAATGCCCTGTCTCCGATGATCAGGGCTGCTGTATCACCCTTTATTTCTTTTATGTAGCTTTCGTCATTAGCGGTAATATATTCAGGATCTGTTTTCCAGTGATGCTTTATCAGCCATTGCAGGAGTTGCACCGATGAGCGGCTCTGGTAATCAAGATATATTTTCCGGATATGTTCAACCGGCGCTTCACTAAAGAGCGCTACAGAGGCCACATCACCAACCGATCCTATGCAATAATTCCCGTTGATATAGCTCTGAGGTAGCTTTGGGATTACAGCCACAGGCACTAACCCCAGGTCAATCTCTCCGTTTTTGAGCTTGTCTGCCAATAAGGCGGGATGTTCTTCTATCAGCGCTATCTTATCTTTTATCGAGAGCCGTTCCAGGCCATAGATCAGCGGTCGTGTGTTTAAATAACTAACAATGCCTACTCTTATCTTTTCTTCCACTTGTAATGCTTATTTTTGCGAAGATAGCTTTTTAGTTCATGGTTCATGGTTCATGGTTCGCACAGAACAGGCTATGAACTATAAGCAATGAACTATTAACTCTCAACTATGGCGTTTAGATTTGAAGATTTGAAGGTGTGGCATAAAACCGCGGAATTGTCAAACGAGATAGATTTGCTGGCAAGGCAGTTTTCCGTGGAAGAGCGTTTTAACCTTGCTTCTCAAATAAAACGGGCGGCGGATTCTGTTGTATTGAATATTGCAGAGGGAAGCACAGGGCAATCCGTGCCAGAGTTTAAGAGGTTTTTAAATATTGCACTTAGAATCATCAATAGAGGTTGTGGCCTGTCTTTTTCTGTCAAAAATGAGAACTTATATTACCGAAGAATCGTTTAAAAAGTATTATAACGAGTATGAATTGTTATGTAAAATGATAACCAAACTCAGAGAATCTATGTAATAGGTTGGATTTGTTCTTCCATGAACCATCAACCATGAACTATCAACTAAATAAAAATGTCTTTAACAGCAATTTCGCCTATAGACGGCCGCTACAGCAAACAGGTACAAAACCTGCAGGAATATTTCAGTGAATATGCCCTTATCAAATACAGGGTAATTGTAGAGATCGAATACCTGTTTTTATTGTCTGATAAAAAGTTTTTAAAGCTGACGGCCTCTGCAAAAAAACATTTACGCAATGTAATAGAACACTTCAGCGTGGAAAATGCTGAAGCCATAAAGGAGATTGAAAAAACCACAAATCATGATGTAAAAGCGGTAGAGTATTTCCTGAAAAGTGAATTAGATAAAACAGACGCCAAAGACGCCAAAGAATGGATCCATTTTGGACTTACCTCGCAGGATATTAATAACACAGCCATTCCTTTACTTTGGAAGCATAGTTTGGAGTTTGAATTGTTACCCGCTTATCTGAACCTGCAAAATCATTTACACGAGCTGGCCCGGCAATGGAAAGAAATACCTATGCTGGCCAAAACGCACGGCCAGCCGGCTTCTCCAACAAGATTGGGTAAGGAGATAATGGTATTTGTAGAAAGGATCGAAAACCAGGTTCAATTGTTTTCTTATATCCCTGTATCTGCTAAATTTGGTGGTGCTACCGGTAATTTTAATGCGCATCATGTTGCTTATCCAAAAACAGACTGGATAAAATTCGGGAACTATTTCGTAGAAGAAGTGCTGGGATTGCAAAGGATGCAGTTTACCACGCAAATAGAACATTACGATAACCTGGCGGCGCACTTCGATTGTATAAAACGGATCAATACCATATTGCTGGATCTGTGCCGTGATATCTGGACCTATATCAGCATGGAATACTTTAAGCAGCAAACCAAAGCCGGAGAAGTAGGTTCATCGGCTATGCCGCATAAAGTAAATCCTATTGACTTTGAGAATGCAGAAGGCAACCTGGGTATAGCCAACTCCCTGCTGGAGCATCTTTCGGCTAAATTGCCTGTGAGTCGTCTTCAAAGGGATTTAACAGACAGTACCGTGCTGCGCAATATTGGCGTACCTGTTGCCCACACTATTATTGCTATTAAAAGCATAGAAAAGGGGTTAGGTAAACTGGTGCTGAACGAAGCGGCTTTAAAAGCAGACCTGGAAGGTAACTGGGCCGTAGTTGCAGAGGCTATTCAAACCATTCTGCGCAGGGAAAAATATCCTAACCCGTATGAGGCTTTGAAAGATTTGACAAGGGGCAAAGAAGGCATTACCAAACAATCCTTACATAAATTTATTGGGTCTTTGAAAGTACCTGCTGCAATAAAGGCAGAGCTAAAGAAAATTACGCCGCATAATTACACGGGCATAGCTGCGAAATATTAATTGCGGAGAATATTTTTAAGCAATTAATGCCATTTGTAAAAATGCCCGCAACAAAAAGACATGAAAAAGCTGCATCGAAGATTTTGTATCATTATCCGGGTCCTGTAAAAGCCCTGAAGTTCTCTTTGGTAATAACTTTTGGTGATTTTAGTCACTAAAAGTATGAAAATGAATGAAAGTACGAAGGAAGATGGCTTTCTTACTAACTCCGGCCATTTCCCATTTCCAGACCCACTTCAGTTGGAAATAACTGATATTTCAACCACTTTCAACTCTCAGCACTTGTCTTTACGACTTCCGGACTTCGGACTTCCGGACCTTGTGGCCCCTGCATAGTGTTCCGAAATGTGGAACTCAAAATTCCCCGAAGGGAAAGGTGAGATTGTTGACTGTGCAAGCGTTTTCTTCCGACCTCCGACTTCCGGACTGCCAATGATATATTTTGTAATATACTGATAGCCCATAGTTCTACTGACTGTAGGGTGGGGTCTCAATGTGAACCTGAAACTTATTGTACCGCCTATAATGCTTTATACAAAAGGCAACTTCACGTCGAGATTTTTCCCTCCATCCCGGTAACCTGGGATTCCAGTTGAAAAGACGATTAAGGATAGGTTATCGTTTCATTGATTTTGCACCAAAAATTGATGCCTCGGGACAACGATAGCTTTTCAACCACTTTGAACTGTCAGGACATATCTTTCGGACCCCGGACTTTCCAACTTCCGGACTACTTATGTATCTCGCTTGTAAAATGAAACTCAATATCAGGGTTATTGCTGATCTCGGTATTCAGGAACCATTCGCTTTGAGCCAGGTACACCGGGTGCCCGTCTTTGTCTTCGCCGGTGTTAGCCAGCTTAAATTTTGTAAAGTCATCTAATTTTTTAGCATCCTTACTGGTGACCCAGCAGGCTTTATAAAATGGTAATGCACGGAACTCAACAGAAGCTCCATATTCATGTAATAAGCGGTATTGTATTACCTCAAACTGCAGCTCACCCACACAGCCTATAATTTTTTTGGTACCGCCAAATTGTGTAAACAATTGCGCTACGCCTTCATCTGTTAATTGTAATAAGCCCTTTTCCAACTGCTTGGTCTTCATAGGGTCCTTATTAATTACTTCTTTAAATATCTCTGGTGAAAAAGAAGGAATGCCTGTAAAATAAAAATCTTCGCCTTCTGTAAGGGTATCTCCGATCTTAAAATTGCCCGTGTCAAACAAACCAACCACATCGCCGGCATAAGCATCTTCGATCACACTTTTATCACGCGCCATAAATGAGTAAGGATTGCTGAAGCGCACCTCCTTATCCAGCCTTACATGGTGAAAATATTTATTACGCTCAAACCTGCCGCTGCACACACGGAAAAATGCGATGCGGTCGCGGTGCTTAGGATCAAGGTTGGCATGTATTTTAAATACGAAACCGCTTAACTTTGGCTCTTCCACATCTACTTTACGTGCATTCGTTTCACGACTTTGCGGGGTAGGGGCAATACGGATAAAAGTATCCAGCATTTCCTTCACGCCAAAGTTATTAATGGCGCTTCCAAAGAACACCGGAGATACTTTTGCTTTTAAATAATCATCTGCGTTCAGCTCGCCATTCACGCCATCAACCAATTCCACATCTTCACGTAAAATGGCAGCGTCAGCCGCTCCTAATTTTTCATCCAGAACCGAATCATTGATATCGCTGATAGCAATGGCATCTTCATCATCAGCTTTAGTGTTAGCTGCAAACAGGCGTAAGTTTTTATCATGCAGATTGTAAACCCCTTTAAAGTCTTTACCGCTATTAATAGGCCAGGTCATAGGGTGCAGCTGAATGCTCAGCTCTTTTTCTATCTCTTCCAGCAGGTCGAAGCGGTTTTTACCATCACGGTCCATTTTATTAATGAACACAATCACCGGCGTATCACGCATACGGCACACTTCCATCAGGCGGCGGGTTTGGTCTTCCACACCGTTTACGCTGTCTACTACCAGTATTACACTGTCCACCGCTGTAAGCGTACGGTAGGTATCTTCAGCAAAGTCTTTGTGACCGGGTGTATCCAGCAGGTTGATCAAAATGCCATTGTACTCGAAGCTCATTACCGAAGTGGCCACGGAGATACCACGCTGGCGCTCAATTTCCATAAAATCTGATGTGGCAGACTTCTTTATTTTATTGCTTTTTACAGCGCCTGCTACCTGTATGGCGCCTCCAAAAAGCAGGAATTTTTCCGTCAGTGTAGTTTTACCTGCATCCGGGTGACTGATGATGGCGAACGTACGCCTTCTCATTATTTCGTCGTGAAACTTCATTGTGTATTTTCTTAAAAGGCGGCAAATATACCATCATTTAGTCATTTGACCGATAGTCCATAGACGATGGTCCATGGACTATGGACTACTCCTCCATCTTCTTCAAACATTTCATAATATCAATGCCTTTTCCCAGCACAGGTTTAAAAATATCCCCCAGCCTGGTTACACGCTTAGGGACCGTGTTAATATCAAACTGTGACGGGTGCAGGCCTTTTTTTACTTCCTTCCAGTCCAGTGGGGCGGATACTGTAGCGCCCTTTTTAGGCCGCACGCTGTAAGCGCTGGCAATGGTTTGCCCTTTCCGGTTTTGCAGATAATCCACATATATTTTTCTGTTGCCCCGTTTTTTAAGATTGCGCTCCAGGGTAGTAATGTCTGGCAATAATTCTGTGATCTTCATAGCAGTTAAATGTGCAAAGGTTTTAACCTGCTCATAATCATATTTGTTGCCCATAGGCACAAATACATGCAGCCCGGATGCACCGGATGTTTTGCAATAGGAGGTTGCCCCACATTCATCCAGCACCTGTTTGGTGGCCAGGGCGGTGTCTATTACCTGGTCAAATGTGTTTTTCCCAGATGGGTCAATATCAATGATCATATAGGTAGGATACTCCAATTTGTTGACAGTACTATTCAAGGGATACATTTCAATGCAGACCAGGATAGCCAGGTATATAAGTGTTGCTTTGTCGTTGCAGATAATATAATCCACATTTTTTTGTGTGCTTTCAGAATATATTTCAACAGATTCAACCCAATCCGGTGCTGTATCACCGGCATCTTTATGATAGAAGCTGCTGCCCTTAATTCCATTGGGAAAGCGGTTCAGGCTTTCCGGCCTGTTTTTTAAATACGGAAGAATATAGGGGTGCATTTTTTCATAATAGTTAACCAGGTTGCCTTTGGTGTACCCTTCGTCCGGCCAGTACATTTTGTTTTGGTTGGTGAGCTTTACTTCTTTTGTCCCGGTCTTTACCGTGCGATTGTCTTCCAGGTTATTGGCATGTTTAGCTGTCCTGCTTTTTGCTTCAGGCTTTTTGCCTTCTGCCTTTTTAATTGTTGCCATCGTTTTTTCATTTTTAGGAATAGTTACTTCTTTGGCTGGTTTATCTATACGTAATCCCATAAATACAGGGTGGCGGAAAATATGTTCCTTTGTCAGTTCACTGAACTTTATATTGCAAACCAGTTCGGGCCGAACCCAGGTAGCCGGTGTATTTGTTTTAGGCGTTATATCAAATGGCGACTTTTTGGTAATGAGTGGCTGTAACTGGTCATACACTTTTGTTAGCGACTGCTGGTCAAAACCAGTTCCTGTGTGCCCCGCATACACCAGCTTTTTATCTTTATACCGCCCCAGTATCAGCGCACCGAATTTTTTACGTGATCCACGTGGTGCAGTGAAACCTGCAATAACAGCTTCTTCGGTATTGTGATGTTTTATTTTAAGCCAGTCGCCACTGCGTTTGCCAACTGAATAAGGCGCTGTAGCACGCTTGGCAATGATACCTTCAAGATTATTTTCTTTAGCAGCATTAAAAAAATCAACGCCCCTTTGTTCTACATGCTCACAATATTTTACAAAATCATTTTCTGCCAATGCTTCTTTTAAAAGCTCTTTACGTTCGATTGTTGATAACGAGGTAGTGCTATGCCCGTTCAGATAAAGCAGATCAAATACCTGGTACACTAATGGTGTATCAGGATTTTCTCCAAAATGTTGCAGGGTCTGAAAATCAGGCAGGTTGTTTTCGTTGTAGGCCACAATTTCACCATCCAGTATCATATCATGTTCCTGGTTTTGCAAAGCTGTTGCCACAGGAGGAAATTTTTCTGAAAAGGATAATCCGTTCCTGGAATATAACCTGAAATGACTTCCTGTTTCAGCTATAGCACGGTAGCCATCCCATTTTATTTCAAAGATCCAGTCAGGATCGTTGAAAGGCTGACTACTAAGGCTGGCCAGCATAGGGTGTATGAAATCCCTGAATTTTTTTTCTCCGGAATACTTCAGCGCATGATTGTTTATATGCTTTGGTGCTTCAGGGGCTTTTTTTTTACAGCAGCTTTTTTTGCTGCTTTGGCTTCAACAACTCTTGTTACTTTTGATGTTTTGTTAGTGAGTTTTTCTGCATCGTATTTGGTTGTAACAGCATACTTGTCTTTATGTTTGATCAGCAGCCAGGCATTGCCGGCATCTTCTGTGTGCATTTTTACAAGGGCAAATTCGCCTTTTAGCTTTTTGCCGTGCAGGATAAATTTTATGGAGCCTTTTTTCAGTTCATTCAATAAGACAGTTTCTTCCTTTTTATGTGCATCTTTTTGCAGGGCCTCATAAATACCCTCGTCCCATATTTCCACTTCGCCTGCGCCATAATTGCCTTCGGGTATAGTCCCTTCAAACGTCCGGTAGTCGTAAGGGTGATCTTCTACCATCATAGCAAGCCTTTTATCTGCAGGGTTCAGGGATGGGCCTTTGGGCACGGCCCAGCTCTTCAGCACCCCTTCCATTTCCAGGCGAAAATCATAATGAAGGCGTGATGCTGCGTGTCTTTGTACCACAAACCGGAGCTGTTTGCTGCCTTTCTTCACTTTTCCTGCAGGCTCGCTTGTAGACCCGAAATTTCTTTTGCTTTTGTATGTTGACAATGCAGGCATATTCTATGAGGCTTTCTTCTTCAGTGAGAGACTGGCTTTTAATTGTTCCATGAGGTCTTTTGATTTAATGTGCGCCACGCTCAGTTTGGGGGCTGCCACTTTTTTACCTTTTGCCTTTGCCTCTATTATTTTCATCAGTTTGGCAGAATAAGTGTTTTTATAAGCGGAAATGTCAAATTTTTCTGAGAGCTGATCAATTAAGGTAACGGCCATTTTCAGTTCGGCAGGTTTTACGGTTCTTTTAGGAATAGTAAGCTCCGATGTTTTCCTGATCTCTTCTTCATAACGTATCCGTTGAAATAACAAAATGTCATTGTAGGGCCTTAATATTCCTAATGCTTCTTTATTGCGCATTACAAAGGTTCCTACTCCTGCCATTTGCGTCTTTTTCAGCGCTTCCACCAAGAGGGTATAAGCTGCCTCCCCGTTTTTCTGCGGCTCTGAATAGTAAGGTGTTTCAAAATAAATGCTGTCGATCTCTTCTTCTTTTACGAAGCTGTCTATTGACAGGATTTTAGATTTCTCAGGACTGGCTTTCTCAAAATCCTTATCATCCAATACCACGTACTTCCCCTCATACTCATAACCTTTTACAATATTTCCCCATTCCACTTCCCTGCCTGTTTTTTCATTCACTCTTTTAAACCGGATGCGGCTGTGGTCTTTTTTATCCAGCATATCCAGGTCGGGGTTGCTTTCTTCTGTTGCTGAATAGAGCTTTACCGGTATATTAACCAGCCCAAATCCGATAGCGCCTGTCCATATCGCCTTCATAGTTTAACTGATTTAGTATTAGTTAGTCTAAACAAAATTGATACCAAGGATTTTGTGTTAAATGCTATTCTGTATCTTAGTACCTATTGCCTTTACAAAAAGCACAGGCATATATACGTATGAAAAGAATGATATTAATTTTTATGGGGATGATTTTTGGTGCCGGGTTATACGGCCAGGCCCCGGGCCCCGGTAACCCTGTTTTTCCTGGCTGGTATGCCGATCCTGAAGTGGCTGTGTTCAAAAAGAACTTCTGGATATTTCCTACTTATTCTGCTCCTTACGAAAAGCAGGTATTCCTCGATGCCTTTTCGTCTAAGGATCTGGTCAGCTGGAAAAAACATGAAAAAATCATTGACACAAGCGCCGTAAAGTGGGCGCGGATAGCTATGTGGGCTCCCGCTATTGTGAAGAAACATAAAAAATACTTCCTGTTTTTTGCAGCTAATGACATTCAAAGTAATAATGAGTATGGTGGTATTGGCATTGGCGTTTCCAACAAACCCTGGGGACCTTATAAAGATTACCTGGGAAAACCGCTGATTGATAAATTTTACAATGGGGCACAACCTATTGACCAGTTTGTATTTAAAGATAAGGATGGGCAGTATTATATATATTATGGTGGCTGGCGTCATTGCAATGTTGCGAAACTAAAAAAGGATTTTACGGGATTTGTTCCTTTTGAGGATGGCTCGGTTTTTAAAGAAGTTACTCCTGAAAAGTATGTAGAAGGGCCGTTTATGTTCATCAGGAACGGAAAATACTATTTTATGTGGTCAGAAGGGGGATGGACCGGTCCTGATTATTGTGTTGCCTATGCTATTGCTGATTCCCCTTTGGGCCCGTTTAAAAGGATTGGTAAAATCCTTGAGCAAAATCCCGCTATAGCTACCGGTGCGGGGCATCACTCTGTACTGCAAATCCCGGGAAAGGAGGAATATTATATTGTTTATCACCGCAGGCCTTTGGGTGAGAAAGATGGAAATGCAAGGGTAGTTTGCATAGATAAAATGGAATTTGATAAAGCCGGTTTGATAAAGCCGGTTATCATTACAAACGAAGGAGTAATGTTAAATAAAATAAAATAATTGTAATTGGTACAATTAATATTTTTTTCTTAATTTAGCGCACTTAAAAATTTATGCTGCCATGTCTCAATACGCTTATGTAATAGGAGTAGATTACGGATCTGATTCTGTAAGATCGGTTATTTTAAATGCAGGTAACGGGGAAGAAGTTGCTGCTGCCGTATTTGAATATCCGCGCTGGAAAAAAGGTTTGTATTGTAATCCCGCTGCCAACCAGTTCCGCCAGCATCCGCTGGATTATGTAGAGGGATTGGTGCATACTGTTAAGGAGTGCCTGGAAAAAGCCGGGCCTGAAGTAGCCAGGAATGTAAAAGGTATTTCTGTGGACACAACGGGTTCCACTCCTGTTGCTGTAGATGCAACGGGTACGCCGCTTGCGCTAAGTGCTGAGTTTGCTGAGAATCCTAATGCGATGTTTGTTTTATGGAAAGACCACACTTCTATAAAGGAAGCGGATGAAATAAACCGGCATGCTGCAAAATTTGATACCAACTACCTGCAATATGTAGGAGGCATATATTCCAGCGAATGGTTCTGGGCAAAGCTGCTGCATGTATTCCGTGAAGATGAAAAAGTGCGAAACGCAACAGCAAGCTGGGTAGAGCATTGCGACTGGCTGCCATTTCTTCTTACGGGGGGAAAGGATGTAAAAGATATTAAGCGCGGGGTTTGCTCTGCGGGGCATAAAGGTATCTGGTCAGAAGCATTTGGAGGGTTTCCGCCTAATGACTTTTTCGCTTCCCTCGACCCGCTACTGGAAGGCTTTACTTCAAAGCTGCCTGCTGATACCTATACTGCGGACCTGGCAGCCGGAAATTTATCTGAAAAATGGGCAGAAAAACTAGGTCTGAGTACAGATGTTATAGTAGGTATTGGTGCTTTTGATGCGCACATGGGCGCTGTTGGCGGCCAGATAGAGCCTTACTATCTAAGTAAAGTAATGGGCACGTCTACCTGCGATATGTTAGTGGTACCCGTAGAGGAGTTTGGAGATAAGCTGGTGCGCGGGATCTGTGGACAGGTGCATGGCTCGGTGATTCCCGGAATGATTGGTTTGGAAGCCGGACAAAGTGCTTTTGGAGATATTTATGCATGGTTTAAGCATCTAATTTCCTGGCCATTGCAGTTTTTGGATGATGCAGATTTGCAAAAAACCATTGGATCGAAGATCATAAAAGAACTTTCGGAAGCTGCTGCTAAACTTCCCCTGCATGAGGAAGATGAGCTGGCAGTAGATTGGCTTAACGGCCGCCGTACCCCCGATGCCAGCCAGTTAATGAAAGGCGCCATTATGGGGCTGAACCTGGGCAGCGATGCCCCTGCTATTTTTAAGGCTTTGGTAGAAGCCAGTTGTTTTGGCGCGCGGGCAATAGTTGACAGGTTTATCAGCGAAGGGGTGCCGGTGAAAGGATTGATCGGGGTAGGGGGAGTAGCTAAGAAATCTCCATATATCATGCAGGTAATGGCGGATGTAATGAATATGCCTATCAAGATCCATAAATCTGAGCAAACCTGTGCTGCAGGCGCTGCCATGTTTGCTGCAACTGTAGCCGGTTTATATCCCAGTGTCAACGATGCTATGAAGGCTATGGGCCAGGGTTTTGATGCTGAATACCATCCTATCCCCGAAAACGTGGCCTATTACGCAAAACGTATGAAGCAATATGAAGCATTTGGAAAATTTATTGAGGAAAGCATTTAGTCGATAGCCGATAGTCAATGGACCATGGACTATCGACCATGGACACAATAACAGAATATGAACTACAAATACATTCGCGAAGCGGCCTATGAGGCCAACATGCAGTTACCAAAACTGGGGCTTGTACTGTTTACTTTTGGAAACGTAAGTGAAGCTGACCGCAGCCAGGGTGTTTTTGCTATTAAGCCTAGCGGTGTGGCTTATGATGATCTTTCACCGGAAAAGATGGTGATTGTGGACTTTGATGGTAACACAGTGGAAGGAACATTGAATCCCTCTTCCGATACCAAAACCCATGCAGTATTATATAAGCACTGGGAAAATATTGGAGGAATTGTGCATACGCACTCTACTTATGCTACTGCGTGGGCCCAGTCACAAAGAGATATCCCTATTTTCGGAACTACGCATGCAGATTATAATACAGTTGATATTCCGTGTGCACCTCCTATGAGCGATGAAATGATCAAAGGGAATTATGAATATGAAACAGGGTTCCAGATCATGAACTGCTTCAATGATAAGGGACTTGATTATAAAGAAGTGGAAATGGTTCTGGTAGGTAACCATGCACCTTTTACCTGGGGAAAGCATGCAGCAAAAGCGGTGCATAACAGTGCTGTGCTGGAACAGGTAGCAAAAATGGCTTTGCTGACAGAGCAGATCAATCCCCAGGCGCCAAGATTGAAGGATGTTTTAATTAATAAGCATTATGAGCGTAAACACGGTCCGGACAGTTATTACGGGCAGTCGGGAATATAGTTAGTTGACGGAGAATAGGTGATGACAGCACTACTGTCATCTGTCAACTTTCAACTGTCATCTTAAATAGTTGATAACAAAATAAAAAACTCAATGATAGATCTTAAAAAGCTGGAGGTTTGGTTTGCAACAGGTAGCCAGAACCTTTACGGAGCGCAAACGCTCATTGAAGTGGATCAGCATTCCAGGGAGATTGCTGCTTATATTAACGATCATGCCGATATTCCGGTGACGGTTGTGTACAAAGGAACGCTGAAGTCTACCGAAGAAATTTATGCGTTTTGTTCAGACGCCAATCACAGTAAGGATTGTATTGGCGTAATTACCTGGATGCACACTTTTTCTCCGGCTAAAATGTGGATCAATGGGTTGAAAATTTTACATAAGCCATTATTGCATTTCCATACACAGTACAACAGGGATATTCCGTGGGGGTCTATTGATATGGACTTTATGAACACGAACCAGTCGGCACATGGCGACAGGGAATTTGGTTTTATGGTAAGCCGTATGCGCAAACGCCGCAAAGTGGTAGTGGGACATTGGAAAGACGATAATGCTATAGCGCGTATTGCTGTGTGGGCAAGGGCTGCGGCCGGATGGCATGACTGGCAGGGTGCGAGGTTTGTTCGCTTTGGAGATAATATGCGTTATGTGGCTGTAACTGACGGTGATAAAGTAGAAGCTGAACTGCGCTTTGGATACAGCGTTAATACACATGGTATCGGCGATCTTGTAAAAGTGATCAACGAGGTAACAGACGCCGAAACAGAGGCGTTGCTGAAAGAATATTTTGAAACCTATGAGGTAATGGAAAGCCTGCATCAGCGCGGGCCTCAATATCAGTCCTTACTGGATGCAGCAAAGATTGAACTGGGGTTAAAGCATTTTCTTGAGGATGGTAATTTTAAAGGCTACAGTGATACGTTTGAAGACCTTTATGGTATGAAACAGCTGCCTGGTATTGGTTCTCAACGCATGATGGCCGCCGGTTATGGTTTTGCCGGTGAAGGCGACTGGAAAACCGCTGCTTTGGTTCGTGCTATGAAAGTGATGGGTGCGGGATTGCCGGGTGGTAACAGCTTTATGGAGGATTATACGTATCATTTTGATCCCAATAATGCCCTGGTATTAGGTTCTCACATGCTGGAGATCTGTCCCAGTATTGCCAGCGGTAAGGCAAAGGTAGAAGTGCATCCGTTGGGAATTGGCGGTAAAGAAGATCCTGTAAGGCTGGTGTTTAATGCTCCGGGTGGCGCCGCTTTAAATGCTTCTATTATGGATATGGGCAACCGTTTCCGTTTATTGGTAAATGAAGTGGAAGCTTTAGAGCCTCAGGATGATTTGCCGAAATTGCCTGTGGCACGCGTACTCTGGAGGCCTTATCCTGATATGAATACCGGCTGTGCTGCCTGGATTTTAGCTGGCGGTGCCCATCATACCGGTTATTCTCAAAACCTGACAGCTGAGCACCTGGAAGATTTTGCTGATATGGCGGGTATAGAGTTTACATTGATCGGCAAAGACACCAAGCGGTATCGTTTTATGAATGAATTACGGTGGAGAGATGTATATTATCAATTGAATAAATCTTAAAATAAATTAGGTTTCACGATTTATTTATTAGTTATATTAGCAAATATTATATAAAAAATTTAATGCTGTCATTATGAGTAGTAACTTGGGCACACTGGACTATGTTGTCTTTTTCGTGTATTTTATTCTTGTTGCATCTTATGGTTATTGGGTTTATATGCGTAAGAAAAAGGCAACTGTTTCAGCTTCACATGATTATTTTCTGGCAGAAGGGTCTTTGACATGGTGGGCTATCGGGGCATCGCTGATCGCTTCCAACATTTCTGCTGAGCAATTTATTGGTATGAGCGGGGAAGGTTTTTTTGTGGGAGTAGCTGTGGCTGCTTATGAATGGATTGCCGCCATTGCGCTGATTATTATTGCGGTATGGTTTATTCCCATCTATTTAAAGAATAAGATTTATACCATGCCCCAGTTCCTGGAAACAAGGTATAATAAGTCTGTGTCGCTCATTATGGCGGTATTCTGGCTGTTTTTATATGTTATAGTAAACCTTACGTCCATACTTTACCTGGGTGCTCTGGCAATAGATACATTATTAGGCGGAGGTTATCTGCATATTATAATGATTGTGCTGCTGGTGATGGCATTGCTGATTGGTTTGGGCGGTATGAAGGTGATTGGTTATACAGATGTTATCCAGGTGGCGGTACTTATTATTGGCGGATTTGCAACTGTGTATATGGCTTTGCAAATTGTGGATCAGCGTATCAATGGTGCTGTAACCGGGAGCGCTATTGCCGGGTTTAAAGCCCTGATGAGCGAAGCTCCCCAGCACTTTAAGCTAATGCTTGACAAGCCAACGGTTACCACTACCACTTTAAGTATGCCGGAAAACCTTGATGTGCAGAAGTACGTGGTGTTGCCTGGCCTGGCAATGTATTTTGCGGGACAGTGGATTGTAAACCTGAATTATTGGGGTTGCAACCAGTACATCACTCAACGTGCTTTGGGTGCTGATCTGAAGACAGCCCGTACAGGTATCTTATTCGCAGGATTTCTGAAGCTGTTCATGCCTATCATTGTAATGCTTCCCGGTATTGCTGCTTATGTATTATATACTAAAGGGCAGTTGCCAGGTTTCAGCGGTGTTAAGGACGGGGCGTATTCTGCCATACTGGGCTTTTTACCGGTAGGCCTTAAAGGGTTGGCTGTGGCGGCTCTTACTGCGGCTATTGTTGCCTCTTTAGCCGGAAAGGTAAACAGCATTTCTACTATTTATACTCTTGATATTTTCAAAAAGTATCTGAAAAAAGAGGCTACTGAAATTCAAATGGTAAGAACGGGCAGATGGGCTATTATTATTTCCATGTTAATTGCCCTGGCCTTTACGTGGACTGATGCTTTAGGCATTGGCGGCGAGGGTGGCTTTACTTTTATTCAGAAATACACAGGATTTATCAGCCCCGGCGTATTTGCCATGTTCCTGTTAGGCATGTTCTGGAAGCGGACAACCGGTACGGCTGCTCTTGTGGGTGTGATACTGGGCTTCCTGCTGGCCATATTTTTTAACGGGTATGCGGTAGAGCTGTTTGGTAAAGAAACATGGATGTACACAGCATTTACTTATGAAAAGATGGAGAAAGGCGTAGTGCACACCATTACTGAAATACCATTCCTCATTAATATGGGCTGGTCGTTTGTAATTACGGTTGCCGTTATGATTGCTATCAGCCTTGCAGGACCTAAGGTGAATCCAAAAGCATTCGCAATAGATAGTAAAATGTTCAAGGTAGATCCAAGAACAATGATCCTGATTGTAGTTACTTTATTGCTGCTGACTGCCATATATGTAAGGTTCTGGTAGTGTGTAGCATATTTTACTTTTTACCGGCCGGAAATTGCTTCCGGCCGGTATTTTTATTTAAGGCTGAGGCAGGGTATAGTTTTTGAAAGGATATAAGTATGACGGGTTATGAAATAACGGCACAGAACGAGTTGCGGAAATGGCAGATTGATATGATGAGAAATCCGGGGTTGTTCAGCAGGTTATCCAAGGGAACCCAGGATAAAATCAACTCATATATCCCGGAAAAAGTACACAACGCTATTACTGCAACGATCAGGCAAATGGTAAAGGCTGTATTGTTTGGTGCAAAATATACCACGCCAAAACCCCTGCAAAATGCTACTTTGTTTGAAAGAGAGCTGGTAGTAAAAGAAAAGATAAAGTTTTACCGCAGTACCGCTGCTATAGAGGGTGGCATTACAGGAGCCGGGGGTATATTTCTCGGGCTTGCTGATTTTCCTGTTTTGCTGGCGCTTAAGCTAAAGCTGTTATATGAAATAGCAGCTACTTATGGCTTTGATCTGAACGGTTATAAAGAGCGGGTTTATTTGCTTCACATTTTCGAGCTGGCATTTTCGGGCCGCCGGCACAGTAAAGAAGTCTATCAAAGGCTGGCTGACTGGAACAATATTGCAGACCAGCTTCCTGAAGACATCAACCAGTTTGAGTGGCGTAAATTTCAGCAGGAATACAGGGACTATCTTGATCTTGCAAAAATGGCGCAGCTTTTACCGGTAATTGGCGCTCCGGTTGGTATAATTGCCAACTATACGCTTGTCAAAAAGCTGGGCAAAACAGCTATGAATGCCTATCGGATGAGACTTTTGAACGGAAGCTTATATAAAGAAAAGCCTGAATAAAGTATATCCAGGCTTTTGTATGCAATGCAATTGATATTTTAATAGTCACCTAATGTTTCGGGCAGCTGCGCCAGCGCTTTGGAAAGCTGCTCATCATTGGGAGCAATACCATGCCATCCGTGGTCGTTTTCCATAAAATCTACACCCTTGCCCATTATAGTATGCATCATAATGGCAACAGGTTTGCCTTGTCCTGATGCAGCTTTAGCTTTATCTAAAACAGCTATAACATCGTCCATATCGTTACCATTCATCTCTAATACATGCCATCCGAAAACTTCAAATTTTTCATGCAGGTTACCCATATTTAAGACTTTTTCGGTAGGCCCGTCAATTTGCTGGCCATTCCAGTCTACAGTACTGATCAGGTTATCCACTTTGTGATGTGCGGCAAACATGATAGCTTCCCATATTTGCCCTTCGTTCAACTCTCCATCGCCATGCAGGGAATAAACCAGTTTGTCATCTCCGTTCAGTTTTTTTGCTAATGCTGCGCCAATAGCTACGCTTAGCCCCTGGCCTAAAGATCCGCTGGCTACCCTAATGCCTGGTAAGTGCTCATGAGTGGCTGGATGTCCCTGAAGACGGCTGTTGATTTTTCTGAAAGTGGCCAGTTCTTTTACGTCAAAATAACCAGATCGCGCCAATACCGAATAAAATACCGGGGAAATATGCCCGTTGGATAGAAAGAAAAGGTTTTCATTTTTACCTTCCATATTAAAAGAAGGATCATGTTCCATTGTTTTAAAATAAAGGGCGGTTAAAAAATCGGCACAGCCTAATGAGCCGCCAGGATGCCCGCTTTGGGCGCCATGTACCATTCTTACTATATCTCTTCGTACCTGAGATGCTATTTCCTGCAAAGTTGCCATCGCTTCTGTTTTTTGATGAAATGCAAAAATGAGGTTTTTTTATAAAAGGTTGAAATAATGTTTGATGGATGCCCAAATCTAAAAAAATGGCTCGAAAGTTGTTTTTAGGAGTAAGAATGTCTACTTTTGTGCCACCTTAATCCTTATTGAATGCCCCAGCTACTCGTAACCGCTATAATTTCGTTTATAGTTGCTTTTCTGGCGATACCTGTAATAATACATATTGCGGATAAAAAGAAATTATACGATATACCCGATGAAAGAAAGCTTCATAAGCATACAATCGCTTCTTTGGGAGGCATAGGTGTGTTTATAGCTATAGTTTTTTCCTGCCTTGTAAGTGCTGATTTTCAGTCTTTCCCTGAATTTCAATATTTTTTTGCTTCCATGTTCATTATTTTTTTTATAGGGCTTAGAGATGATATTATAGCGCTTTCGGCTTTTAAAAAATTTGTAGCCCAGATCATAGCCGCGGGTATTATTATACATTTTGGCGGTATAAGGATTGAAAGTCTGTATGGTCTTTTTGGTGTTGATGAGCTGGTTCCTATGTATAGTATCCCTTTAACTTATATAACCATGATATTGGTTATTAATGCTTTTAACTTAATTGATGGTATTGACGGGCTGGCTGGC
Organism: Niabella sp.; assembly: GCA_027493055.1. Taxonomy (GTDB): domain Bacteria; phylum Bacteroidota; class Bacteroidia; order Chitinophagales; family Chitinophagaceae; genus Niabella. Next base: position 40,093 of record JAPUDO010000126.1, on the reverse strand, counting down.
GGCTTAGGCCTGATGGTGTCTTTACTGTTAGGAACTTATTTTGGTTTTGCCGGTTTAGCCGCCTACGCAGCCCTTTCATTTTCTTTATCAGCAGCATTACTGGCCTTTTTAATTTTTAATTTTCATCCTGCCAAAATTTTTATGGGGGATTGCGGGTCATTATTAGTAGGGCTGATCTGTTCTGTGCTGGTGTTAAAATTTATTAATACAGCTTCCAGTCCGGCTGCTGTATTGCCTATTCCCTCCGCTACTGTTATCGGCATCTCGCTTATACTTATCCCGTTGGTAGATACTATAAGAGTATTTTCTATAAGAATATTAAAAGGCCGTTCGCCGTTCTCTCCTGACAGGAATCATATTCATCACATATTATTAGATAAAGGTTTGAGCCATTCTGCTATTACTTTGATCTGTGTTTCTGTTAATATTACAGTTATTGCTGCTGTCTATTTTGCTAAAGGATCAAATGATACGCTGATGCTCATCACTATGTTTGCTTTTTCATTTGTCATCATTGGCCTCCTTTATTCTACTTTATCACGGCGCAAGCTGGTTATGCAAAGGCAGATCATTTCCGACCTGCAGGCCAAAAGAGCCACTTCCAAGGTTATTGACCTTTCTACAAAGCAGCCTCTCGAAAAAGTGCAGGGCTAATTTTCTGCTATGCAGTTTCTTAATCTTCAGGCATTTTATTAGCTTTGCATACTTCAAATGATAATGTATGCAAGATCAAATAGATAAGATAGTAAAGGCTTCTGAAGAGAGCATGAAAAAGGCCATTGGCCACCTGGAAGCAGAATTGGCAAAAATACGTGCCGGTAAAGCTACTCCTCAAATTGTAGATGGAATTATGGTGGATTATTACGGATCTCCTGTTCCTGTTAACCAGGTTGGTAATATCACTGTTATGGACGCCCGCACCATTAATATACAGCCCTGGGAAAAAAATATGCTGCAACCCATAGAAAGAGCCATTATTGCGGCTAATATTGGGATCAATCCGCAGAATGATGGTATAAATATAAGGTTATACCTGCCTCATCTTACTGAAGAGAGGAGAAAAGAACTGGTGAAGCGGTGCCAGGGTGAAGGAGAAACTTCCAAAGTGGGGGTAAGAGGAGGAAGAAGGGATGCTATTGAAGCTATTAAAAAACTTCAGAAGGAAGGGCTGAGCGAGGATGCCGCAAAGGATGCCGAGGCCACTGTTCAGCAGCTTACTGATAATTACATAGCTATAGTAGAAAAACATCTTGCTGCCAAGGAAAAAGAGATTATGGCTATTTAACAACGGGGTATGGCAAAATATCAACTTACCAAAATATCAACCCGGGCGCCAAAAAGTGCATTCAAACAGGATTTTAAAGAGCAAACCCAAAAAAATCTGGAAGATCTTAATGTTTTACAAAATCTTTTATATGCCGAAGGGAAACATGCCATTTTAGTGATCTTGCAAGGTATGGATGCCAGCGGAAAGGATGGTGCTATAAAAAATATTTTTGGTACCATGAATCCACAGGGTGTGCAGGTAACTTCATTTAAAGTGCCCACCCAGGAAGAGGCCGCCCATGATTTTTTATGGAGAATACATAAAAATACTCCGTCCAAAGGACATATACAGGTTTTCAACCGTTCACATTATGAAGATGTATTGGTTACAAGGGTACATGGGTGGTGTAACAACGAATTGGCTAAAAAACGTTTTGAGGCCATAAACGCATTTGAAAAAATACTGCAGCAAAATAATACTGTTATTTTAAAATTCTATTTACATGTTTCTGCAGAAGAACAGGCACTGCGGCTACAGGAGCGCATGAGCAACCCGGCAAAAATGTGGAAGTACAATAAAAACGATTTTGAGGAAGCTAAACTGCGTGAGAAATACTATGAATATTATGAAGCTTGTTTTAAAAAATGCAATGACCCGGAATGGATGATAGTGCCTTCTGATCAAAATTGGTATAAAGAATACACTATTGCAAAAGCGCTGAAGCAAACATTGGAGCAATTAGATATGAAGTATCCTGCTCTGCAGCAATAACGGAGTAGTAAAAATTGTATTTTCCTATCAAACCGACATGAAATTTTTCTCCAAAGGAGTTCTTTGAACAGGCTTAAATTACACAAAGGAAGCCTGAGAAATTTCATCCCCGCCTGACCACAATAGATATTTTTAATAATAGTCGGGCAGGAAAGGTGCCTCTTGGCCAAAAATAATAATAAATATACAAGAGAAATAAATTATATATTTGTTTTAATAAAACGCTATTTATATGGGATTCCTTAAAGATTTTAAAGAATTTGCCTTAAAAGGCAATGTCATTGATCTTGCGGTTGCTGTTATTATCGGCGGCGCTTTTGGAGCAATAGTAACATCATTGGTTGATGATGTTATTACACCGCTTATTTTAAATCCTGCGTTAAAAGCTGCAGGAGCCGAGAATATAGAAAAATTGGCATGGAACGGAATTTTATATGGGAAATTTTTAGCGGCTGTTATTAAATTCATTATAATCGCATTTATTTTATTCTTATTAATAAGATTGGCAAATGGATTTAAGAAAAAAGAAGTAGAAGCACCACCTGCAGAGCCTTCTTCTACTGATAAATTATTAGCCGAAATAAGAGATGAATTAAAGAAAAGGCCCTGATTCCTGATTTTTACACTTAACGGGGAAAGTATTTCATTACTTTTGTAAGGTCCTGCTTTATTGCAGGACTTTATTATTTTATCAGTATAAAAATAAGTTAGTGGCAAATTCTACTTACCAGATCAAACTTTCGCAATTTGAAGGCCCTTTCGATCTTTTACTTTTTTTCATAGAGCGGGATGAGCTGGATATTTACAATATTCCTATTACCCAGATCACCAACGATTTCCTGAATTATATCCATAACCAGGAAACATTGAATATTGAGCTTTCAAGTGAGTTTATCCTGTTTGTTTCCACGCTTATGCGTATCAAGGCTAAAATGCTGATACCCCGCAAAGAACTGGATGCCCAGGGTAATGAGATCGATCCCCGCGAAGAGCTGGTCAATAAGATTCTTGAATATAAAAAGTTCAAGGAAGCAGCTGCCCAGTTAGCCGAGCAGGAGGCTTTACGTATGCTGATGATTAAAAGGGGCAATATTCAGAAAGAATTGTCCCGGGTAGGAGAGGACGCCGGTGAAGGCACCGAGATACAGGCACTCTCACTATTTAAGCTGATGAAAGCCTTTGAAAAGGCGATGCAGAAGTATAGCGACAGGGTGAACAAACCTGTACATACGGTAGTAAGGTACAGCTATACCATGGAAACCAGCCGTGGTCAGGTTATGGAAATGGCACAAACTCAAAAGAATCTTTCTTTTGAGAAACTGTTTGAAATAGCAGAAAACCGTGTTCAGGCCATATTCATGTTCCTCTCTGTATTGGAGCTGGTGCAGCAAAATTTCTTAAAGATCATGACCGGCGAGGGTAAGAATAATTTTATTCTGGAATATGTAGAGCCGGAAGACCGCGATCCGGATATTGAAGTGAGTGAAAAATCGGATTTTGATTAGCCCGCGATATCAAAGGCTGATATCCATAAAAAATCCCCGCTGTATATTATAGCGGGGATTTTTGTATGTAAAAGTATGATTGCCTAAATTTTAAAACCAAGTGTAAGCAGTATTCTTGAATTTGTGCTTTTAACAGCGGCAGAAGAAAAAGGTGCGCTTGTTAAGCGGTAAGGGAACAATACATCTTTACCCAAAGTATGTACATAGCCCAGGTCAATAAAGAAGCCTTTGTTCCTGTAACCTAAACCGCCGGTAGCCTGGGTGATGCTTCCTTTTTCGCCCGCTATATCTTTATAAGGGTTGCCATAATAGGCGCCGCCAAAGCGTACTGCTATCGGGCTGAATTTTAGCTCAGCCCCCAGGCGTGCATTTACAGCTCCTTTGTAAGCATTATCAATAGCCCGGTTCAGGTCGGTAAAGTAACCATTATTAGAACCCCTGTCATCAGATGTTGTTCTGAAATTGGACGCCATATAGTTCACATACTCTACATCGCCGGATAAAAAGCCTTTTTGTGTGCTTACATCATGAATATTACCAAATAATAAGGAAAAGCTGCCCATCAGCTTGTAAGGTGTATGCAGATTGTAATCATATACCAATTCTTTGCTATTATAGGTTTTGTCGCCGTTAGGTCCGGCATCAAGGTTGGCGCCGGCAGAAGCTACATAGCTATCGCTTAAGGAATAGAAGGTTGGAGAGTGGGCTGCAAAACCTAATCTCAGGTTATCAGTAGCTTTAAAAACGATACCGGCTTTAACATTAAAGCCAACGCCTTTTGTAACGAGGTCATCATCAAACCAGGCGGCATCAAAGCCATTGTCATTGCTTGTAGGATCCTGTTCTGTATATTGCCTGTTGGCCCCATACCTTAGCATAGGAAAACCAACTGTACCGCCTAAAAATACCCGCTCATTCAGATTAACGGCGCCGGCTAAAGCCAGCTCTGTAATCCCGCCATTGGTGCTTATGAGCTGTTTTTGTTCAAGGCCGCTTGCCATAGCCAGGTCTACGGCAGGTGAAGCCAGCTTTATTCTGCCGTTTCCATCCTCTCCATTTTCTTTGATCCAGCCAGCATCCATAGCCAGGCCAGAGCCATAGTCGTTTAAACCATTCGCTATGGCATCTTCAATAAAATAATCTGCCATAGAGCTGCGGCTCAGCTGCCCGCCTTTGTTGGAATAAACAACCCGGTTGTTAAAATCGGCAAGCCTGTTGATGGCAATACCAAACGCAGAGCCTTTAACAGAACCCTTACCATAAGTAGGTTTACCTAATACAAAACCTGTGGTCCCAAAAAATCCGGAAGATTTGCTTTCCTTTTCTGATGTGCCAAGGTAGGTACTGTTATTGTTCATCATATTACTACCTGCAGAAATCACAAAATCGCCGGTTTTATAAAACCCGATATTGGCAGGGTTGGAAAAAATAGTAGATATCTCCCCGCCTATAGCGCCATTGGCATTACCAATAGCCTGTGAGCGGGCCGTCCCTGAAGCCTGCAGCCAGGAGTATCTCAACGCATCTTCGGGAGTCTGGGCCTGGGAAATACTATATGCAGCGATCAACGTTGCAGCCAGGAAAATTTTTTTCATTTATAAAATTTAAATAAGGTTAAAAGCATCGAATTTAAAGCGCACCATACTTCCTATCAGAACCTTCTGCCGCTTCCACCGCCACCTCCGGAGCTTCTACCGCCGCCACCTCCGGAAGAAGATGATGAAGAAGAGGAGGAAGGCGCCGAGTAAGACGGAGAATTATTGGAAGGTGTAGAATACGTAGATCTTGGCGATGAATAAGTATCATTTGAGTAAGACCTGTTGTTATAACTTCCTGTGTTGGAATAGCGGCCGGAAACAGAACGGGAGTTTAAACCTGAGTTGCCGCTGTTGGTATTAACGCTTGAGCCGTTTCTTATCCCGTAAGAGCTTACATACCCGCTTCCCGGCCGGCTGGTGTATCCATTGCTGGTGCGGCCATTGCCTGTGTTAATATTCCCCCTGTTATAGGTATTCAGGTTGGTTGTTCTGGGGCCATAATCTGCCCGGCGGCCAACAATGCTTCCACCATACCAGCCACCCCATCCCCATCCGGGACCATACCAGCCATTGTACCAGGGATCATACCATCCGCCCCAGCGGCTGCCATACCATCCGCCCCAGCCGGCGTACCATCCTCCGCCCCAGCCACCATACCAGGGATTGTTCCAGCCCCAACCGGGGCCCCAACCACCATACCAGCCGGTGTACCAGGGATTGTACCACATATTCCAGTAGCTTACAGGGCTCCACGGGTTATTCCAGTACCAGGGGTCGTTCCAGTAAGACCAGTTGTTATAATAGCTGAAATTATAGCGATCACCATAATAATACCAATCGTCCAGAGAGCTCCAGCGGTTACGGTTACGCACTTTCATACGCAGATAGCGGTCATCATAGTCCTCATAATCATTATAGGAATCATCGTAAGTACGATACCGTTTTTCATCTGTTTTTCTGACTTTGGCATACTCTTCTTCCGGGGGAGCGGGCGAGCTGTACACATCGTCCGGAGTTTGCCCGGTTCTATAGGCAGTAGAACAGCCGCTTACGGCTATTATAGCGCCTAAAAGAAGCAACAGGGTTGTGGATTTTATTTTCATCTTGGCCATTTATATATTTTAATAATTGTTTTAATTGGCTTTAAAATTTACATTTGCCGTCCTTTAAACAGCAAGGGTGTAAAAATAGTATATATTCCTTATTGTTTGTGACGATAAAATGATATAAAAGGATGCACAAATGGCTGTTAATTCACAACATTTTTTGTTAAAATAAATATGAGCAAAGAAATTACTTCCAGGGCGCAGGATTATTCCCAATGGTATAATGATCTTGTATTAAAAGGCGGGCTGGCCGATTATTCTGCCGTAAGGGGATGTATGGTAATAAAGCCTTATGGATTCACCCTTTGGGAAAATATGCGCGATGCGCTTGATAAAATGTTTAAGGACACGGGGCATGTGAACGCTTATTTTCCGCTTTTTATACCTAAGAGCTTTTTAAGTAAAGAGGCTGCACATGTAGAAGGGTTTGCTAAAGAGTGTGCCGTGGTAACCCATTACAGGCTCAAAAACGATCCCGATGGCAAAGGAGTGGTGGTAGACCCCGAAGCTAAGCTGGAGGAAGAGCTGATTGTACGACCTACCAGCGAAACCATCATCTGGAATACTTATAAGGATTGGATCCAAAGCTACCGCGATCTGCCTATCCTGGTAAACCAGTGGGCCAATGTGGTGAGATGGGAAATGAGAACCCGCCTGTTTTTGCGTACGGCAGAATTTCTATGGCAGGAAGGGCACACAGCGCATGCCACACAACAGGAGGCAGAAGAAGAGGCTAAAAAGATGCTGGATGTATATGCACAGTTTGTAGAGGAATTTATGGCTGTGCCTGTAATAAAAGGAGTGAAAACAGAAAGTGAAAGGTTTGCGGGAGCTATTGACACTTATTGCATTGAGGCCCTGATGCAGGATGGCAAGGCTTTACAGGCCGGAACTTCTCATTTTTTGGGGCAGAATTTTGCAAAAGCATTTGATGTGCAGTTTCTGAATAAAGAAAATAAACAGGAATATGTATGGGCTACCAGCTGGGGAGTAAGCACCAGGCTGGTGGGAGCGCTGGTAATGGCGCATAGTGATGATGAGGGGCTGATCCTGCCTCCTAAAATAGCACCGTTACAGGTAGTGATTGTGCCTATTTATAAGGGCGAAGAGCAAAAAGCGCTGATCGATGCCAAAGCAGAGGAAATTCTGGCCAACCTTAAAACAATGGGTATCCGTGCCAAATATGATGATAATGATAATACCCGCCCGGGCTGGAAATTTGCCGAATATGAACTGAAGGGAGTGCCGGTGCGTGTAACATTGGGCGCGCGCGACCTGGCCAACAACCAGATAGAAGTGGCCAGAAGGGATACAAAGACTAAGGAAACGATCCATGCAGACGGAATAAGTCAGTACATTGATGGGCTACTACTCGATATTCAAAACAATATGTTCAATAAAGCGAAAACCTACCGCGATGAACATATTACAAAAGCGGATACATGGGATGAGTTTGTAAAATTACTGGATGAAAAGGGAGGATTTGTGCTGGCCCATTGGGATGGTACGGCCGCAACTGAAAATGAAATAAAGGAAAGGACCAAGGCAACCATACGTTGCATTCCTGTAGATGATACGGGCATAGAAGACGGTAACTGTATTTTGAGTGGCAGGCCATCGAAAAGAAGAGTGCTTTTTGCAAGGGCTTATTAGGCCCCATATAGAGTTTGAAAGTGTAAGATCAAAAGTCCCCGGAGGGGAGAGGGGGCGATTATTAATAGTGCAGGGATAAAATGTAGAATGTAAAATATTAAATGTTAAATGTAAAAAGTGTCCCCGAAACCAATTTCCAATGAATATTGAACCTTTCTGCCAATCCGGTCAGGCGGGGATTGTTGATTATTCAAGTATAGAATTTCTGTACTATTATGATTTATGGCTAAAGGCCGGAGGCTTGAAGCATAAGGCTTTCTGCATTCAGCTTTTAGCCTTTATTTCGTACAACGTACATCTTGCATCGTATATTATATTCACCCTCAACTACACTGAAACGTTAAGCAAACGACATTGAATGCAGAATGACCACTGGCATCGGTTAACCGTCATCTGTCAATCTATACCCCCTCCCTCCGGGGAATTTTGAGCAACGCACTTTGAATATTTCAATGTGGAATCTGGGCCTGGCTTAATTCTTCTTCACCAGCGCAGTCATCGGGCTTCGAAGGTTTTCAAAGCTTGTCATATCTATTCTTACTTTTCCTACAATGATGGGGCTTTCCACCCTTACGGGTACGCGGTTGGCATCATCACTGATCCAAACGGTCATTTTATCATCATCTTTGAATATGGTGCCTTTTATAGTACTGGGTTTTATTTTAATGGTTTTAAACTTGCCGTATTTGGTGGTTATGGTTTCTTTTCCCAGGTACCTTACATAAAGAGTGTGTATTTCATTATCTAAAAAAATTTTAACAGGTACTTTATCTGTATTGGGCTTTAATAAATTAAAATCTATATTCCTGGCCCAAAATACAGCGCTTACCACATCATGCACGCATTCAGGTACTTTAAAAACCCCTTCCTTACTGATGGCAGTATTAGCAGACCTGTTAAAGCTTACATTCTGGTATTTCTTATAGTCTCCTTCATTTATGTTTCGTACAAACTTTAAGGGCAGGAGTGTTTCTGCATCCATGTAAGTTTCATAAATGTCTTTGGCTTTATAAGCCCATTCATAAGAGGGTAAAGTATGACCTTCTCCTTCCACATGGTAAACCTGTTTGCCATTCAGCTTTTCCAGGGTGGTAGTAAAAGAACCGGCCCCGGCAGCCACATTAATAATCTTTGCGGCGGTATAATAAACAATAAAACCTACTTTTTCTCCCGCTTTGAAAGATGTATTGGTTATTCCGCAATTTTTTTCTACAGGCTCAGTGTCCTGGTTAGCCGGTATTTTTGTATTGGCCATTGTTGCAATGGTGAATACTGCTAAAGTTGATAATTTAAGTGCCTTCATTCCTGCTTTTAAAAATATTTTTTATTCCCAGTATCAGTAAACTGCCAATTAAGGCAGGAACCACCAGGTTTATTAACCATATACTTAACGAAGTTAAGCTCACTCCTAAATGATTGGTTGTAAATAATCCCATTAGCCTGATGCTTAATTCGTTTTTTAATCCAAGATCTGTAAATAATGCAATGGTAGGTATAATAGCCATTATTAAAAACATGACGCTTATTCCCATCCAGCTTTGTAATATACTAACATCTACTTTAAATAGTTGAAACAGTAAAAAATATTGCAGACTGAATACTACAAAACGTGCTACGGATAAGGACAGGAATTTCAAAAGCAACGTTGCATTGATATGTTCAATAGCTTCTATTGCCCACGAAAACCTGCTGACCTGCGGCAATTTATCAATAATTTTTATCAACCACGGCAACCTGAAATAAAATAATGTTAATGTAATGACAATAAAAGCTGAAGTGTACAAAATTCCGTTGGCAAGAGCGCGTGGTATATTGCTTTCTGCTGTGAGATGATCTTTTAAAAAAAAGAGCGCTACAGTTCCCATTAAAAAGGTGATGATCAGCTGGCTCATGTTGGCAATAATAGTCAGGGATATGGCTTTGATCCGGTTCCCTTCGCTCATATAAAGAACCCTTCCTACATATTCCCCTATTGAATTAGGAGTGCTTACAGAGAAAGAAATACCTGAAAAAACAGCTTTAAATGCTCTTACAAAACTAATTTCCTGCACTTTCCGCACGGCCAGCATCCACTTCCAGGCTTCCAGACCCCAGTTTACCATCATAAATAGTATGGTAAGCACAAGATACAGTATGTGGGCGCTGGAGAGTGAATGCCTGATCTCAAGCAAAGATTCTTCTAACCCTTCCTGGTTGCTGACCTGTTTATAAATAGACCAGGCCAGCCATATAAATAATAATGGTCCTAAAAAATAGTTGAAGAATATTTTAATATTTTTGTTCACCTTCACAGCCGGTAAAAATAGTACCTGTTTGCAACAATCTTCTAAAATAATCCTGGGAATAGACCCCGGAACAATTATAATGGGGTATGGCGTTATATTATGCCGCCAAAAAAAAATACAGTTGCTGGAAATGCAGGGCCTGAAATTGCCTGCGCGTAAAAGTAATTATGAGCGGCTGAGCCAGATATACCAGCGGGTGACCGAATTAATACAATTATATAAACCTACTGAGTTTGCTATTGAAGCGCCTTTTTTTGGTAAAAACGTGCAAAGTATGCTAAAGCTGGGGCGTGCCCAGGGAGTGGCTATTGCCGCAGCTATGCACTTCAATCTTCCTATAACAGAATATTCCCCCAAAAAAGTAAAGCAGGCAGTAACCGGAAACGGCAATGCAAGCAAAGAACAGGTATGGAAAATGCTGCAACAGACGTTAAACCTGAAAGAATTGCCGGATTATTTTGACGCTACCGATGCCCTTGCTGTGGCAGTATGCCATCATTATCAGTTATTATCGCCTGTTCCTTCTACCAGTGATTTTAAAGGCTGGGACGATTTCATAAAGAAAAACCCGGGAAGAGTGAAGTAGAGCCTCCGGCTAGCCAAAAAAATTAGTAAATTGCGGTAGAAATGGCGGTAGCAAAAAAATACCAGATTACAGAAGAACTTCTCCCAGTAATGAATGCGCCGGAAGAATTTTATTTTCGGAAGGCTGAGGATGACCTGTTGCGGGCCGCTTTAAAGCGCAGCCATAAAGAACGTTTTTGGTAATAACAACACTTATGAAACGAAGCATAATGTTCAAAAATGCTAAAATCACCTATAAGCCTTATAAATAATAAATAGTAGTGTACTGTTATGGATATATTCGACGCAGAGTTGCTAGGCTTCTGGGCCTGCCTTAATAAGCGAAAGGTCAAATATATCATGGTGGGAGGCGTTGCTACCAATTTGAACGGCTATCAACGATCTACTGAAGACGTGGATGTTTGGCTAAAAGAAACGAAAGCCAACAGAGAGAACTTTCGCAAAGCTTATGAAGACTATTCCGGCGAAAATTATTACATGATCAACACCATGCAGATCGTTCCGGGATGGAAATGTCTCTATTTGAATAATGGCTACAAGCTCGATTTAATGGTAAATATGAAAGGGCTGGAAGGTTACTCTTTTGAGCAATGCCTTAAACTGGCCGGTATTGCTGGCTTTTTAGTGCCTTTTTTGCATATTAACCACCTGATAGTCAATAAAAAAGCTGTTAATGGGCCTAAAGATCAAATAGATGTGATTTACCTGGAACGAATTAAAGAAATCCGGCAAAACGAAGGCTTATAGCAGGCAGTTGACAAAATGCAGGCAGTACCGTTATTCTTTCTAACTTTTCAACCTATAAACTTTTCCAACTTTCCTATACTCCCCTTATCTTTGCGCCAAATTTCACTAAGTTATGGGATATACTGGCTTCAAATCCTTTACAATAGCGGCTTTCAGCCTTTTTTTAACGTTTGCAACACTAACGGCTTTTGCTCAGCAGGAAGAAGCGCCTCACGGAGCAGCAACAGAACATAGCACAGCAGGCCATGACACTGCCGAAAAAGAAGCTTTTAAGCCCGGAGATGCCATTTTACATCATATTGCAGATTCGCATGAGTTCCATTTTTTTAGCCACAAAAAAAGTGATGGCAGCGAATTTCACGCTACTTTGCCTTTACCGGTGCTGGTATATTCGCCTCAAAGGGGTTTTTCTGCTTTCATGTCTTCTAAATTCCATCATGGCCATGAAATGTATAACGGGTATAAACTGGATCATGACAAAGTAGTGGCTGTAGATGCAAACGGAAATGTAGACGAATCTGTAAAAGTGTATGATTTCTCCATCACAAAAAACGTATCGCAAATGCTGCTGGCTTTGATCGTTTTAGTGTTGATACTAACTTCTATTGCTAAAAAATACCAGAAAGGACAGGGTGTTACTACAGCTCCCAAAGGCTTTCAAAATGCTATAGAGCCGGTGATTACTTATGTGCGTGATGATATTGCAAAACCTAATCTTGGGCCTAAATATAAAAAGTATTTGCCTTACCTGCTTACTGTATTCTTTTTTATCCTGATCAATAATATTTTTGGACTGTTGCCTGGTGCAGCTAATGTTACTGGTAACATTGCTTTTACTGCCGTAATGGGCATTATATCCTTCTTTGTGATCCTGTTCAGCACCAATAAACATTATTGGGGACATATATTCTGGTTCCCCGGTGTACCGCTTCCCGTAAAAATTTTGATGATCCCGGTTGAGTTACTGGGAGTATTTACCAAACCTTTTGCGCTTATTGTGCGTTTGTTTGCAAATATGACAGCAGGGCATATCATTATCCTGAGTTTCATAAGCCTTATTTTCATTTTTGGTGAAATGAGCCAGGTAGCGGGTTATGCCTTCTCTCCTGTTTCGATAGCATTCGCAGTATTTATTTATGTGATAGAAATTTTGGTTGCCTTTATCCAGGCTTACATTTTTACAGTGCTTACAGCAGTATTTATTGGCGGTGCTATTGGCGATCATCATTTTGAAGACGATGTGCAGGCGCATCATTAAAATTGTTTTTTATTTTTAATTATATAAAATCACAATCATGGATTTATTAAACACTTTGTTGGAAGTAACCGGTAGCTGGTCTCACGTAGGTGGTGCATTAGGTGCTGGTTTAGCAGCAATTGGCGCTGGTTTGGGTATTGGCCAAATCGGTAAAGGTGCTACAGAAGGTATCGCCCGTCAGCCGGAAGCCGCTAACGACATTCGTGGTGCTATGATCTTAACTGCAGCCTTTATTGAGGGTGTTGCCCTGTTTGCAGTAATTGCAGGCTTATTGGCTGTGTTGAAGTAATAGCTTCACCAAAAACTTTATCGCACCTAAAGCAAAGGGCGGCGGGTGCGATAATCTTTAGCTCTTTTTATTGGGTTAACAAGGGTTGTACTTGTCAACTTTTCAAATTATAACTTATCAATTTTATAAAACAATGGGATTAGTTACACCAGACCTCGGTTATTTTGTTTGGGCGCTTGTAGCCTTTTTAGCAGTATTTTTTATACTTAAAAAGTTTGCATGGAAGCCCATTTTGAAAATGCTGAACGAGCGGGAGCAAAATATTGCAGGCGCCATTGCAACTGCTGAAAAAGTAAAGGCCGAAATGGCTCAGTTACAGAGTGAGAACGAAGCTTTGTTAGCTAAAGCCCGCGAAGAAAGAGCGCTTCTTTTAAAAGAGGCCCGCGAAACCAAAGACAAGATCATTAACGAAGCTAAAGAGCAGGCTAAAACTGAAGCGTCTAAAATTATTGCAGATGCCCAGCTGGCTATCAATGCCCAAAAAATGGCGGCATTAACCGAAGTTAAAAACGAAGTGGGTAAACTGGTTGTAGAAGTAAGTGAGAGAGTGCTGAGAGAAGAGTTAAGCAGCCCGGCTAAACAGGAAGCTCACATTAATAGCCTGGTAGATAGCGTTAAGCTGAATTAAGCGGAGCCCTGGAAGGTGGCAGGTTATATTACATTCAACATATTAAATTTCAAATAGAAAATGCTTAATCCTCGTTTAGCACACAGGTACGCAAAAGCCTTATTAGATATAGCTATAGAAAAAGGGCAACTGGAGCAGGTATTTGCCGATGTGCAGTGGTTACAGGCTGTTTGCAAAAGCAACAGTGATTTTGTAAGTCTGCTTAGAAGTCCTATTATTAAAGCGGATAAGAAGCAAAAGATTGTGGAGGCCGTGGCTAAATCTAATATTGGTGAGATTATGCAGGGATTTATCAGGCTGCTGATTATAAAAGGCCGCGAGGCTCATTTGCCTGAAATGCTGACTGAGTTTGTGCTGCTTTACAAAAAGCACAATGATATCAATACGGTAACATTGACTACGGCAGTACCGGTAAGTGATGCTATTAAAAACAGCATTATAGCACAGGTTAAAAAAGCGGCCGGCGTAGAAAAGGTAGAGCTTGAGGAAAAAGTAAACCCTGATATTATTGGGGGCTTTGTACTGGAAATGGGCGATAAAATGGTAGACGCCAGCATTGCCTATGATCTGCGTGAGGTAGCTAAACAGTTTAAGAACAATGATTTTATCTTTAACGTAAGATAAGTTTCTGTAATAATATTTATGAAGTCTGCAATTTTTTGCAGACTTTTTTTATGGAAACAGCCCGCTGGGATGGATATGATTTCTTCTTCCTGCTTTCAATGAATATTTACCAGATAATTTCGCAGCTTGCCGGTAACAGGTTTTCAATTTTCTTTTTTTCCTCTTCACTAAAATTGTTCCCATTAAGTTCAATCTTTTTTAAACCAATAGCGCCGATTTCATTAGGCAGGGAAGTGAGTTTGTTGTTCCTCAAATCCAGGTATTGTAAATGTTTCATTTTACCAATACCTGCTGAAATGCTTTCCATCTGATTGTTATTTAACCAAAGTGTATTAATGTTTATATCGGACAGCGCTTCGGGAAATTTGATTAATTTATTATAGGACAGGTTTAATAAATTAAAGTTTTTAATCTTTCTGGCATCTTCCGGTACTTCTGTTATTGCATTATGTGATAAGTTGAGGATGAAAATTTTTAATTCAGAAATGGCTTTAGGGAATTCCGATAGCGCATTATTACTAAGATCAAGGCAATAAAGGAGTTTCATATTAGCCAAAGACATAGGTACAGCAGCAATAAAATTTCTACTTAAATATAATTCCGAAAGCTGGGGCAACCGGGTTAAGACATCCGGAAATTCAAAGATATTATTATTTTCAAGATGCAATCGTCTCAGCATTGTCAGGCTGTCCAGTGGGGTAAAGTCTTTGATAGGATTATTACTTAGATCTAAAATTTCCAGGGATACATTTTTCAGGTTTCCCGGTATTGCAGTTATGGCGTTATGGCTCAGGTTTAGTTCAGTTAAAAGCGCCAGCTTTTCTATACTATCGGGTATTGTTTTAATTTGATTGTTAGACAAATTGAGTTTTTGCAAAGAAGTGGTATCCAATATATGGAATGGGATTTGGGTTAAATTATACCTGGTTAGCTTTACAGATTCATATTTCCGGAGCCGCTTACCACTTGTATTGATTTTCGAAAAATCTTTTCTATCGTCAACCAGTTCTTTACCGCCAGATAGCGGATCATTAAGTGCATCAATGAGATCATCCCGGTAGGGCCCTCTTTCCGTATTTATTACAATATGCGCATTGAGTTTTTCTATTTTAGTTATTTCTTTAGAGGTTAGTTTGTTATAGGATAAATCAATAAAACGGAGATTGGCTGAGCTTTGTACGTTAGACGGCAACTCTTTTATTCTATTCGAGGAAAGATTAATTCTTTTTAGTGAATTACATTTTAAGAGTATTTCTGGAAACTTTGAAAATTTATTACCGTAAAGATCAATTTCCCGGAGATGTTGAAGCATACCAATTTCTTTGGGAAGTGAGTCCAGGTCATTTATCCTCAAGTCTAAAATTTTCAGGTTTTTTAATTTGCCGATTTCAGGTGGTAATGCTTTTATCTTACTTAATGATATTGACAGCTTCTCAATCGTTTCGCATTCAAAAACTTCTTTTGGGATTTCTTTTGTTTTTAAGTTGCTTAATGATAACTCAATCAACCCGAATTCTGACAGATGTGTGAAGATGCCTGGGGAATCAAATCCATCTACAGACAGATCTTTAAGATTGGGAAATACTGATGGTGAAAGCTCGAAGTCTTTTTTAGTTTCTCTTTTTAGCGATAGCACATAAACTGAATCAGGTTCTGCCAGTGCCTTATCGAGTTCGTAATAATACTTTTTACCTTCAAGTATTGGCAGCTGTATGTTTTTGTATGATTTTATATAAGCTTCGGAATGTTTAATAAGATTCTCAAAACTTCCTGATTCTCCGTTTAGCTTCATTAAAGCTGCTATATAAGACGAGCGGGCTGAGTAAGGCTCCGTATTGACACTGGCACTCATAAAATCAGCTGACAGAAATATCGGTTCATTGGATGTTTCAGGAATTAATTTTTCTAATAGTGGTTTTGCAGCTGTTATATTTCGATTAAAAATCTCTTTCCCTAAAAGATGCTGGATAATAGGAATGTCTTCTTCTTTTAAGGCTTTCAGCAGTTCATTATCCGCGCCTTTTCCTTTGCAGGTCCCGATTGCTCTTAGGCATGACCATCGGACCTGGTAATAAGGAGAGGCCAGGAAGCGGGATATTTTAGGTGTGTAATCCGGTGTCCCAAAGTAGTAAAGCACTTCAAATCCAAAAACCTGTAACTCTATTGCTGATTCTTTTTTGGTAAGCACCTGGGCCGATAAAACTTTAGTTAGTGTTTTGTTCACAAATCCGGCAGCATCTTTCGGAATGCTTTTGTTTACCACCAGGCGCAAAAATGTTTCGAAGTCTGATCTTTCAATCTCAATATATGAAGAGGGATCTCTGATAGGGACGATATATCTTTTCTTGTCTACATAAAAATGCCAGTAGGAATCTGTATGGGAAGTATAGCCATTGCTCTTAGGCCGGCTTTTCAGCATAAAAAAAAGTGTATCGCCCTGCTCTAAATGGTCATTACTGTGTCCTACACCAATTATTTTTGACCTGTGAATAACCACCGAATCTCCTGTTTTCTCAGCACCCTTAAAAATATTTAATAAAGTTATTGTTGTTGTACGCGGGTTAGAGTGATTAACTTTACCTACACAAATCAGGCTGGATTGTTTTACTGCCTCTTCAAAATAAGGGTCTTCCCATTGCGTTGCTTTGCCTGCAAAGGGCTGTAATAGAAACAGAAATGTGCAAATGAACCAGTTTCTCATATGTGCTGTTTAAGAATTGAAAAGAATTAAGGTGCTTTACCTTCTTTTCACCTGGTAGCTGCCCACTTCGGTGCCGTCATCTCTGATCATCCTGAGGTTGATTTCCTGCTGGCTGGCTTTTACTTTTATAAGTGTTCTGTTCCCTTCCTTTGGGCCTCCGCCAATAATGATAGGATAATTGTGCTTCCCTTTTTCAGGAGCAAAAACGCCGTATTTATGGGTATGCCCTGCAATGAACAGATCTACTTTATATTTATCAAATAGCGGGGCGAACAGTTCACGGCAATGCAAGGTGCCATGCCAGTCGCCCGAATAGAAATGCGGAATATGCATCATTACTACCCTGAAAGGTGCTGCTTTAAAAGCTTTGCTTTGCATTTCTTTTTCAAGCCATGCGGCCTGTTGCCTTCTGTAGGAATCAAAGTCAACAATACCTGCATATACCTCGTGGTCATCGGGTTTATCTTCGCCGGTATCTAATACAATATTGTAAACAGGCCCCCACTGGTAGCTGTAATAATATTTGCCTGATGGTGATGCAAAGTAATCAGCAATATCGCGTGCAAATTTACCTCTGGTTTCGTGGTTGCCGCGTACAAAAAGGAATGGCGTTTTTGCGGCAAAAACATCTGTACAGGGGTTTAATAAGTGATCAATGAGCTGTTGTTCATCGGTTTGGTAGTCGAACATATCTCCGTTCAGAAAAATATAATCATAAGGATCATTGCCATTCAATTTTACCAGGTGCTCAAAAGAATGGGGACGGTCGTGTACATCGTTCAGCACCAGCCAGCTTACTTCCGTTGCATTGGGGTTCAGTGTTGTGAAAGTTTTTGTATCGCTGGTAATGGTTTCCCCATAAGTAATTTTATAAGGTTGAAAACCGGTAATTTCTTTTGATACAACACGGTAGCTATACCGGGTACCAGGCTTTAAGTTAGGCAGGTGCACATTGTTGATACGGTTGTAGGCGTTTACCAAACCGTTAGTTACTTCATGTGCTTTCTGATCCAGTTTATCACCCTCACCGTATTCCACCCAGCTATAGCAAAGCTTGTTGGTGATCCATAAAATATTTATGCTGTTGCTTGCAGGAGCCTGCAGGTAAGGCTGCGATAAAAATATATGCCCCTCTCCGGGCCGGGCCGTAAGTTCGTTCACATCTTTTATAAGTGCTGTACCATTCCCAACACCTAAAGCGCCTAATATCCCGGCTTTGGAAATATTACCGATAAATTCCCTGCGTTTTACAGACATGATTATTGATTTTTATTCCTGATACGTTTATAGATCCTTATAGCAAGTATTAGTATTACTACCAGCAGCACGGTACCCACTATCCCCCATAGCAAACTGATTCCCTGTTTTACTACTACCAGCATTACAATACATATAAGAAAGATAGTAGCTATTTCATTCCACATACGCAGTTGCTGGGAGCTGAGTTTAAAAACACCTTTAAGCTGCTGTTTGAGAATAATATGTGTTGCAAACTGGTATGCATAGAGAAATACAACTAATATCAGCTTAAGCAATAGCCAAAACCCGGCTTTTTCAAATAACAGGGACATCCAGGCACTTTTAAACAAAACGATCAGCCCGAATATCAGGGTAAGAATGGCCGAAGGCCAGGTAATGCCATACCATAATCTTTTCATCATAATGCCAAACTGGCTTTGCAGTGCTTCTTTTATCGCTTTCGGTTTATCATTAGCCTCTACATTATAAATGAGCAGGCGCGGCATATAAAATAAACCCGCGAACCAGGTAACTACAAAGATGATGTGAATGGCCTTAAAGTATAGATATGCGTTAGACATTGTTTTCTTTGACGATCGTCTTTGGTTGATGAGTAACCGCAAAGTTGAGGGAATTGGCGATAAAACAAAACTTATTTGCTTCCTTATGAAGACTTTCTGCTTTGTTTATCATCTCTTTTGACAAAACCGTTACAATCGGATACAGCACTACTTCGGTAAACCTGCCGCTGCCGTCTGCTTGTTCAGCCATTATACCCCTGACGCTGTCCTCATATTTAATGACAACGATGTTGTTAATGGCGCATAAATGTAAATACCAAAGCATGTGGCAATTGGCAATAGAAGCAACAAACAATTCCTCGGGGTTATATTTAGTGGGGTTACCCCTGAACGAAGGATCTGACGATGCTTCAATAATGGGTTTATTTGTAACGCTTATTGTATGGTCTCGATGATAGCTTTTATAATCAACTGTTCCGGTTTCGCTTTTCCATGCAATTTTAACGCTGTAATGGTGCTGCCTGCTCATGTTCATAATGTAAAAAAAGCCGCAACTGCGGCTTAAAAAATATTTAATTTTAAAGTCCTTTTTGAGACGAACCTTCGTTTTCTGATACTAAGTTACGTTTTTCTCATAATGTGTATCAACTGCCTCTTCTATCAATTGCACCAGGGCATCTACCCATACTTCATTTGTATTAACACAGGGAATGTATTCGTACTTTTCTCCGCCATTGGCGATAAAGTCTTCCTTACCGCGCTCTTCAATCTCTTCCAGCGTTTCCAGGCAGTCGCTGATAAAAGAAGGACAAACCACTTTTATTTTTTTAACCCCCTCTTTAGGCAGGTTGGGCAGTCGCTCCTGTGTGCTCGGTAAAAGCCACGGGTCGCGCCCCAGGCGGCTTTGATAGCTTTGTGCCCATTGATTTTTTTTCAGCCCCAGCTTTTTGGCTACCAGTTCACTGGTCATGGTTACCTGGTGGCGGTAGCAGGTAGAGTGTGAAGCGCTTGATTTGTAGCAGCAATTCTCCACCTGCATACAGTGACTTTTGGTAGGGTCTGATTTTAATACATGCCGTTCAGGAATGCCGTGGTAACTAAATAGCAGCTGGTCATAATCATCCTGCAAATAAGGTTTCATACTTTCTGCCAGGGCATTAATGTATGCCGGGTGCTTATAAAACGGCGGTACGGTTTTCAGCTTAAAGCTGTATTTATGTTTAGCATGAATTTCCTTCATGTACTCAACAGCCGTTTCCCAACTGCTCATGGCATAATGGGGATACAGCGGTACTAAAATCACTTCCTCTAATCCCGGCATTTTGGCCAGCAGGTTGTCGTAGGCAGTTTTGGGATGCGGTTTACGGTACCGCATGGCTATTTCCACCGGGGCCTCCACCCTGGGCTGTAATGTTTCTTTCAGGCGCTCGGTAAGCACTATCAGCGGCGAGCCTTCGTCCCACCAGATAGTTTTATAAGCCTCTGCCGATTTAGCCGCCCTGAAAGGAGTGATGATGCCTCTTACCAGCAATAACCGTAGCAGGTAAGGCTTGTCGATCACCCGCTCATCCATTAAGAACTCATCTAAGTACTCTTTTACGTCGCTGCGGCTGGTAGAGTCCGGCGAGCCCAGGTTCATTAATATAATTCCTCTTTTCATTTATTATCAGATCGGCAAATGAATATATCCTGTGAAAACATCACTATCAAATAGGTGGATTGATAGTAGTATTGCAGATAACGCTGTGCGACGCAAGACCGTTACATGTATATTCACTTGCCGGGTTCAAAAAAATTTACGCAAAGGTAGCAAATTGTTATGGTGAGACATAGAAATTTAGGATTTGTAAACATGATTATGGTCATAAAAAACAATGATATTTTTTTTATTGCCAGATGACAATATTATGACGCTAACAAAAAGAACCTTATATACATTTGCAGCACTCAAATGTCTGCAGAAGATTTTCATATTTCAAAACAGGTGCTCGACAGGTTTTGTGTTGCCGGGATCAACTATCATAAAGCTGATGCGGCCACACGTGGATTGTTTTCTATTAATAATGAGGAATTCGCGGTCCTGGCGCAGGAAGCCAAAGCAGCGGGGATAAAAAGCATTTTTGTGGTGTCTACATGCAACCGTACCGAAATTTACGGGTTTGCAGAGTCTGTAATACAATTGGTGAACCTGTTGCTGGAGCATTGCAAGGCCGACCGTAAGACTTTTTTTGAGTATGCCTATTTAAAAAACGGTAATACTGCTTTACAGCACCTGTTCCAGGTATCAGCCGGCCTGGATTCCCAGATACTGGGAGATTATGAAATACTGGGACAGATCAAGAAATCGGTAGAACTGGCAAAGGCTTATGAACTAATTGGCCCGGTTATGGACCGTACGCTGAATTTTGTTTTCCAGGCTTCGAAAAGAATTAAAACAGAAACGGAGCTGAGCAATGGTACGGTGTCTGTTTCTTTTGCTGCTATAGAGCTGTTGCAGGCAATGCCTGATATTGCTTCTAAAAAGATACTGGTAATTGGTGCGGGTAAATTTGGTTCTAATGTTTGTAAAAACCTGATCAGTTATTTCCCGACCGTGAAGCTTACGGTAATGAACCGTACTGATGATACTGCACTGGCTTTATCAAAAGCGAACGGCATTCATTTTTGTGAGTATAAGGCCAGGAGGGAAGCTATTGCCGCCGCTGATGTGGTCATTGTGTGCACAAATGCTAATGAGCCTACAGTGATGCCCGGGCATTTCAATGAAGCCGATGATAAGCTGATATTAGATCTTTCTATTCCTGTAAATGTACATCCTGATGTAAAGCAGATGAAGGGTAAGCTGGTGATAGATGTTGATGAAATTTCTTCTACTATCTTAGATAAGACCCTGGCGCGCCGCCGTGCAGAAGTGCCTAAGGCCGAAGCCATCATTGCGCATTATACACAGGAGTTCTGGCAGTGGCTGAAAGATTATCGCTATGTGCTTCACCTTAAAACATGGAAAAGCAAGTTGCAGGAAATTGATAAAATGCAGGATTTCTCCTGTGAGTTTGCTAAAGATGTTGTGCTGAAAGAGCAGACTTTAAAAGCCCAGAAAGCGGTGAAGCAATTAGCCGTAAATCTCAAAACAAAGAATGATAAAGGCTGCCAGTTTATTAATTTGATTAATGACTACCTGCAAATGTCCTGATGCAAAATAACCCCATCCGAATAGGTACCCGCGAGAGCCAGCTGGCCGTATGGCAGGCCGATCTTGTAAAAAGTTTGCTGGAACGTAATGGCCATAAGGCTGAGCTGGTTTATATAAAAAGCGAAGGTGATATAGACCTGGTAACGCCATTATATGCAATGGGCGTACAGGGTGTGTTTACCCGCAGCCTTGATATTG
This sequence comes from Niabella sp., assembly GCA_027493055.1. Lineage (GTDB taxonomy): Bacteria > Bacteroidota > Bacteroidia > Chitinophagales > Chitinophagaceae > Niabella. The sequence goes on along the minus strand of JAPUDO010000126.1, from coordinate 17,985 downwards.
CCCTCCTTGGAGAAAAGATTGATATTGCTGTACATAGTATGAAAGATGTGCCGGTACAATTGCCACAGGGCATCAGCCAGGCTGCAGTATTAAAAAGGGCGAATTATAAGGATATATTAGTTCACAGAGGACAGATGACAGATGACAGCCTCATTGTTTTAGAGGAAGAAAACCTGTCAACTGTCAACCGTCAACTGTCATCTCTTACTATTGCCACCAGCAGTATCCGCCGCCGCGCACAGTGGCTGCACCGTTTCCCTAATACGACTATTGAAAACCTGCGGGGTAATGTAAATACGCGTTTGAAAAAAGTGGCGGAAAGTAATTGGGATGGGGCCATTTTTGCAGCAGCGGGTTTGGAACGTATTAACCTTCGGCCGGAAAATAGTATAGACCTGGATTGGATGTTGCCTGCTCCTGCGCAAGGCGCGATCATGGTGGTTGGCAGAACTGACGATACCCATACACTTGCGGCCTGTTCAGCTTTAAATGACATTGATACGGCAACCTGTGTAAAAATAGAGCGCGATTTTCTAAGTGCTTTAATGGGCGGATGCTCCACACCTATCAGCGCTCGTGCTCAAATAGCGAACGGAGAAATATTATTTAAAGGAAATATTATTTCTCCTGATGGAAAAGATAAGGTTGAAGTAGAAAAGATTTTTGACAAAGCAGATAGTTATGATGCCGGGAAATACGCAGCTGAGGAAATATGTTTAAAGGATATGAACGGGATTCTAAAAAAAATACGAGGCTGAGTTTTTTGTACCTTTAAAAAAAAATTATGGAAACTACTTTAAAGCAGGATCTGTTGGATAAAATTTCTAAAACAAATAATGAAAATCTTTTGGAATTATTAAGTATAGATTTTGAATACTTTAATGCGCAAAGCCAGCAAGATACTTTCCCCGAACTTTCTGAAAAAGATAGCACAGAATTAATGGAAATGCTCGATAAGCCTTTTGGAGAAGATGCGATATCATTTGAGGATTTTAAAAAAGTAATAGCCCAATGGCGTACCAAATAATAGCAACAAAACGATTTGCTAATAAAGTTTCTCGTTTGCTGCATTATCTTGAATTAAATTGGGGAGAACGTGTTGCCAATAAATTTGAAGAGCAACTTTTGAAAAGACTGATTGTGCTATCTAACCATCCATTTGTTGGAGCAAATTCCGGTAGAAAGAATTGTCGTTCCATACTATTAACTAAACATAACAGACTCTATTATCGTATAAATAACAATACAATAGAAGTGCTCAATATGTACGATACAAGAATGCGTCCTTCAAAAAATCCGTTTCACAAAAAATAGTTTGAAGTCTGCAATATCCATATTAAGCACAAGAATTTTAGACCCTGCTATAATAAATGAAGCAAAGGAGAGCGGTATTCTTATAGATTGTATTCCTTTTATTGATATTCATTACAGATCCATAGCCGATATTCGTCAGCAACTGGGAGATATTACTTCCGGCGATATTTTTATTTTTACCAGTCAGCATGCGGTGCAGGCAGCGTTTGAGATTTTAAAAGAACTGACAAATAAAACTTATTGCATATCCGGGGCTACTTGTAACGCGATAAAGCAAACCTCTTTGAATGTAATAGCTACTGCAGACTATGCCAGTGAATTGATACGGTTAATAGAGGTGGATGAAAAAGCCCGCTATGTCTTATTTTGCGGGGATAAAAGGTTACCAACTATCCCTGATTTTTTACAGCAGCAGCAATTGAGGTTATCAGAAGTGATCTGCTATAACAACATAGCAAGTCCGAAAAAAGCGGAGCAGCATTATGAGGGGATTATGTTTTACAGTCCATCGGGTGTGGAAAGCTATTTTCAGCTGAACAGCCCATCGTCCCATCAAAAATATTATTGTATAGGAACTACTACGGTAAAAGCTTTATTAAAGTATAGCAAGGAAAATATTGTTGTAGCTGAGAAACCGAGCATACATTCGATGCTTGAAAAAATAGGTGAATCATGAAAAGAAATAAAAATTTAAAGAACGATTTACTGGTCAGAACCTTAATAGGTGAGGCAACAGAACGGACCCCGGTGTGGATGATGCGTCAGGCAGGGAGATATTTACCCGAATACATTAAACTAAGAGAAAAATACTCTTTCTTTGAAAGGTGCCAGAACCCGGAGCTGGCCTGCGAGATCACTTTGCAGCCGGTAGATATTATTGGCGTGGATGCTGCTATTTTGTTTTCGGATATTTTAGTAGTGCCGCAGGCAATGGGTATGGAAGTGCAACTGATAGAAAAGCAGGGGCCATTACTACCGCAGCCTATTAAAACACAGCAGGACTTAAAGCGTATACAGGTACCCGATGTAAATGATACGCTTCATTATGTATTTGATGCGATCAAACTAATAAAGCAGGAGCTGAACGGGCGTGTACCATTGATCGGCTTTGCCGGCGCTCCCTGGACGTTGCTGTGCTATATGGTTCAGGGGAAGGGCAGCAAAACCTTTGATGAAGCCAAGGGTTTTTGTTATCAAAACCCTGATCTTGCACATACTTTATTACAGATGATCACTGATACTACTATCAGTTATTTAAAAGGACAAATTGCCGCGGGTGCGGATCTGGTACAGATCTTCGATAGCTGGGGTGGCTTGTTGGGTAAAAAGGATTTTGAAACGTTCTCATTGCAATATATCAGGCAGATTGTTGCGGCTGTGAAAGAAGAAGCGCCAACGATCATTTTTGCAAAAGGCGCCTGGAGCTCTTTAGGTGAAATGGCCGCAACCGGCGCTCATGGTTTAGGCATAGATTGGTGCATAGAGCCGCAAATGGCAAGGCAGCTTACAGCTACTGCCTCTTCCTCCTCCGGGGAAAGCTGGAAGGGGGCTTTACAGGGAAATTTTGATCCCGCCAAACTCTTATCGCCCATTCCTGTTATACAAAAGGAGGTGAAGGAAATGTTGCAGGCTTTTGGCCCTGGCAGGCATATAGCCAATCTGGGTCATGGTATTCTGCCTAATGTGCCTGTAGACCATGCAAAAGCATTTGTGGATACGGTGAAGGAATATTCACCCCGTCTGACCGTCTCGGTCTGACGGACCTGATACAATAGAATGTACTTAAGAGCAGCAAGGCTTTTTTACTTTTTGAAATTTTAAAAAATGAAAAAGGAAGAAACAAAAGCATTCAGGGATAACTGGATCCGTTTTGTATATAATTTACAGGATGAAATTTGTACTGCCCTTGAAGCCGAAGATGGCGGTGCACAATTCAAAACTGATAATTGGGAGCGCGCCAAAGGCCGTGGTGGTGGCGGCGTTTCGCGCATTATGGAAAACGGGGCGGTGTTTGAAAAGGCAGGGGTGAATGTCTCTGTTGTGTACGGCAGGTTAACCGACAAAATGAAGAAGGTTCTCAATATTGGTCTTTCGTCCGGTGAAGGATCCTGGTTTGCCTGTGGCATCAGCCTGGTGCTGCATACACAAAATCCGTTTGTGCCGGCTGTGCATGCTAACTGGCGCTATTTTGAGCTGCACGATGAAGCAGGCAACGTGATTGACAGGTGGTTTGGAGGTGGTGCGGATCTGACACCGTATTATTTATTTGAGGAAGACGTTGTTCATTTTCATACAATGTTTAAGGACGCGATCGATCCTTTTGGTACGGAGCTATATCCTCTTTATAAAAAGCAATGTGATGAGTATTTCTCCAATACCCATCGGGATAATGAAATGCGCGGGTTAGGAGGTGTTTTTTACGACCACTTAAAAGTAAGTAATGAAGAGGAGGCCACAAGGTTATTTGCTTTCCAGGAAGCTAACGGGAACGCCTTTTTAAAAGCGTATTTGCCCATTGTGCAGCGAAGAAAAAATATGCCTCATACCACGGAAAATAAAACCTGGCAGGAGATAAGGCGTGGACGTTATGTTGAGTTTAATTTGTTGCACGACAGGGGTACCATATTTGGTATAAAAACAAAAGGCAGAACGGAAAGTATTTTAATGAGCCTGCCACCTACCGTGAAATTTGTATATGACTATCACCCAGAGCCTGGAAGTGAAGAAGATAAGTTGTTGCAGGCCTGTAAGCATCCGAAAGAATGGGTGTAAGTTATTATCTGTGATGCCGGATTTATGATCTAGGATGTCTGATGTGAGCGTTAGTTTATAAAACTAAACACTAATGTTAAGCACTAAAACGTTTTATTATGGACAGAAAAGAATTACAAAACAGAGCAAAGAAATTTCATATTGATGTTATTAGACTTTGTGCGTATTTCCCCAGAAATACAGCAGGTTTTGAAACTGCAAAACAATTAATAAGAGCTGCAGGTTCGGTAGGTGCAAATTACAGGGCAACAGTAAGAACAAAGTCTGCGGCGGACTTTTTATATAAGATTGAAGTGGTGTTAGAAGAAGCGGATGAAAGTCATTATTGGCTTGAAGTAGTAAAAGAAGCTGAGTTGAAAACAGGAATAGAGGTGGATAGGTTGATTAAAGAGGCTAATGAACTAACAGCTATTTTTGCAGCTACAGATAAATCAAAAATCAGGAATAAATAATAACAGGATAAGGAAAGGACTATTGAAATCCTATATCCTACATCATAAATACTAAAATGTATCTTCAAAAACGTAACAGAATTCTTCGTAAATCTGCTGCTATACGGAGCCTGGTGGCAGAAACCGTTTTATCGCCCAATGATTTTATAATCCCTTTGTTTATTGATGAGGGCGAAAATGTAAAAACAGCAATTACCTCTATGCCCGGCTATTACAGACGCAGCCTGGATTTGACTGTAAAAGAAGTAAAAGAATTGTGGAGCCTGGGTGTTAAATGCGTTTTATTGTTTGTAAAAGCAAAAGACGAAGTAAAAGACAATACCGGCAAAGAAGCCTGGAACCCTGATGGCCTGATGCAGCGTGCTATTAAAGAAATAAAAAATGCTGTTCCCGGAATGGTGGTAATGACGGATGTGGCATTAGACCCATATTCTGTTTACGGGCATGATGGTATTGTTGACATTGAAAAAGGCACCATCCTCAATGATCAAACGGTGGAAGCACTGACATTAATGAGCCTTTCCCATGCTGAGGCAGGCGCGGACTTTATTGCACCCAGTGATATGATGGACGGGCGTATCGGCGCTTTCAGAAAAGCGCTGGAAGAGAACGGTTTTACTGATACAGGGATCATGAGTTATAGTGCCAAATATGCAAGCTGTTTTTATGGCCCGTTCAGAGATGCTTTGGACAGCGCACCTGGTTTTGGAGATAAGAAAACTTACCAGATGAACTATGCTAACCGTATTGAAGCTGTCAATGAAACTTTACAGGATGTGGAGCAGGGAGCAGATATTGTAATGGTGAAACCTGCAATGGCTTATCTGGATATCATCCGGGAAGTAAGAAATGCAGTAACAGTGCCGGTTTCAGCTTATCATGTAAGTGGAGAATATGCTATGATAAAAGCTGCGGCAGAGCGTGGCTGGTTAGATGAGCCTAAAGCTGTTATTGAAAGCCTCACTTCCATTAAAAGAGCCGGTGCCGATCTGATCGCTACTTATTTTGCCAAAGATGCGGCAAGGTTATTAATTAATAATTTGTAATTAAAAATTAATAATTGTTACAGATCATTTTCCTTTTATAGAAAGCGATAAGCTATGATCCATAAACTATGAACCAATCGCTCGTAAATAAATATAATATTCCCGGCCCGCGGTACACAAGCTACCCCACTGTGCCTTATTGGGAAGAAGATTTGTTTTCAGCGGATCAATGGATGGATACTTTAAAAAGAAGTTTTGAGGAAACGAATGATACAGATGGTATCAGCATTTATATACATCTTCCTTTTTGTGAAAGCCTGTGTACTTTCTGTGCCTGCCACAAGCGTATTACCAAACAGCATAGGGTAGAAGAGCCTTACATTGAAACCGTACTGAAAGAATGGAAAATGTATGTGGATGTTTTAGGCAACCGGCCTAAAATAAAAGAATTGCATCTGGGTGGTGGTACACCTACCTTTTTTAAGCCGGGGAACCTTAAGATGCTGCTTGAAGGTATTTTTGCACTGGCTGATATAGATGCCTGTCCTGAATTTAGCTTTGAAGGTCATCCTAATAATACAACAGCCGAACATCTGGAAACCTTGTATAGCCTGGGCTTCAGGCGGGTAAGCTTTGGGGTACAGGATTATGATCCCAAAGTACAGAAAACCATTAACAGGATACAGCCTTTTGAAAAGGTAGCTGCAGTTACCTCTATGGCAAGAGCAATAGGATATGAAAGCATCAGTAATGACCTGGTATTTGGATTGCCACACCAGACCTGGGAAAGTATGAAGCATACCATCGAAAAGACAAGGCAGCTAAAACCAGACAGGGTCGCTTTTTACTCGTATGCACATGTGCCCTGGATCAAAGGAGTAGGACAAAGAGGCTTTGATGAAAGTGACCTGCCTTCACCGGCATTAAAAAGAGCATTGTACGAAAAAGGCAAAAGCCTCCTGGAAGAGATGGGCTATATAGAAATAGGTATGGATCACTTTGCACTGCCAACGGATAGTCTTTATAAAGCCATTGAGGATAAAACCATTCATCGCAATTTTATGGGCTATTCTTCTTCCTCAACGCAGGTGATGATTGGCCTGGGCATGTCGGCCATCAGCGATAGCTGGTATGCGTTTGCTCAGAATGATAAATCAGTGGAAGATTATACGGCACGCGTTAAAAGCGGCTCTCTGCCTGTGTTTCGTGGCCATATACTGAATGAGGAAGATCTGGCAGTAAGGAAGCATATTTTAAACCTGATGTGCAACCTGGAAACCTCCTGGAATGAAGAGAATATGAGTTTACCTGAAATGCCTGACATATTATTGCGCCTGGAAGAAATGGAACAGGACGGCCTGATCGAAATTCAGCCTGGCTCATTGAAAGTAACAGCAGCCGGCCGTGGATTTGTACGTAATATTGCAATGGCCTTTGATGTAAGGATGATCCGTAAGCAGCCCCAAACAAGAATTTTTTCGATGACAGTATAAAGATGTATTATGATTATTGAAGTGCCTGTTAATAAATCAAAAGCTATAAGGCGGTTTGTGCTATTTGTAATACTGCTGCTTTTATTTAGTGTAATGGCCATACAGCCGCAGTTGTTTGTAAAAGGCAACAGCTTTGGTTTTATAAAAGTGATCGGTTATATAGGAACCTTTGTATGCATTCTTCTGACTGCTTTTGTCGCACAAAAAGTATTTAACAAGAAGCCGGGCCTAGTAATAGATAACGATGGTATTACAGACAATTCTTTAGGTGTGATGTTTGCCAAAGTGCGCTGGCGCGATGTAACGGAAATTAAGCACCTGGAAAATGGAGGCGATCATTACATAAAAATAACCATTAAAGATCCCGAAAATTATATAGCAGCAGAATCGCATTCCTTAAAAAGGAAAATGCTGGAGATGAATTACAATACGCTTAAAACCCCGGTAAATATTGCCGCCAGCCGGTTGAAGATGAATTTTGATGAGCTGTATGCAATAGTGATGAGAGATTTTGAAAAAAATAGATAGCCGTTCTGTAAGTTGTGAAGGTTTGTAGATTTTTTTTGCTTTAGCTCTTTGTAAAATCAGGCGTAAGCAAACCTGCCCGTCCGTTCAGGCGGGTATTCATTGCTGATGTGCCAAGTAGAACGCTGATAGTAATTCCCACCGGAAATAGCCTGCAACTTCCGATAGCTATCGGGACCGGCTGCCTTTTTTTGCTCCACTTTTTTTGGGCAAGCAAAAAAGTGGAAAAGAGGTAAGCAGAGTATATGTGAGAAAAAGTGATCCATAACCGATAAAGGAAAAGGCATCTGGATAAACTTGGAACGAACCAGCTGTATGAGGCGTCCTCGCCTCATACGTTTATTCTATCGCCTCCAGGCGATTAAGTAGAAAATAATTTAAGTAATCAGAATATGTATCATTACGAATCAAGCAAAACATTATTTGAAAGGGCACAGCAATCTATTCCCGGTGGGGTAAACTCGCCGGTGCGCGCGTTTAAAAGCGTGGGCGGTACGCCTTTGTTTATTAAAAAAGCAAAGGGTGCTTATCTGTACGATGCAGATGCTAACCGGTATATTGACTATATCGCATCCTGGGGCCCCATGATCCTGGGGCATGCCTACGAACCTGTAATTAAAGCTATACAGGAGCAGGCGGTGTATTCCACTTCTTACGGGGCACCAACCGAGCTGGAGATCAAAATGGCTGAGCTGATAAAATCTATGGCGCCTAACGTGGATCTTATAAGGATGGTAAGCAGCGGTACAGAAGCCTGCATGAGCGCTTTGCGTTTGGCAAGGGGCTACACAGGCAGGAATAAATTCATAAAGTTCGAGGGCTGTTACCATGGCCATGCCGATGCTTTCCTGGTAAAGGCCGGAAGCGGCGTAGCAACGTTCAACATTCAAACAGTGCCGGGTGTAACAGCCGCCATTGCCAATGATACCCTTACCTGCGCGTATAACCACCTAGAAGGCGTAAAAAAGCTGGTTGCAGAAAATAAGGATGAAATTGCGGCTATCATAGTAGAGCCGGTTGCAGGCAATATGGGCTGTATCCTGCCACAGCCGGGATTCCTGGAAGGACTACGTAATATTTGCAACGAAGAAAAGATGGTGCTGATTTTTGATGAAGTAATGACTGGCTTTCGCCTGGCCCTGGGTGGTGCGCAGGAAAAATCAGGAGTTGATGCCGACCTGGTTACTTACGGAAAAGTGATTGGCGCGGGTATGCCAGTGGGCGCTTTTGGTGGAAAGAGGGAAATTATGGAATGTATAGCGCCGTTAGGAAACGTTTACCAGGCAGGTACGCTAAGCGGCAATCCTATTGCTATGATTGCCGGGTTTACTTTACTAACCGAACTTAAAAATAACCCGTCATTGTTGCAGGAACTGGATGCTAAAACGCAATACCTGAAAGAAGGGCTGGAAAAAGTGCTGAGCGAGTGGGCGCAGCCTTATACCATCAATCATTTAGGCAGCATGATCAGTGTGCATTTTGGCAGTCACCCGGTTACAGACTTTGCCAGTGCGGCAGCCTGTGATATTGACCGGTTTAAGAAGTTCTTTCATGCTATGCTGCAGCGGGGTGTATATTTACCGCCATCGGCTTACGAAAGCTGGTTCCTAAACAACGCCTTGAGCTATGAGGATGTGGATAAAACAGTGGAGGCGGTGAGGGAAAGCGTGAAGGAGCTGGTTTAATATAGCTATTACTGCCAAAGGATATTTTTGGCTGCCACCTATATATTTTGTTCTTTTGTCTCCTTATTTAATCAATATAACTTCAAATGATAAAGGTAGGCGGTAGCAAACTGTCTTTGAAAGATTTCGAGGAGATTCTTCTATATAAAAAAGAAATAGTGGTTGATGAAACGGCTATTGAAAAGGTAAGGGCTTCTTTTGATTTTTTACAACAGTTTTCTGATCATAAGCTCATCTATGGCATCAACACTGGTTTTGGCCCTATGGCCCAATATAAGATCAGCGATGACAATATCCTGCAGCTGCAATATAATCTTATTCGCAGCCATAGCAGCGGCGGAGGCAATGTGCTGAACCCTCTTTTAGGCAGGGCTGTAATGATAGCCAGGCTTAATAATTTCCTGCAGGGCTACTCCGGAGTAAATATAGAGTTAGTAGAGCTGCTTACAGCTATGATCAATGCGGATCTTGTTCCCTGCATTTACGAGCATGGAGGAGTAGGAGCCAGTGGCGATCTTGTACAGTTAGCGCATCTGGCTTTAGGTCTTATAGGTGAAGGTGAAGTATGGTATCAGGGTCAGCTGATGCCTGCGGCCCAGGGGCTTGAGCTGGCAGGGTTAAAGCCTTTGCAGGTTCATATCAGGGAAGGACTTTCTTTGATCAACGGCACATCGGCTATGACAGGCGTTGGACTGCTGAATATCATCAGGTCACAGAAGCTGCTCGACTGGTCAGTGACACTTTCGGCTATTACCAATGAGCTGATGGAAGTGTACGATGATCATTTCTCGTATGAGCTGAATATTGTTAAACATCATAAAGGACAAAACCATATTGCAGCACAGTTCCGCGAAGTGCTGAAAGACAGCGGAATGATCCGCAGCCGATCCGAGCATTTGTATAACCCTGAAAACATACAGCACGATGTTTTTGAAGATAAGGTGCAGGAATATTATTCTTTACGTTGCGTAACGCAGGTATTAGGCCCCGTTTACGATACTTTGGTGCAGGCCGAAGAAATTGTGGTGAATGAGCTGAACTCGGTTAACGATAACCCGGTTGTTGATGTGGCCAACCATAACATTTTTCATGGCGGTAATTTCCATGGAGATTATGTGTCTTTCGAAATGGACAAAATAAAAATTGCCATTACCAAGCTCTCTATGCTCAGTGAGCGCCAGCTGAACTATTTCCTCAACAGCCGGCTCAATCAAAAGTTCCCGCCTTTTGTAAACCTTGGTGTGCTGGGCCTGAACTTTGGTATGCAGGGCATCCAGTTTACAGCAACTTCCACCACTGCCGAAAATCAAACGCTTTCTTATCCCATGTATGTGCATAGCATACCTAATAATAATGACAACCAGGATATAGTGAGCATGGGCTTCAATGCGGCGCAATTAACCAAAAAAGTGATTGATAATGCGTATGAAATAATTTCCATACAGGCCATGACCTTATTACAGGCCGTAGATTACCTGCAGTGCCATCAAAAGATGTCGCCCAAAACAAAAGCAGTTTATAATGCGTTACGTAATGTCTTTCCAAAGTTTGTGGAAGATAGTCCGCTTTATAAAGATCTGGCTAAAATCAGAACCTGGCTTGAAGCCAATACGCCCGAAACAGTATATGGATAATGATTATGTTACCGGCTGTTGAATATATGGCATCGGAATTGCTCCGATAGCTATCGGAGCACTCTTGTGCTGTGGAATATAGGTCAGCAGGTCCGAAAGTCAATAAAGTCCGGAAGACCGTAAGTCGGAAAGTGTTTAATCTATCTCATCTTTCGGACTTCCCGGCTCCCTGACTTCCGGTCTTTTAAGAATAAATTATAAATCATAAATTTCAAACCATAAATGAATTGCGCTCTTGTAACCGGTGGCTCTCGCGGAATAGGCAGGGCAATATGTATAAAGCTCGCCACAATGGGCTATTACGTTATCATCAACTATAAAGGTGGCCTGCAAAAAGCTGAAGAAACGCTCGAAGTGATAAAAGCTGCGGGGGGCAATGGAGAGCTATTGCAGTTTGATGTGGCCAACCGGGAAGAAGTATCAGCCGTGTTAAATGGCTGGATGGAAGCCAACGCCGATAAAATAATTGAGGTGCTGGTAAACAATGCCGGTATTAAAGATGATGTTTTACTGATGTGGATGAAGGATGAACAATGGGATAATGTTTTAAATACCAGCCTTGGCGGCTTCTTTAATGTTACCCGTATTATTGTAAACAGTATGCTGCGCCGGCGCTATGGCCGTATTGTAAACGTGGTATCATTAAGCGGTTTAAAAGGCCTTGCCGGGCAAACCAATTATTCCGCTGCCAAAGGGGGCGTTATTGCTGCAACAAAAGCTCTTGCACAGGAAGCAGGTAAGCGCAACATTACGGTAAATGCAGTGGCACCGGGATTTATTAAAACCGATATGACTGCTGATATTGATGAAGCTCAAATGAAACAGCTGATACCTGCCAACCGTTTCGGTACACCGGAAGAAGTAGCCCATGCCGTTGCCTTTTTTGTAACCAAAGAAGCAGGTTATATTACGGGGCAGGTGCTTTCTGTAAACGGCGGGTTGTACACTTAGGCCGCAGGCGTTATGGTATGACAATCGTTGATTATATTGATTTTTATCTAAGGGTTTTCTGCAGGTAAGGTAAAGGTTTACAAGTACGGATATTTGGGTGGAAATATTCGATGGGTTGAGCTTACCCTGTTATAAAAAACAAAAGCCGCTCTCTGATGAGCGGCTTTAAAAAGAAGAATGTATTACTGTTGATTAAACCAACACGGTTACTCCTTTAAAGATGTTAGTATGACCTATGTAATTATAGCCATTTGTTGTTCTGGCAGTTGCGGTAAGACTAAACAAAAAAGCGCAGGATTTCTGCGGGCGCCAGTTGCCCATTGCCGGAACCGCTTTATTAGAAAAACCAGCCCAGTTCCCTTTACTGATATCGTAATTTTCTGAGTAAACACTGGTGGAACTTCCATCACCGCCCTGGGCTACAAAGCTTACATTCAGCAGGTTCCCTTCGGGGTCTGAAGCTGTGATCTCAAAATTCAGCCCGTCCGGAACGGCGTTCAGCTGTTCAATAGCGCAGGTTGATATTTCATTGCTGCCATGTTTTATTTTATCTATGTTCACTATGGGCAGCCGGTTATCAATAAATAGGGTAAGATCCTGCGTATCGGCAACTACAGCACTGTTGCCAACATAAAAGGTTACTTTTATTGTATGCTGGCCGGTGTCAAATCCCTGCGTGGGGAATTGTATCAGCAAATCGTCAATAGAATAGTCAGTGGCAGGGTTTTCCAATGTGTATATACCGTCAACTCCTGAAAAGGATTTTAAGATATAGTCAGTCCCGTTCCAGTAGTAGTTGGTCCATGCTGCCACTAATGGTGTAAATGCGGCGGCTCCGGGCTTTCTTACAGACACATTATATTTCCTGTTGCCGGCGTTATAAAGACTTTGCATTTTGGTACGGTTCCCAATGAGGTTTAAGGTACCTCCAAAAGCCGCATTGGTAACCGCTACATAATAGCCGGGATCAGTTGTGGCTCTTCCGCCAACAATTTTTGTGGTAGGTATTAATCCTACTGACCCTATTACCGGTCCCACATTAGGGATAGCGGGTTTACGCGCAAAAGTGAGTTTTTTTAAACCGGCAAAATTGGTAAAGAAGCCTGCGGGGAAATCGTAGGTGAAGCTGGGATTGGCGGAGTTCAGCCTGAAGCCGAAATAAGTATAAGGAACAAGCAACGGAAAGCTGATGTTAACGCCAATTTCGGACAAAAGGATTTTGAATTTCCATATCTTATGTGGTGTATTGCTCCATTCTGATATGCCAAATTCCATTTTTACTTCTGAGGGGCTGGGGCTGTTTTGAATGCCTGTCCATGTGCCTGGTCCGAGGTAATATTGCCTTGCCAGTTTAGGTGGCTGGTTGGGATAGAGGCCGTAATTAATGTCCTTATTGGAAGTAATGCTTTTGTTCCTGTCGTTGTCAAACGAAAGCCAGAAATAATCACCGTTCACAATATCATTAGCGGTATCTGCAGTTACATCCATTGCAAGGTACAGGAAGTTGGCATCGTTTTTAGCAAGCAGGTATCCTTTAGGGAATTTGTAGGTGCCTGCATCATCCCACTGCCCGCCGGTTAGTGGTTCGCTCAGGTTAACAGGGTCATTGGCCCATGTGCTTTTAAAGCTTAGGATCTGAAGGATGTCCAGGATTTCCGGCCTGATCTTAATAGAGGGTTTAATGATTGTGCTCATTGTTGCGTGTTTTTAAGGTTTATAAAAGTAAATAGAGAGGTGTAATGATCACCGGGCTTTGCCTGTGTCAAAGGTAAAGTGTTTAAGAGCAGCAGGACCATCGCTAAATCAGGTTATGGGGTTTAAACAGGCGGCTTGTTCGCTGTGTTACAAATAGGGTACGGATTTGCCGGAATTTTTAACTGCATCCGGCACTTACTTTTGCTATCAATATGGAAAGATTTTTTCAGGATGCAAACAAGCCTGGAAGCCCGCCTGCCGGACAGCTACGCTATGCACATGTCTCTTCAAGAAGTTATGTTTATAGCTTAAACTCCGGGGCTCTTCGGGACTTATAGTTCTGCGGAACAAAATGTTTCGCAGAGCATCGATGTTTCGCAGAGCATAAAGTTGGTGCCGTTGTGATATCTGATTACCATTTTATTAAAGCGCTGGCCCAGGTAAAGCCACTGCCAAAGGCGGCCAGGCATACCAGGTCGCCTTCTTTTACGTTACCGGCTTCCCATGCTTCGCACAGGGCCAATGGTACAGAGGCGGCTGTTGTGTTTCCGTACTTGTGTATATTGTTGAACACCTGGTCGCTGCGTAATTTGAGCTGCTGTTGTATAAACTGTGCAATACGAAGGTTAGCCTGGTGCGGAACTAATAATTTTAAATCTTCAGGCTTATAATTGTTTTGGTTCAGGGATTCGTAAATCACTTCCGGTATTTTTATCACGGCGCGTTTAAATACGGATTGTCCGTCCATATAAGGGAAAATATCTTCTTTGTCTAAAAGCTCCTGTGTAATAAATATATTGCCATAAGGGGAGTTGGGTACGGACGGTTTCCATGCAGCATTATGCACTCCGCCATGAAAACCGGGGTTGGGCATACACAGAATTTCTGCATCTGCACCATCGCTGTGCAGGTGGGTGCTTAATATGCCACGGTCTGTATCAGGGGAGGGTTGTAATACCACTGCGCCGGCTCCATCGCCAAAAATGACAGATACATTGCGTCCCCGTGTACTAAAATCCAGCGCGTAGGAGTGAATTTCGGCGCCAATCACCAGGATGTTTTTATACATACCTGTTTTAATGAACTGGTCGCCAATGCTCAGTGCATATACAAAGCCGCTGCATTGGTTGCGGACATCTAAGGCGCCCACTTCTTTCAGACCTAATAACCGCTGCACCAATACGCCACAGCCGGGGAAAAAATAGTCAGGACTAAGAGTGGCAAAAATTACAAAATCAATATCTGCTGCCGTTACTCCGGCGCGCTCCATGGCTGCACGCGCGGCATTGGCACCAATGGTGGCGGTGGTTTCTTCGAAGCGGGTAGCGTAGCGGCGCTCGCGGATGCCGGTTCGTTCCTGTATCCATGCATCGCTGGTATCCATCACTTTAGCCAGATCTTCATTGGTAACTATATTTTCAGGAACGTATTTTCCTATGCCTGCAATAATCGTTTTGTTCATACTAACACTTGTTATTGTTTAGCAAGATAATAAATACAGGCAATTTGCAATAGTTGCAGGGTTAAATTATTTCATAAATGAAAAGACTTTTAGCAGGAAATATTTCCCGGGAAAAGATAATTATAACCAGCACTGATAGTGTAAAAAGCTTTTTCCAACATTTTGATGGCTGATGTGTTATAGTTGCTCAAACCTTTATGAGTATTACAGAGACCGTTATAAAGTCCCGCTCGTTTACTAATGTAAAGAGATTACCGGCGCAAAACAAGAGAATAGCCACCTGGCTTTCCTTTTTGCTGATACCACTTTCAGGGTTGATCACCGATATTTATATTCCTTCAATGCCGCACATGGCGCAGGATCTGCATCAGTCAGAAAGCGCTATACAATTAACCCTTACGCTGTTTTTGATCAGCTATGGCGCTTCACAGTTTATTGCAGGCAGCCTGATTGACAGCTTTGGAAGGTTCCGCTTAACGCTTTTCTCCCTGGGAGCTTTTATTGTCAGCAATCTGGTAATTATTAATACAAGGCATATCGAGCTCATTTATGCCATGCGGGTAGTACAGGGCATTACAACCGGGTTTATAGTAACTGCCAAGCGCGCCTTTTTTGTTGATATGTATGAGGGCGAAAAGCGCAAACATTACCTCAGCATGATGTCTATTGTATGGTCATCAGCCCCGGTAATAGCACCTTTTATTGGGGGCTACCTCGAAAAATATTTTAACTGGCAGGCTAATTTTTATGTGCTGGCTGGTTACGGCCTTATAATGCTGGTACTGGAGTGGATATTTTCGGGAGAAACCGTTCCTGCATGGCGCAGTTTTAGGCTGACTTATATTATAAGGGATTATAAAATAATGCTGCGAGACAGGTTGTTTGTATGTGGGATACTGATATGCGGTCTGGCGTATGGCTCCACAATGATTTTTGGATTATCGGGCGCTTTCATTATTGAGCACCGGTTAGGCTTTTCACCAGTGGTGGCCGGCTACGCGGCACTGGTCATGGGGCTTGCCTGGATGAGCGGTGGTTTCCTGGGAAAAGCGTTGATACGCAGATCTTTTCTACCCAAGCTGAGGCTGAGTAATATTTTGCAAATCATGTTTATTGTGCTCATGATCATCAGTTCCATGTGGTTGTATAATATCTACTCACTTTTATTTTTTGCTTTTTTGGTGCATCTATGTGTGGGTTTCATGTTCAATAATTATTTTGCTTTTTGTTTAGGGCGTTTCCCCAGAATGGCAGGTGTGGCAAGTGGTTTCGCCGGTGGTTCTAATTATATTATTACTTCTATAGCCAGTTATGCAGCTGTAGGTCTGCTAAAACCACAGGATCAGTTGGAGCTGGGTTGGGGTTATTTGGTAATGGCTGTGCTGGCATTTATTGTTTTGCAATGGATATTGAAAAAACATCTATTTAAGATAGCTTAATAGATTGCCGGCAGCTTTCATGGCCTGCTGCAAATGCCTTTCGTTGTGATAGATCACCACCCTGAAAGTGTCTCCCAGCTTTAATTTGATCAACGGGCTGATACTGATAGCCGTTTTTACTTTACCCAGGTTTATACCAGCAGCTTTGTCCAGCAGCTCCAGCAACTGCAGAAGGTTATCTTTAAACCGGTCCAGCACCAGCCTGGTAAGATGCTCGTGAACAGGGTTCATAGACCTGAAGGTTTTCATTTTATTTAGTTGTTCCCTGGGTAACATGGACTTTGCAAAATAATTGCCCAGCCAGCCGCTTTTAAATGCAGCAGCAGGGTTTGTATTGGACTGGTTGATCCTTTTTTCAATTTCAGGGTGATAGAATGCCGCATAACGGTTCAGGTGTTCTATACATTCCAGTGTATTCCAGCTTTGGGCATGAGGGCGATGCTGCAAATCAGCGTCTGGCAGGGATTGCAGCTCCGTTACTATTTCCAGGTGCTTTTGTGTCATGGCTTTCAGTTCATCCAGTAACTGTATGGTTGGTATTGTCATATTGCAAAATTCACGTCCCTCACGTTAAAAAACATTGACAAAACTCAACGTTTTTTGAGCCTGGATAATGTTTCAGCGCTCATGCGCAGGTAAGATGCGATATATTTATTAGGTATTTGCTGAAACAGTTGCGGGCTTCTTTTCAGTACGCGTTTATAGCGTTCAACGGGTGATTGTATCAGCAGGTCCTTTTCCCTTTCTATCTGTTGCAGCACCAGTCCTTCCAGCATTGAAACCCAAAGTTCCTGGTGCGCCGGGGATTGCCGGATAAACTGCAGAAACGATTTTTTTGTGGCAATCCTGAGTTTTGTTTTTTTAATCGCCTGGATGTAAAAGCCGGAGGGCTTTCCTGTAAGAAAAGAGTCCAGCGAAACAATGATACTTCCTTTATAGCCAAAACGAATAATATGTTCTTCTTCACCATCTATAATAAATACATAAAGGCTTCCATCTTCTACAAAGTAAATATTGGTGTCAATGCTTCCGCCTTTTTTCAGGAAAGCACCCCGTTCAACAGTAATGCTTCTTTCAAACAGGCCGTTTGCTTCTAAAAGTGCAACTATTTCGCTCGTATTCATAACATCTAAAGTAAGCCAACCTTTTAATATTCCTGATTTCGTAAGTTAATTTCCTCTTATCGTAAATATAATAAAGCGCTACGGTATATTTTCGCTGGCCGTAAATATCCATATAATTTATCACTCATAACTTACTATATGAAGACCTGGCGCCAATCGTGCCGTATCCTGATACTGCTGTTTCCTGTTTTTTTTCTTCTTCCTGTAAAGCTTTCAGCGCAACAGGAACAGGAGCACAATCTTATTGTCAAAGGACAGATACTTGATAGTATTTCCCGCAAGCCTGCTGCATACATTACGGTTTACCTGGTGCCTGAAAATGGAGCCTTTCTGGCATCTGGCTATACCAATGAAAAAGGTTTCTTTACGCTGCAATGCGGGAGCGGGGTATTTACCGGCAGTACATTCTACCTTCAGTTATCAGCAACAGGGTATATGGACAAAAAGGTTGAT
>JAPUDO010000125.1 GCA_027493055.1 Niabella sp. | reverse complement strand
CCTTTGTCAATAGTTTTTACAATTCTTTTTACTTCTTTGAACAGTGGAAAGCCAAAGTGATTGAAAGCAATAAGTTGGAAATACACGCACTTCAATTGAAAGAAAACGCTTTGGAATCGGAATTGGAAGTGTTGAAACTGCAATTGGATCCCCATTTTTTGTTTAATAATTTCAGCATTCTGACGCAATTGATTGAAACTGATCAGCATTCGGCGCAGGAATTTTTGTCTAATCTTTCCAGAGTATATCGTTACATTTTAACCACGGGGAAACGCGATGTGGTGGCACTGGAAGAAGAATTGAGATTTGTGGAAATGTATTTTCACCTCATTAAAATCAGACACGGGGAAAGCATTCAACTGACGATGCATATTAATGAAAATGACAGGACCAAAGGTATTCCTCCGGTCACGTTGCAATTGCTGATTGAGAATGCTATCAAACATAATATTTCAACTTTGAAACAACCATTGTACCTTTCGGTTGAAAGTTTGGGAGATGGCATCATCGTGGTAAAAAATAACTTACAACTCATTAATATTGACTATAAATCGACCGGAATGGGACTAAAAAATATCCGCGAACGCTACCAATTATTACAGGGGATACAACCGGAAATTGTAAGGACAGAAACTGCTTTCGAAGTGCGATTGCCTTTGCTAAATATTTAAACGGGCTATGAAGTATTTGATTATAGAAGATGAACATTACAACGCTGAGTTGCTGAAAAGCCTGGTGGAAAAGCTGGATGGTAATGCTGATTCGCTCGCCATTTTACCTACTATTCAGGAAAGTGTTGAATGGTTAAACGCACATTCCAAACCCGACCTGATTTTTATGGATATTCGTTTGGCAGATGGTTTATCGTTTGATATTTTTAAGCAAACCGACATCCGATCGCCTGTGATTTTTACCACGGCTTATGATGAATATGCTTTGCAGGCATTTAAAGTGTATGGTGCGGCTTATTTGCTTAAACCGATTGAGAAAGAAGAATTGGCGGAAGCTTTGGAAAAAGTGAAACGCATTCAGCCACAATTTTCCGGCGATGATATCGGGGCCATTGTAGAGATGCTGCAAACGCAAAAGAAGAACTACAAAAGCAGGTTTCTGCTGCATTACCGCGAAACCTACAAAATGATCCCGGTAGAAACGATTGATTACATTTTCCTGGAACATAAAATCGTTCATTTTCGGTTGTTGGATGGCAGTGTGATTGCCGTTCCGTACACCCTGGAAGAACTGGAAGAACAGCTCGATCCGCAATATTTTTTCCGTGTCAACCGGCAGTATGTTTTACATATCCACAGCATTGAGACCATTCACAAGCATTTCAATGAAAAAGCAAAAATCATCCTGAAACGTGATCGTGATGCGGAAGTCATCGTGAGCCGGATTAAAATGCCGCAATTTAAATTGTGGCTGGAGCGGTAAAAGAATGAAGTAGCATTGCAGAGAGAAATTAACCCGGAAATTTATTTGAAATGGAATATTTTAAAACTGAACGATTGGTAGTTCGGTCTTTTAAGGAAGGGGATGCGGAAGCGTTGTTGGATTACTTTGAAAAGCCGCGTTCAAACTGTTTCGTCGACGAAAAATTAAACTCATTGGACGAAGCCCGAGCCGAAGTATTGAAACGCAGTACCGACCAATCACAATACGCGGTATGTTTACCCGACGATACACTGATTGGAAACCTCTTTGCCTATTCGGAACGGGATGACGATACCTTTGGTGTGGGCTGGAACATCAATCCGAAATATGAGGGAAGGGGATTGGCATTTGAAGCGGCAAAAGGGCTGCTTGAATATCTCTTCACAAAAAAAAATGGCCGTCGGATTTATTGCTATGTTGAAGAAAGTAATATTCGTTCACAAAACCTCTGTAAACGCCTCGGAATGCGACCGGAAGGTACTTTCGTAGAATATATTTCCTTCGTTAAAAATCCGGATGGTGCACCTAAGTATGAAAATACGATGCAGTTTGCCATTTTAAAAAAGGAATGGGAGCTGCTTTAAGACAGTGGCCTGGCCACTTTGTTCAACCTGATTAAGAAGAACAGTAAAATGGAAAATAAGGACCTGTGGAAATTGGAACATCCTGACGCAAGTGGTACTTGGAAATTAAGATATTGGACTATTTTTATAGGGCAGTCTATGTCACTTCTGGGTTCATCACCCCCGTCTATTTTAAATCCGGAGCCATATCTCTAATTATACCTTATAAGTAGCTGGGGCGTTCGTTAGTGTCCACTTGATAAGCAGGTTATAAAAAAGGCTGCAACCCGGATCCAAATCATCTCCCCATAGGCGCAACTCCTTACACCCTGGAAATACCACTTAGTACAACGCCCGGGCTTTTGTTGGCCTGATTTATAGAGTAAACTACGGACAATTTGCAGATTGCAACTTTATGCTTAATAAAACCCACTTATATGGTGCGTTTTATTTTTTTGCACTATAGGAGTGTATTTTTGGACCCAATTTTTACAATCGGTACTTAATTATGCAGGTATGGCCTCAATCAGCTTTTTGGTGTAATTACTTTGAGGGTTTTCATAAATAGCATCAGCAGCGCCCATTTCTTCGATCTTTCCTTTGTTCATTACAATGATGCGGTTGCTGAAATAACGTACCACGCTTAAATCGTGGCTGATAAAAACAATGGTGAATCCAAATTCTTTTTTAAGATCGTTCAATAAATTCAATACCTGGGCCTGTACGCTTACATCCAGCGCAGATACTGATTCATCACATATAATAAATGAAGGTTGCAGCGCCAGCGCACGGGCAATTACTATACGCTGCCTTTGCCCGCCGCTGAACTCATGCGGGTAGCGGTTGTAATGTTCGGGTTGCAGCCCCACTTTTTGCAATAAGTCTATAACTTTTTGTTTTCTTGCTGCTGCGGATTTAATAATACCATGCACTGCTAACGGCTCTTCAATAGCCGCTCCTATTTTTTTGCGCGGGTTAAGAGAGGAATACGGATCCTGGAAAATAATCTGCAGGTGGCGTCTCAGTTCCCGCAATTGAGCCGGACTGTAAGTATTAAGTTCCCGCTCTTCGTAAAGAATAGTGCCTTTTGTTGCCGGTATCAGTTGTAAAAGAGTTCTGCCTAATGTGGTTTTGCCACAGCCGCTTTCGCCCACAATTCCCAGTGTTTCATTTTCAAAAACTTCAAAGCTTATATCGTCTACAGCCCTGGTGTAATGAAGAGGTCTGCCTAACCAGTTTTTTTTGTTGGAAAAATAAACTGACAGGTTTTGAACACGGATTAAAGGCTTGTAAATGTTGCCGGAGACGACAGTATCATCGTTCGAAGTGAGGACGCCCTGAGCACCAGCATCCGGATTTAAAAAATCGCTCACAACAGGTAATCTTTCCCCTCGTTTATGATTTACCGGACGACAGGCAATCAGCGCCTGGGTATAAGGCTCCTGCGGGTTGGTGAAAATGTCCTTTACAAAACCCTGTTCAATAATCGATCCTTTATACATTACAATGGCCCTGTCTGCGATTTGCGCCACTACGCCAAGATCGTGCGTAATAAAAATAACGCCCATGCCCGTTTCCTGCTGCAGTTCCTTAATTAATTCCAGCACGCTTTTTTGTACGGTTACATCTAAGGCAGTTGTTGGTTCATCGCAGATCAACAAGGCTGGTTTGCAGCACATAGCCATAGCAATCATTACTCTTTGCTTTTGCCCGCCGCTTAGCTGGTGCGGGTAGCGGTTGTAAATAGCTGCGGGATGAGGAAGCTTTACTTTTTCAAACCATGATATAGCCTGCGCCTTAGCCTCTTTTTTTGATATTTTATTATGGACCAGCAGGGCTTCGGCTACCTGGTGCCCGCAGGTGAACACCGGGTTAAGCGAGGTCATGGGTTCCTGGAAGATCATGGAGATCTTATTGCCCCGGATCTGCTGTAATTCAGCTTTAGATACCTGTGTAAGATCACAGGCCGCAGCGTCATCTTCGCTGAAAAAAATATGGCCCTCCGCCAGCTCAGCAGGCGGGGAGGGTAGCAGCCGCAATATAGAAAGGGAAGTTACTGATTTACCCGAACCGCTCTCACCAACAAGTGCTACAATTTCACCTTTGTTTACGGTAAATGAAATATCTTTTATAGCGTGATTAATTTTACCGTCCGTAGTAAAATTGATTGTAAGTTTTTGTATAGAAAGAAGAGGTTCCGGCATCGTACCTGGTCCGTATAAAATTATTTTTTTAATGGGGAAGATACGATTTATAGGTTATTTGAATGATCTATAGTTTTTGGTAGAGAATGATACAGGCTGTAATGATGCCGATAATTATAAGCCAGCCAACACAGCCAACACCCAGGCAGGAAAACCGCGCTTTGCTGTTTTGCATGTCTTTGACAGAATCCATGGGTGGGCTGTTCAAAATTTCTTCTATTGGTTCGGGTGATTTTTGGGCTTCCATAATATTAAGGACGTAATATGATCTCTTTGTTGTGCAGCAGGTCTGCCGCATCGTCTGGTGCCGCTTTAAAATGCCTTTGATGGTCAGATACATAATATTTATGCCCCGAGAACTTACCGGTAAAGGTTTCAAATCCTGCACCCAGATAGATGAGCGCCACCCCTTTTTCTATTTTAGGATTGGGGGGCAGTTTACCTTTTACTTCCTTTATTTTTTTACTGTAAGCGCCGCAGCAGAATGTTGTACCGGTTGTGCTAATCATTTTCATAATTATCAGTATTATAAGATGGTTGTATGGCCCTTTCAATTATTGAACTGGCTCCGGCAATGGCAAAAATCAATAAAATAACTACAGGCAGGGGCTGAAAGGCAAGAAGAGAAATAATGGCCGCCATCCAGATTGAAGTACAGTGAAAGCATTCAATGAGAGCGCCCAGCCTGATCCTGTATAAAAACTTTCTGAATGTTACCATTATAGAAAACGGCCCTCTTTCAAAACAGATGAGGGTAGTAAGTCGCCAGTTGCATAGTATACAAATGCATAGCCAAAACCATGAATCAGTATTCAGACCAAAGATCATAAGGTTTAAAATGGCTGCTTTGGTTCATAAACCAAAGCAGCCGTATTTTGAGTTAACATAAACCAGCCGGTGGGCAAGGCCCCTGTATGGTATATCCAAAAGGATAAGAAACATTTAAAATGGTAACCCCGGCAAATGTGCATTTGAGCTGTGCATTAATGCCTAAGCCATAATTACATTTTCCTCCGGCAACGGGTGTTCTGCCTATTCCGGCTACACCTGTGATGGACGCACTGCAGCCAGCGCAAAAACTCTTACCAATGAATGTAACACAGGCCTGGGCAGAAGCATATCCCCATGCCACAGCGCCGCAACAGGAAACTCTGTATCCCATATTAAGGTCTACAGTAAACCGGGCTCCTGCAAGTGTTACTTTTTTGTGGCAAACCCTGAATGGGCTTGTCCAGGTTGGGCACCAGTATGGAACATTTACCGTGATGCTAAATCCATACGAAATATGCTTGGTGTATGATCCCTGTGCGAAAGGTCTGCTGCAGAGGTCGGGAATTGCATTCACTATTGGAGTTTCGGGGTTGGTTACAACTCCTGTTACAGGAATAAAGGTGCCTGTTAGCGTAGCCGGCCGGACCAGGTTGATCGATGCAATACCTGATGATTTGGCGCTGTTAGATAATTGTACTACTGCATTAAAGTTTTGCTTATTGGCAACCAAAGTTGAGGAAAATTTTCGAAGTTCAGTTTCATCGATATTCTTTAATCCCGCAGAGGCGAAAGAATTTTGCGCGCCCTGTACAATATTTTTCCATTGAGCGGTAACCGCTGCTTTTGCTGCCGGTGTTTTTGCTGCGTTGAGGCGTGTCTTGTACTCTGATTCCATTTTTGTGAACTCTAAGGTGCTTAAGGCACTGAACAGGCTCCCTAAAACATCTGATGGGGGCATCTCTTTTTGAAGTGCTGTTGCAGCCGGAGTTGCGCTCTCTTTAATAGTACGCACATTAGAAAGGGTGGCTGCTGTTAGTTTTGCCGCCTGTAATTTAATGGGCTGGGGGGTGTCCTTGGTTGCAACCCCAAGGGTTTTTTCCCAGCCTTTATAATTTTGTTTATTCTGGGCTGCAGTAGTTACTTTGGTTGGATACTTTGTTTCAAAAGCACTTGCATTGCCGGTTACTTTTTTTAAATCCGCTATTAGCATGGATTTGGGGTTGATGCTTTTTGCCATAAGGAGCCTCCTTTTATTTAGGTGTTAAAAATAGATTTCTGTGTAGCGCAATCTTTTGAGGAAATGTGATAAAGGGTGTTTATTACAGGGGTAGTGTTTTTTAAATGGGTTAATGTTTGTGATGTAAAAGTAAAGCGTCTTTGCGTTAATTAAGCACAGAATTTCTCTGCGTCACTATAATTAGTGATAGCAGGTAGCGCCTTGCAGCATTGCAAGATAAAAGCCCTGTCCGGAATAAATAGTGCCGGAACTGCTTATTTTATTACTTTAAGCGCTAGTTTCTTTACCGGCGTTGGATAATAAGCCATACAGGCAACACATTGCTCTGAAGGCTTTTTTTCTAACTCAAAATAAAACTCATCACCTTCTTTCAGGTCTTTGGGCAGATCGCAGGGATTGCTGATGCCGAATGCATTTTTATAGGTTTTGTTAGTTTGCGGATTTGTCCAGCTTCCCTCAATCAGCGCTGTATCTATGTTGCCTTCAATTAAGCTGAATGTATAATTGGAACATAAGCCGGCAACCTCAAAACGGGCTTTGAGCTTATCACTTTTACTTACAGGCATTACTTTGTTATGACAGGAAATTGCTGTTGTTGCAATAGTAATAGTAAAAAGGAGGATAAGTTTTTTCATAAAAAGTTTATTTAACAGTTATATACAGTTTTTTGCCGGGACTGGGATAGTAGGCTTCACATACTGCACAGGAATTTGTTCGGTGTGAAGATAAGCTGAAATAAAACTCATCGCCTTCTTTCAGGTTTGAAGGCAGGTTGCAGGGATTGGCAATTCCGAACGCGTTTATATAGGTCTTATTTGTCTGTGGGTTGGTCCAGGAAGCCTCAACCAGTGATGGGTCAATATCTCCTTCTATTAATGTAAAAGTATAGTTAAAACAGATTCCTGTAGTTTCTAACCTGGCCTTATAGGGGAACTCGTCAATAGCTTTTTCTTTCCCGCATCTAAATGCTGATAAAACCAAAAGAGCAGATACCAAAAGAAAGCAAAGTCTGAAAGATATTTTAAGCTGCATGGTACATGTTTAAGAATAAAGACGTTAAAAGTATTCCTGTCGCAACAATGCTGCCGTATAATTAGCGCTATAAGTTGGGCTCTTGTGTAAAATGATAGCAATATGGATGCCATAAGTGACGCTGCAGTCTGCAAAAAACTAAAACCTCAAATGCCTTATGGTTTGCCCGTTCTCTATCAGCTGTCTTAACGATTGGACCCCTATTTTCAAATGATTCTCCACGTAATTGGCAGTAACGCTCTTGTCGCTCTCCTCGGTTTTTACGCCTTCAGGGATCATGGGCGAATCGCTTACCAGGAGCAAGGCTCCTGTGGGTATCTGGTTGTAAAAGCCTACCATGAATATAGTAGCTGTTTCCATGTCAACAGCATAGGCCCTTATTTTTTTCAGGTATTCTTTAAAAGGTTCATCATGCTCCCATACGCGGCGGTTGGTGGTGTACACCGTACCCGTCCAGTAGTCTGTTTTAGCTTCACGAATAGTGGTGCTTACTGCTTTTTGCAAAGCAAATGCCGGTAGTGCTGGTACTTCGGGCGGAAAATAATCGTTAGATGTTCCCTCGCCTCTTATTGCAGCAATGGGCAGGATCAGGTCGCCCACTTTATTACGTTTTTTTAAGCCGCCACACTTACCTAAAAATAAAACGGCTTCGGGTTTGATGGCTGTCAGCAGGTCCATTACAGTAGCTGCAGTAGGGCTGCCCATCCCGAAATTGATAATGGTAATATTATTGGCTGTAGCGCACTGCATAGGCTTGCCCTGGCCAATGATTTCTACCTTATTCCATTCAGCAAACATGGTAACATAGTTGCTGAAGTTGGTTAATAGGATGTATTTGCCAAAATTCTTAAGACTTTCTCCTGTGTAGCGGGGCAGCCAGTTTTCTACTATGTCCTGTTTTGTTTTCATTTATGCTAAATTAAACTTTTATTTTTGGACTGATGATTTTGATTGAATATCCCCGGCCCGATTTTAAGATCGAGCATAGAAATAACCAGCCTTACATATTTGACAGCATTCGCCGGAAATGGCTGCTGTTGCAGGATGAAGAATGGGTACGCCAGAATTTTGTTCAATACCTGCTGCAGGTGATGGGCTATCCCAAATCGCTGATTGCCCTGGAAAAAGAAATTTATTTAGGCGATTTAAAAAAGCGTTTTGATATCCTTGTTTATGACCGGCATCACAAACCCTGGATGCTGGTAGAGTGCAAAAGCGCCGCCGTGCCTGTTACTGAAAAAGTATTGCACCAGGTATTGCGTTACAATATTTCTATGCCTGCGGAGTATTTAATTCTTACTAATGGCAACCATAATTATGGCTGGCAGAAAAAGGGCGGACAGTTAATTGAAATAGCTTCACTTCCCGAATTTGCTGCTCACTGTTAATTCCCTGCTGCCCGGTGTATAGGTATAAAAACCTTCACCGCTTTTTACACCAAGTTTACCGGCTGCTACCATATTTACAAGCAAAGGACAGGGCGCATATTTAGGCTGCCCCATTCCGTCAAATAGCACTTTCATAATAGAGAGGCAAACATCAAGACCGATAAAATCAGCCAGCTGCAAAGGTCCCATCGGATGCGCCATGCCCAGCTTCATAATAGTATCAATAGCTTCCACGCCTGCTACACCTTCATGTAAAGTATAAATGGCTTCGTTGATCATAGGCATTAAAATGCGGTTGGCTGCAAAGCCCGGATAGTCGTTAACTAAGGCTGGTGTTTTTCCTAATTGTTTACTAAGCGCTGTAATGATACCGGTTACATAAGGGCTGGTTGCATACCCGTTAATCACTTCCACCAGTTTCATTACTGGCACCGGGTTCATAAAGTGCATCCCTACTACCTGTTCCGCGCGTTTTGTTGCAGCAGCAATCCGGGTAATAGATATGGAAGATGTATTGCTTGCCAATATACAATCTTGTGGAGCTGCTGCATCAATCTGTTTAAATATTGCTGTTTTCAGCGCTTCGTTTTCTGTAGCGGCTTCTACTACCAGGTGCGCTGCAGATACGCCTTTTGAAATATCTGTTCCGGTTACGATCTTTTGAAGAGTTATATTTTTTTGCTCTTCTGTGATCTGCTCTTTCGCTATCTGCCGGTCAAGGTTTTTTGAGATGGTTCTAAGGGCCTTATCAAGCTGTTGCCGGGATACGTCAATAAGTGTAACGTCAAAACCATGCAGTGCAAAGACATGGGCGATACCATTCCCCATAGTGCCAGAGCCTATAACAGAAACATTTTTTATCATACAGGCAATTTAGTGAATAGAAAGGTAGGGAAAAAGAAGGAAAGTCGGAAAGTTGGGAAGTCCGGAAGTCCGGAAGTTCGAGGTCCGGGGTCGGAAGCTGGAAGCGTTTTTAGCTTTTGGCGAAATAGCGATGTTCTGCGAAACATTTTATTCGATGTTCTGCGAAACATTTTGTTTCGCAGGAATATGCTGTAGCCTTTGGCTACAACCCAGAACTTGTGTCGTATATATTGTGTATTCATTTTTCTATAAGTATTTGACCTGTTTGAGGTCTTGCTATACCTCCTGTCATATAAAATTGCTGGTCGGCTGCATTATTTAACTAAGTTTGTAATATGTTAAACAGTAAAAGCTGGGGATATATTGTTGTGCTGCTGCTGGTGGTGGCCGGCTTTATTCTTTTTACAAATAAAAAAGAAACCAATTCGGGTAGTCTTCTGCGTGCAGATACGGCAATTGTTAGCATTGACAAACTTACCAGCGAAGAAGTGGTGGTGCCGTATGTAAAAAAACATCAGAAGCTGCCAGACTGTTATATCACTAAAAATGAAGCACGCAAACAGGGATGGATCGCAGCGGAGGGTAACCTTTGCGAGGTGTTGCCTGGTAAAGCCATTGGTGGAGATGTATTCAGCAATCGCGAAGGGAATCTGCCTTCTTCAGGTAACAGAAAATGGTACGAAGCGGATCTGAATTATAAATGTGGCAGGCGAAATACAGACCGGTTGTTATATTCCAACGACGGGTTAATATATGTAACACACGATCATTATAAAACTTTTGAACGGCAATGAAACAGGTGATATTTGATTTTGAAAGGATAGGCTCTATGAGCGATTTTTATCTTATTGCAAAGCGGGAGCTCGACCTGCCTGAATATTTCGGAAACAATTTAGACGCTCTTTGGGATTGTATCACCGGTGATATTGAATTGCCTTTGTCCGTCCGGTTTATCAATATGTCGATGAGCCAGTTGGAAACTTTTGAAAAACTCATCACCTTGTTTGAAGATGCAGCTGGTGAGCTGGGCAATGATTTGCTGTTTGAGTATTACCTCAGGCCGGTGATGTAAACAGCTCTGCTTGAGACGTGCTTCGTCTCAGGCGTTTATTATATCGCTTGCAGCGATATAAATACACCTCTCTTTTGCTGATTATTCAAAGCCTTGCTGATCATTATTGATCTCCAGCCAATAGCCATCAGGATCCTGTATCCATAGCTGCTGTATACCATCGGGCCGGGCAGTTACCGTATCTTTTTTACCCCCGGCATCTTCCCAGCTGATCTTGTTCTTTTTTAAGATTTTAATGAACGCTTCAAGCGAAGGCACGCTAAAGCAAATATGATGGTTCTTATAGTATTCCTTTTTGGCAGGTGCGCCCAATATAAGATGCAGCGATGTGTGCGGCCCGGTTTTAAGCCATACATGCTTTCCTATCTTAAAAGGCTCATCTATTTGCTCCAGGCCAATAATGTTTTTGTAAAAGGCAGCTGCACGCCCTAAATCCTGCACATACAAAGCCTGGTGGTTTAAAACAGCTTTGGGCCTGGCCGTATCCTGCGCACAGGTTGCGCATATCATCAAAAATGTAAGTGTAAAGGTGAAAATACCTTTAAGCATAATGTATTATTTTTTCTTAAACAATTCGTCCTTATTCACCACTTTTACTTTGTCCCCGTCTTTTAAGGTCTGGCTGATCACGCTGTAAGGGCCCGTAACAATCAGGTCTCCTGCCTGTATTCCTTTGGTAACCTCAATATAATTAATATCCTGTATGCCTGTTTTTACCACGCGTTTTTTTACCACGCCATCTTTCATAACCATGAACACCACTTCTTCCATATCATTATTCGCGCTTTCGCTTTCAGCGGCATCGGTGGTATTAGCGGCGGACTTGTCTTTTTTAGCTTCGGCAATGCTTTTGTCACTATCCTTTATACGCGCGTTTACCGAGGCAATAGGCACTGAAATTACATTGTCTTTTTGCCTGGTTTTAATGTCGGCTCTTGCGTTCATGCCCGGCCTGAAGGGAAACCTGTTTTTGCCACTTGCTTTAAGCAGATCCTGGTAAGATGATTTGTCGAGGCGTATCCTCACTTCATAATTGGTAACTTCGGTGCTGGAGGCTACGGCACCAGACGATTTTACACTGCTTGCGATCTTGGTAACAATTCCCTTAAATTTTCTGTCGTTATAAGCATCTACTTCCACATCGGCCATATCCCCTATGCTCACTTTCACAATATCGTTCTCGCCTACATCAACCCTTACTTCCATACTGTTCATATCAGCAACCGTCATCATTTCTGTTCCGGCCATTTGGGCGGTACCCACAACGCGCTCTCCCTTTTCTATTTTTAAGGAAGATACAATACCGCTTATAGGCGCTACAATAGTAGCCCTGCTTAAAGTTTTATTAGCCGAAGTAAGACCTGTTTGTGAAGATTGAACGCCTGCCTGCAGGCTGCGGATATTTTCTAAGGCTGCATTATAATTGGCTTTTGCCGAAGCCAGCGCAGCGTCAAACTGCTCAAACTCGGCTTTTGAAATTACTTTTTCATCAAACAGCTTTTTATTCCTGTCGTACTGTTGCTGGGCCTGATCCAGGGTAGCTTTCAGTGCGCCCTGGGCCGCTTTGCTGTTGGCTACAGTAGCCTGCGACTGGCTTACCCGCGCGGCAGCTTCGTCTCTTTGCAAGGCATACACATCGGCGTATACCCGTGCCAGCACCTGCCCCCTGGTAACGCTGTCGCCCTCAGCAACGGTAAGCTCAGTTACCTCGCCACTTATATCGGGACTGATCTTTACTTCATACTCGGGGTATATTTGCCCGCTTGCCGTTACTGTTTCTGTAATAGACCGGGCTGCAGCCTTTTCAGCAGTAACAAGGACTGCATTCTTGCCTTTATTAAGATTTACCAAAACAATGAAAGCCGCGCCAATAACAGCCGCCCCAATGATCAATATTTTTTGCCAACGTTTGTTCACTTTTTATATAGTTTATAGTTCATAGTTGATATGTCCGAAATTCACACATCGTATACCATATATCGTACACCGTATACCGTACATCATTTTTACTCACAGCTTCAGCCCCAGCCCTTTGTAAAACTCCAGCAGTTTCATTTTAAATACATAATCGTACTGGGCCGATACCATATTTATTTTAGCCCTGAATAAATTATTCTGATTCAATATAAGGTCAATGGGTTGCAGCAATCCTACGTCAAATCTCTTCCTGGCAAAGTCATAGGCTTTTTGTGCCGACTCTACCGCTATGCGGGTGGCATTATATTTTTCAATAGCGGCCACTGCATTGGTATGCGCCTGGTAAATATCCTGTTTAAGGGTACGGGTATCCTGCTCTTTCAGCAGCTGCTGGTTTTCTACATCCAGCTTTGCTTTTTGCCAGTTGATACGGGCCATTCCGCCGTTAAAGATCGGGATGCTCAGCCCTATACCTGCATTCTGGCTAAAGTTATTATTCAGCTGCCTGAAATAAGTATTCCTGTCATATCCCGCTGGCTGGTTAACGGGCGAGATGACCGGGTAGCTGATACCATTT
The DNA here is from genome assembly GCA_027493055.1 of Niabella sp. Classification (GTDB taxonomy): domain Bacteria; phylum Bacteroidota; class Bacteroidia; order Chitinophagales; family Chitinophagaceae; genus Niabella. The sequence continues at coordinate 21,310 of JAPUDO010000125.1, read as the reverse complement.
ATATGTACACTTCCAACAGGCATGTCTATTGTTTGAAAGCTGCTGGCAATCTTTTTCTGGGCATTGGAATAGCGGGAGTTAAGACCGCCGAAAAATGATAGGGAGGGATATAAGCCCGCTTTGGCTATGGCCACATTTTTTTCACTGGCCTTCAGGTTCAGGTTATTTATTTTTTGCTGGGGCAGATTTTCCAGCGCAGACTGGTAAACCACAGCAGGATCTAAAGCTGATAAAGGCTCAACAGGAATAGATGCTACCGGCGGCACTTCAATATCGAAAGGCGCATCGGCTTCAAGGTTCAGCAAAGCCTTTAATTGAAGTAAAGACAGGATATAATTGGTTTGCGCTGTTATAAGGTTGGAGCTGTCAGTAGCATATTGTGTTTGCGTTTCGGCAAGATTCAGTTCGGGGAGGGCGCCGGCATCTACCTGCTTGCTGATTAAATCTACCTGTTCCCGGCTCTGCGCTACCTGAACTTTGCTGATATTGATCTGCTCCTTATTTAACAGCGCTGCCAGGTAGGCATTAGCTACATTGAGCGCCACGTCATTTTTAGCTTTTTCAAGCCTGGCAACGCTTGCCTGCGCCAGGTATTCGTTAGCTTTTATGGTGTTTTTTTTACTGAACCAATTAAACAGGTCCAGCCCCAGGTCCAACCCGTGGTTGGCAAATAATATCTGGTTGGTGGTAAACTGGTTGGAGGTAGGGTCAATAGAACGTCCAAACTGAAACCCCGTGCTATGCTGGCTGCTGATCCTTGGGTAAAGCGCCAGGGTGCTTTGATGGTGGGTAAGCTTATCAAAACGGGCCTGCACATCAGCCTGCTTCACCGATATATTATTGGAGATGGCATAATCCACACACTGTTTAAGGTTCCATTTTTCCTGGGCCTGAACAGCCATTGAAAACATGCTTATAATCAATACAACCAACCCCTTTTTCATAAAGTACTAAATAGTTAATGGTAAAAATACAATAGAATCAAGAATTTGTACATTTTCTGATACACTATCCTAAAAATTTAAATATTTCCTGTGTGATACTGCCATAAACGGGCATAAACGTTTTGGGCAGCCAGCAATGTTTCATGAGTACCACATTCTGCTAAAACGCCGTTCTGCAAAACTAAAATAGTATCGCAACTTTTTATAGTGGATAACCGGTGGGCTATGATAATAATGGTTTTTCCCTGGTTGCTATACCAGTCCAATACCCGGCGGATTTGATTTTCACTGGCCGGATCCAGGTTGCTGGTGGCTTCATCTAAAATAAGTATTCCGGGATTGCGGTACAGTGCACGGGCTATTGCCAGCCTTTGCCTTTCGCCTCCGGAAAAGTTCACTCCCTGTTCACTGATAAAGGTGTGATAGGTATTGGGCAGTTTTTCTATAAAATCATTAACGCCCGTTAAATGGGATAAGCTTAATATCTTTTGCATATCGGGCTCGCTATCTCCGATAGCAATATTTTCGATAACACTACCGGCGAAAAGATCAATATGTTGCGGCACTACGCCTATAGTTTCTCTCAGGCTGTTATTGTTTATGTATTTCAAATCATAGTCGCCGATAAAAATGCTGCCTTCACTTAACGGGTACAGGTTCTGCATCAGAGAGATTAAAGTGGACTTGCCGCTTCCACTTTCTCCTACTATAGCGGTGCTTTTGCCTTTTTCAATTATCATACTCAGGTTTTTGAATACCTGTGTGCGGGTACCGTAACGGAAAGAAACGTTTTGAAACTTAATATTGCCTGTATTGGCCGGAGTGAGGGTTACTTTGCTTTCATTGTTTTGTTCTGTTTCCAGGTCAATGATCTCAAACAGCCGGTCAGATGCGATCAATGCGTCCTGTATGCTGCGATTGGCACCGATAAGCGAGGCTGCAGGGCCGGTAAGGTATCCTGTCAGCGCATAAAATGAAAGCAGCTCGCCGGGCGATAATTCCCTGTTGACAACGAAATAACTACCTGTCCAAAGTAAGATAATGGTAAAAAGTCGTGTGAAAAATTCGGACGCATTGCCAGTGTACAGGCCGTACACGCCTGTTTTATATATTGTTTGCAGCAGCTTATAAAACCTGTTCTCCGTTTTATCGTTAGCATAGGACTCCAAGCCAAATCTTTTTATAGTACCAACGGCGTTCAGGCTTTCTACCAGTTGGGTTTCCAGCCCGGCGCTGTCTTCCATTAGCATGCGCTGCCATTTTTTATTGATCTTATTACTGATGAAATAGAGCAAGGCGTATATGGGGATTATAGCCAGTATAACAAGTGCCAGTCTCCAGTAGTATAAGAACATCAGTGCTATTGAGAATAGCAGTGTCAATACATTTACAATGATGCTTAATGCTATATCGTTTATAAATAATCTTATTTTAACGGCATCATTTACCCGGCTGATAATTTCACCAACGCGCATGGTATCAAAAAAACGCTGTGGTAATTTCAGCAGGTGCTTGTAGTAACCCAATATAAGCCTTGCATCTATGTTTTGACCTGTTTGTAATGCAAAAAGTGATTTATAATAGCCAATCAGCAACTGGAAAATAAGTATTACAATCATAGCCACACTGAGCAGATTAAGTAATCTTGTATTACCCTCCACTAATACAAAATCAATAATTTTTTGTATATAGATGGAAGTAGAAAGTCCCAGGATGGTGTAAACAATTGCTCCGGCTAAGGCTTGCATCATTATAACTCTATGAGGCTTTATTAGTTCCCAGAACCTTTTTATATTGGATGTTTTTTCATTTCCAGTTGCAAAGCTTTCATAAGGCATCATTAATATAATCACTCCGCTCCATATTTCTTTAAATTCATCATGCGTTTTCTTCTGAACCCGTCCATCAGCGGGGTCCATAATTCCGATATGCTTTTTTGTGGCTTTGTAAATAACCACATAATGATGCATCCCGTTTTTTAATACCAGATGTGTAATGGCTGGTAATGGTATTTTGAACAGGCTCTCAAAGGAACCTTTAGCTCCTTTAGCCTGGAACCCCAGCTTTTCAGCGGCTTCTATAAGTCCCAGCACGTTAGTGCCGCGCTTATCAGTACCTGCATATTGGCGTATGCGGCTTACAGGTAGCTTTAGTTTATAAAAGGCTGCAATAGAAGCCAGGCAGGCCGCGCCGCAATCAGTTATGTCTCTTTGTTTGATTTTAAGCTCTTTTCGTAACTTCACTGATGAAAATATAGTTTGTATGGATGAATTATTAAATAGAATTACAATTGTTCCTGGTATTTGTGGTGGTAAACCCACCATCAGGGGCTTGCGTATTACGGTTAGTATGATATTGGAACACCTTTCGGGAGGGGATAGTACCGATGATATTCTAAAGGCCTTTCCTTTTTTGGAAAAAGAAGACTTGCAGGCCTGCCTTTTGTATGCCGCAAGGCTGTCTGACCTGACACCTGTATCCAGTAATGTTTTACTCCATTCTGCATGACTTATTTTGTTGACGTAAACCTGCCAAAAAATTTTTCAGAGTTACATTCATTTCGTTTTGTTTTTGTGCATGATTATTCTGCCAGTTTGCCGGATAATGAAGTTTGGGACATAGCCTTAAAAAATGACTATGTTATTCTTACACGCGATAAGGATTTTTATTACAGGGCATTGCAATTGAATACAATTCCCAAAATCGTTTTATTTCGTTTAGGTAACTGCAACAACCAGGTACTTTTCGATACTTTTTTAAAATTAGCTCCTGATATTGAGCAGCTACTCCTCAGCCATCGGCTATTGGTTTTATGGCCATCTGAAATACAGGTTATCATCTGATTTATTTTTGTTGGTGAACAATCTACTATTCTGTCCTGTGAATGGTGCAGGTTTTCGCTGATATCATCTGTTATTAGTGTTATGTTTTAATCAGCACTATCATCAGTGGAAGACTTTCCTGGCGCTGCGGGATTCAGCCAGTCGTCTATATTATCCCATAGCAATTGCCACAACGTACGCTCACCAATAATAAACCGTGCCTGCAGGGTAAGCCCTTTCTTTAGCTGTCCGGTAAAACCGTTTTTCAGATGCAATTGTGTAGTGTCGAAACTGCAGCGTACTTTAAATACAGGATTGTTGTCTGCCATTGTAAAGTCGTTATCTATACTGATCACTTTTCCTGTAAGGATGCCGAAATAATTATAATCGAAAGCGTCTACCTGGAACCGTGTTGGCTGGCCGGTACGCAACAGGCCAACGTCTCTTGTATGCACATAGCATTCTGCAATGAGGTCGCTTTGGGGTGAAAGTGTAGCAATAGACTGCCCGGCCTGCACTACATTGCCCGGATACAAATTGTTTATGCCCTGTAGAATGCCGCATACAGGCGCTTTTATTTCATAGTTCTTTTTATCTGCATGTATTTTAGAGCGGGCAGCATTTAGTTGCGACAATTCTGCCTCATAGTTTACCAGTTCCTGTTGCCACTGGGCTACCTGGTTGCGCCTGAAAGCCTCATAAGCAGCCTGCAGCTTTTCATGCTCAACCTGTTTGTCGAAAGCTTCTTTAGGGGCTATTACTTTAGCTTTTAAAAGCGCATTATTCATGTCTACTTCATGCTGTACTTTTTTAAGCGAAGCCTGATGATCGGCCAACTGGTATTGAAAGCGGTTGAGCTGTTGCCTGTATAGGGGGCTTTGCAGAGCCTCCCCCCGCCCCTCTCCGAAGGAAGGGGAGGTTAGCATCTTTAAATCGTGTACAAACTGCTGTCTCTGGTTGATATCGTATTGATTACTTGCCTCCTGCGCCGATGATACATCATCTCTTATAATAGCTATAACCGCCCCTTCCTGTACGGCCTGCCCTTCTTTGTATAAGACTTTGTCCACAATGCCTGTAAGCACCGGCCTTATTTCGGTACGCTCTGTAGCAGGGCGGGTGATGCCGGAGGCACGGGTGGAAATAGTGGTGGCGATAAAGGGCAGGGCAGACAGGGCAGCCACTACCAACAAGAGTAAAAGCCGGTAAATAGCGGATGTGCTTCGTTTTTGTGGGGACAAGAAAAGAGAGTTGTTATGAGGCATTAGTAATTAAACTTAAACCCTTTATTTTTAAGCCGGGGATATATTTATTCTGCAAATAAATTTTTGACGATAAAAACAAGCAGATTATATAGCGAGTGTATAATTACAACGGAAAGAAACGGGAAGAACCTCTGTTTTTTAAAATAGAGATAACTATAGTTCAACGAAAGCCCACCCAAAAAAGCACTGATGCAATACAGCCAGTTGTATTGGTGAAAGGCCGCAAATAGCAGGCTGCTGCTTAAAATGAATAGTGTTCTTTTGCTTCTACTGCCAAGTTTAACGCCTTTGATTACATACGAAAAAAAACTGTAAGAGGCTACCTGGAAGAAGAGTGTTTCCATAACCGGGCCTATCAAAACAACAACTACAAATTCTTCTGCTGTCGAATCCCAGGTAATAGTATTTTCAGATAAAACACCGGCAAAAAACAGGTTTGATAAAAAAGCTATAATTATTGCAAGTAAAAAATTAAATACAACAACTGCAAAAATGAACTTCGTATATACTGGTTTGAAAAGAATCATCATTCAAAAAACACAATGTGCTAAAACCCTTTTAGCACATTGTGGAAGTATTGGTTTATTTGTAAAAAATATCTTTACTTTTACTTGCTCCATCAATAAAAGCTCCGAAGCTATCCCAAATAGCGCGCCCTCCGTAGACAAAACAATAAGCAATATCGTTCGCCAAAGATGTATCCCTAGAAGGAGTTTTACCACCGTCAATTTCTATTAGCTCTTCTTTGGTTAATTCGGTAAGTTCTATACAAGGATTCATGACTTTTAGTTTTTGTGTTAAAAAATTAGCGATGTTGTTTTTCGTAGTCCTCCCATCCGCTTGCGGCTCCGCTTTTTATATCGGTCCAGTTGTCTGCAATCCAAGTCAATACTCCGGCAATACCTATTTTTTTTGCCCAGGAAGGCATTTTACTACCTTCAATGTCAAGCAATTCAAAAGTTGACATTTCAGTCAACCCCATTTTGTTTAAATCCATTAATTGTTTCATAAGTTTTAATTTTTAAAGTGTTTTTCAAAATCTCGTCTTGTGTGCTTTGCAGGCACAGGGCATACAGTGTTTTTCTTCCCTCATGGCGCGTCCGCCAATCCTGGTTGGTGTTGATCATTCAAAGCTGGTAAACTTCAGGTTATTAACAACGGCCCAGGAATTACCAGATCCTTGCACCGTAAAATTATTTAACAAAAAGTAATAAAACAACCCAAAATCCGTATAATTATATCAATTATTTATATAAATTTGTTTCTATATATAATATAATGCTAAACTTATGACCATTCATCAAACACTAAAACAACTACGCAAGTCCCGGGGAATATCCCAATTCCAGATGGCCTCAATATTAAATAAAAGCCAGAACGCTTATAGCATGATGGAGTCGGGCCGTTCAAAAATAGATGCAGCTTTGGTGCCGGATATTTGCAGCGCTTTTGACATTTCTCCCAATGAGCTTTTTGAATATAAGGAGGGCTATTTTCAGCAGGAAAAAAGTGCAGTATATACAGAGATCATCAGGCTGTTAAAAAAAGAGCTGGATAAAAAGAATGAGCTGCTGATGCTATCACTTCAGGCCATTACCGAATTTGACAGGGTGGTAGAAAAGAACGGGAACCTGGTTAGCTTTTTGAATATTGTAAAGAACAACCTGGTGAATAAAGCGGCCGTTTAAAGTATGCTAAGACTTATAATGGGTAATAAAAAAGTTCCGGTTACGGAACTTTTTAAAAGAGGCTATACAAAATGTTTTAATTAACCGCGTAAGAATCCGGTTCGCGCATCCGGCGGGCGCCCAAATAGCGGGCAGCATAATAATTTTCATCCAGGTCGCTGACAATAACGCCCCTGCTGGTAGATGCATGCACAAACTTATTATTACCTAAGTACATGCCCACATGCGAAATACCTCCGCTGGTATTAAAGAAAAGCAGGTCGCCTGTTTGTAAGTTAGAAACGGCCAATACTGCTGCCCTGAACTGTTCGCGGGCGGTTCTGGGTAAATCTATATCAAATGCCACTTTATAAACTGCCCGTACAAAAGCCGAGCAATCAATTCCGCTTTTGGTGGTGCCGCCATACCTGTAGCGTGTACCATACCATTCGTCAATAGTTTCCAGTAATCTTATATTAGTTAACATGCCGGGCAGCATATTTAAAAGAGAGGCGTATTTAACCTGTATAGTAGTAGGAGCAGAAACCTTACGAGCGGGAACTTCAATATGGGAAGCATCAATTTTGGCTGCTTTGCTTTCTTTTATATGTTCTATACGCTGTTCACTAAGGAAAGATGGCAGGCTAAAAGAAGAAACCCCCACTTGCTGAGACTTGTACGCTTCTTCAGCATCAGGCATCGTATTTGTCCTGTATTGGTTGTTCAATTTAAGAGGAGTAGAGCAGCTGGTCATTAAAAGAGAGATGATCAACCCCAAAAAACACACACGTAACATAAATATCAGATCCTTTTAATTATTTCCTATCTAAAATGAGTAAACGTCAATTTTCGAATATTATAAAACGTCAGTTTGACTATAATATTGTGCTGTTGGCTAACTATTTTTAGAAAAATATATAAATATCTGATTATCATTATTTTGTTATTTATTTTAGGGTTCTTTTTAGATGATTTTTGATAGTTGGAGCGTGTATTTATACCCTTCCTGCGGTTCAGGATTTTTTGCTTATTTAGAGCCGGAACTAACAAAACCGGCCAATTTATTAACAGATCCGGGATGGATATTGTATGAGTATAAATTGTAATGTATTTATTTTTTACTCAACATTTACCGGTTAGCAACTGTTAATTTTCAGGGCTGTGGATAAATTGTCAAAGCCTGTATCCTGACGCATTCGGGGCATGTTGGCTCCTAAATGTGCATAAACAGATTGGTTTAAAAATGATTTTTATTGCAGATTGCAACAAATAATTACGGATGAAATTCTCGCATTTACATGTTCATACGCAGTACTCGCTTTTAGATGGAGCAGCGCCCATCGGCAGCCTTTATAAAAAGGCCATCAAAGACGGCATGCCCGCGCTGGCCATCAGCGATCATGGAAATATGTTTGGTGTGTTCCAGTTTGTGGCCGAAGCCTATAAAAACCTGGATGAAAATGGCAAACCTAAGGTGAAGCCGGTGGTGGGGTGTGAATTTTATGTGGTAGAAAGTCGCCATGAAAAAACATTTACCAAAGACAAAAAAGATAAACGCTATCACCAGATCTTACTGGCAAAAAATGAAACCGGCTACCGGAATCTTACCAAGCTCACTTCTTTAGGTTTTATAGAAGGCCTGTACGGTAAATATCCCCGTATTGACAAAGAGCTGATTGTGCAGTATCATGAAGGCCTTATTGCAACTACCTGCTGCTTGGGTGCTTCGGTGCCGCAGGCTATTTTAAGAAAGGGTGAGGCTGAAGCCGAGCAGGAATTTAAATGGTGGCTGGACCTGTTTGGTGAGGATTTTTATGTAGAGCTGCAACGCCACGATATTCCCGACCAGGATAAGGTAAACGAAGTGCTGGTGAAGTTTGCGCAAAAATATAAAGTGCCCATTATTGCCAGTAACGATTCACATTATGTAGAGCAGGATGATTTTAATGCGCATGATATCCTGCTTTGTATCAACACCGGCGAAAAACAATCCACACCAGCCTTCAGGGGAGATTTTGCCGATGATGATGTGAACATGAAGAATATGCGCTTTGCCTTTGCCAACGACCAGTTTTATTTTAAGACCACGGAGGAAATGACAAAACTGTTTCATGACCTCCCTGAAGCTATTGATAATACCAACGCTATTGTTGATAAAATAGAGCTGCTCGACTTAAAGCGCAGCATCCTGCTGCCTAACTTTCCTATTCCGGATGAATATAAAACCCATACAGCGGATCAGAAAACAGAGAAGGGAGACACTATGAGCGCCGATTCGCTGAACCAGTGGGAATTCCTGAAGCATCTTACTTATGAAGGCGCCAGGGAACGTTACGGTGATGCCTTTGAAGGGGATGTGAAAGAGCGCATAGATTTTGAGCTGTTTACCATCAAAACCATGGGCTTTGCGGGTTACTTCCTTATTGTAAGTGATTTTATTAAAGCTGGGAGAGACACGGGCGTATTTATCGGGCCCGGGCGTGGTTCTGCAGCGGGATCGGTAGTGGCCTACTGTATCGGCATTACCAATATAGATCCCATCAAGTACAACTTGCTGTTTGAGCGTTTCCTGAACCCCGACCGTAAATCCATGCCGGATATTGATACGGATTTTGATGATGAAGGCCGGCAGAAAGTGATTGATTACGTGGTGCAGAAATATGGTAAGAGCCAGGTGGCACAGATTATTACTTATGGTACAATGGCTGCTAAAATGAGCATTAAGGATGTGGCGCGGGTAATGGACCTGCCGCTGCCCGAATCAAATGCTTTAGCCAAGCTGGTGCCGGAAAAACCGGGCATATCCTTAAAACGGGTGCTGCATGCGCCTTTACAGCCGAAAGAAGGGGAAAAATCGCTGATTGAAAAAGAAGGGCTGGTTGCGGAAGACCTTGAAAATGTGAAGAAGATCCGCGAAATATATAATGGTGATGACCTGAGGGCTAAAGTGCTGCATGAAGCGGAGATATTGGAAGGGTCAGTCCGGAATACCGGTATCCATGCTGCGGGTATTATCATTGCACCTAAAGACCTCACGGAACTGCTTCCTGTAAGCACTGCCAAAGACTCTGACTTGTGGGTAACGCAGATAGAAGGAAGCGTGATTGAGGAAGCCGGCGTAATTAAGATGGACTTCCTGGGGCTGAAAACGCTGACGATTATTAAAAATGCCTTGCAGCTTATTAAGCTGAACTATGGTAAGGACATCGATATAGATACTATACCGCTGGATGATGAGCTAACCTACCAGCTATACCAGAAAGGAGAGACCAACGGTACGTTCCAGTTTGAAAGTCCGGGTATGCAAAAACACCTGCGCGACCTGAAGCCGGATAAGTTTGCAGACCTGATAGCTATGAACGCGCTATATCGGCCGGGGCCATTACAGTACATTCCCAACTTTATCAAGCGTAAACACGGGCATGAAGAGATTGCTTACGACTTACCTGAAATGGAGGAGTACCTGGCCGAAACTTATGGTATTACCGTGTACCAGGAGCAGGTGATGCTGCTGAGCCAGAGCTTGGGCGGATTTAGTAAGGGGGATGCGGATGTGCTGCGTAAGGCGATGGGTAAAAAGCAAAAGTCCGTACTGGACAAAATGAAAAAGCAGTTTATTGAAGGCGCAGTAGAGAAAGGTCATCCTGCTGATAAGCTGGAAAAGATATGGACAGACTGGGAAGCTTTTGCGCAATACGCGTTCAATAAATCACACTCTACCTGCTATGCGTTCGTAGCTTATCAGACAGCCTATTTAAAGGCGCATTATCCGAGCGAGTACATGGCGGCGGTATTGAATAACGCCGGCTCGCTGGAAAAGATCACTTTCTTTATGGAAGAATGTAAGCGCATGAACCTGCCGGTGCTGGGGCCTGATATTAACGAGTCTCTGAAAGGTTTTGCCGTAAATAAGAGAGGGGAGATCCGTTTTGGTTTAGGCGGACTGAAAGGAGTGGGAGAAGCAGCGGTGGAAAGCATTATCGCGGAAAGAGAGAAGGGCGGCGCTTATACTACGATCTTTGAACTGGTGAAGCGGGTGAATCAGCGTACGGTGAATAAAAAAACAATGGAAAGCCTGGCCTATGCCGGCGCCTTTGATTGCTTTACAGATCTGCATCGCGCCCAGTATTTCCACACAGCCCCTAATGATACCATGAACGGGCTGGAAAAAATTATTAAGTATGGGCAGGTTTGCCAGGCACAGGCACAAAACAGCGCCAACACGCTTTTTGGAAACCTTAGCGAAAGCATGGAAGTGCAGCCCCCGAAAATACCGGATTGTTTGCCCTGGCCTTTGGTAGTGCAGCTGGATAATGAAAAAGAAGTAACCGGCATCTTTATCAGCGGTCACCCACTGGATGACTATCGTTTTGAAATGGAAAACTATGGTATTTCAAGGATCGGGTATGTGAACGGGTTTAAAGAGGACCCGGAAAGAGTGAATGCCAATGTTACGTTTAAAATAATGGGCCTTGTAAGCGATGCACAGCACCGGGTAGCTAAAAGCGGTAATAAATTTGGCAGCTTTGTAATTGAAGATTATAGCGGGAAGCTGGAGCTGATGCTGTTCTCCGAAGATTACCTGAAACATTCAGCTATTTTGCAATTGGGTGCTACGGTATATATAACAGGCTTTTTCAAACAACGCTTTAACGGTGATTATGATTTTAAAATATCGTCTATCTGCCTGGCAGAAAGTGTAAAGAAAAACTTTACTAAAAAGGTAAGTGTACAGTTGCCTGCTGCAGATGTAACGGAGAATATGATAGCATTTGTACAGCAGAACTTTAAAAGCTATAAAGGAACAGCTGCCATCAATTTCACTATCAGGGATGAAGAGGAGGATATAGAGGTAGAATTGTTGACCAATGGCAGGGGCTTTGAAATGAATAGCGAGCTGATCGGATTTTTAAAAGATAAGGAGAAGTGGAAGATCAGGGTGGAATGTAATTAGGGAGTAGTGAAAGATGAGTGGTGAATAGTGAATAGTGAGTAGTGAGTAGTGAATGGTGAGGTAAAATGATTATTGGAAATTGTGTATTGAAGTGAAATGCCGTTGTGCGAGGCGTCCTCGCCTCGCATTATTTATGTTATCGCCTCCGGGCGATGAACATTTATAGACGAATAAAGCCAATCATTGCATCCAATACAACTTTTTATTTTATATCTTGTTATCTTTTGCATGAAAACAATGAACTGGAACGAATACCTGGACTATACGCATGAGTTATTAATTGCTGATACCCCTCAGCCTCCTTATGATAATCCGGATTATCATCATTATGCCAAAATGAATGAGACACGGATGAGGCGCTGGATCAAAACTAATCCTGTAACAGAAGAAACGGCAGCTTTAATAAAGCGTATTGATAAACCCCAGCACTGGGTAGTGATTACCGAACCCTGGTGTGGCGATGCGGCACATATTGTTCCCATTATTTATTTGATGAGCACGCTGAACGATAAAATTTCGTTCACGCTTCAGCTTCGTGACAGTGGCTCTGAGATAGACAGCTATCTGACCAATGGCAGTAAATCCATTCCCATTTTAATAGTGCGCGATGAGCATGACAAAGACCTGTTTCATTGGGGACCGCGTCCCAAAGAAGGGCAGGAGATGTACCTGGAGCTGGCTGAACGTAAAGCCGACTTTGAAGAGATCAAAACAGCGATCCAGAACTATTATAATGCGGATAAATCTTTAAGCACGCAAAAGGAGATCGTTGAGCTATTGAGCAAAGTAAACCCGTGATATTGATGAGGCCGGCCTCGTTGCGCCTGCAACAACGATATCTGCATCGTTTAGGTATTTCAACAATTATCTACTTTTACCGGGTTTGAAAACCATAGTAAATGAAAAAGGCGTTAAAACGGACCGGTAAAATATTACTTTACATTATTGGCGTATTTGCTGTTTATGTAGCAGCAGGCTTGTTAATCCCTCGTATAGCAGTAAATAAAAACAAGAACTATCAATCGCCCAATGATATTACTGTTTATATAACAACAAACGGTGTTCATACAGACATCGTGATGCCTGTAAAAAGCGAATGGATGAACTGGGACCGGTATGTAAAGTATGCAGATACCGACCTGAAGGATACCAGCTATGCCTATGTGGGTATAGGCTGGGGTGATAAAGGCTTTTACCTGCAAACACCCACCTGGGCCGATTTGAAATTTTCAGTGGCCTTCAAAGCAATGACGGGGTTGAGCAGCTCAGCCATGCATGCCACTTTTTATAAGCACATGGCAGCAGATTTTTCCACCGTAGCTTTAAACATTAGCAAGGAAGATTACAAGGCCCTTATCGGCTATATTGTCAATAGCTTTGATCTTGATGCCAGCGGGAGCGCTATCCATATACCGAGCGTGAATGATGGTTATGGCGATATGGATGCTTTTTACGAAGCAAAGGGCTCTTACAACTTATTCCGCACCTGCAATACCTGGGCAAACGGCGCATTAAAGGCCGCACACCAGAAAGCGGCAATATGGACTTTGCTGAAAGATGGCATTTTCAGACATTACAGGAAATAGTGTTATTGATCTCAATTAATGGGCTTATAGGATAAGCTGTTTAAGTTTTTATTATTGAGTTTTTTGAAAGAAAAATGTCGTCCTGAGCACAAATAAAAGCATTGCATTTAAGTTTATTAGAATGACAAAGCAAATGATAAAATCCCTGTCACGGTGAGCCTGTCCTAAGGACTCCTTCGGAGACGAACCGTATCTTTCAAACAAAATGTCCCTCATCTTCCCCCGATAGCTATCGGGGCTATCGGAACAGGACGACATTGATTTTCATTTACTTAAACTACGTGTTATTAACAGCTTGACGAAGGATGTGTTTCCCGTGAGTCGGCTTCGTCAGGCTCAGCCTGACATTCACTTTTACGATCATTTTTGAACATTTTAACAAGTTCGATATATAGGTTTTGACAGTTCCTGGTATTCCGGCAAGTCTCTGTCGCGGATAGATTAAATTGTGAGCTATATCAGATAAATTCCTGGTGCAATTGTTTACGGGGATTGTCTCCGTTGCATTATCAGGTCAGATTGAATTTAATATAGCGATGATCTCGTCACCATATTTGGCCGCTTTCTTTTCTCCGAATCCTTTCAGATCACATAACTCTTCTTTAGAGGAGGGATTGAGTTTTGCTATTGCTCCAAGCTGCGAGTTAGACGCTACAATGTAATTGGGAAAATTGTCTTTTGCTGCCGTGTCTGCCCGCCAGGCTTTTAATGCTTCATAACGATCTATCTCTTCTCCATCAAGCGTTGATGGATTAAATGGCGGATGCTTTTCCGTTGAAGGGGGAAGCTGCGCTTCCATATTCGCAAGCTCTTCATAAAAAACCAGTACTGACCAATAACCGGCCTGTTCTGATGTAATGTGTTGTGCTGCGGTTTTCTTAACTGAAACGCTTTGCATAAAAAAGTTTAGCGTTCTTTCGTCTTGTTGGCTGTTTTCCTCATTCAGCCTGATGGGGAAGTGTTTTACTTTCATATAGGTTGCTTTAGTTGTTAATCAAAGGTTTTACTGTTTAAAGATAATAAAATTTTACATTAGTATTATCTATAAGTTATGTCAGGGCAAACGCATTTTAAATTCAGGACGAAAGTTACCCATTCAGACATATAATACCATCTGCCACGGCAGATTTAAAAAATGACCGGGCCAATAAGCGCGAAGGGCTGACAGGATGATAAAAATAAAAGTAGGCTTGCTATAAAACTCCGTAAGGAGTGACATTAACACATCGAAGTATTCAAAATCCGATACGTTTACCTTATAGTCCAATTTATAATTTCCTGCCGGGACTGCAGATGATAGATAGCTGAAGCTGAGACAGGATTATTTCTGCCGGGTCAGGGATTTACCTACATAATATGTAATACAATGTCGGCATTTAAAATTTAAAATTTTTCAAAGCTGCTAAATTTTAATTCAATGGGTGTTTTGTATCTTTCATTATATAAGTCTGCTCTAAATGATTTTTTCGGATTAAGAATTATTGTATCATCCTTTACGGTTATTGTGTCAACCAGGGGGTATATGTCGTCATAGAATTGTAACCTGAAGGTTGTTCTGTAGCGGGCATTTATTTTCTTATCCTGATATTCAACTATGGCTTTTGTGTAACTGTTCTTTGGTGCAATCTGGTAATAGATATCAATATGGTATGATTGTGTTTCTTTTGTTTTGTAGTGAATGGTCATTTCGGTGCCAAACAGCAAAAATTGCCTGGCTGTTTCATTTACGGGCATCAGGTTATTGTCATTGCTGATGGTCCGAAAAATATCTATGGTTGAAGATTGCAGAAAGTCATTTTTTTGTTCGTCTGTCAGCGCATTAAATTTGGACTGATTGACGCCAAAATCAATATATTTAATAGCTTTGTTAATATTTCTGTTTGAGGCCTCAATTTGACCTTCATTTAAAACTGTCGTCAGGTTGATATAAACATGGTCGCACGCACCTAATGAATATTTCAATTCATTAAGTTTCCTTGCTATTCTCTGCCCGATATAATTTGTTTCTTTTGTTGGCGTAAAAATTCTTCCTAAACTGCCGGGCATGCTTAGCCCTTCAATGTTGGGTTTGTCACTTTCGTAATACCGGATGTCTTTTAATATTTTGTCTTTCATTATGAGGTAAGTATTAATTGTTGCTAACTGGCTGTACAATGTTTTGTCCACTTCGTACCAGCGGTTTTATAGTTTTTTTCATAGGGCAACAGTATGTTTTATTTTTTAAAATTGTTGTTAAAGCTAACCTGTTAAAAGAGTTTTTCTTAATTGTGTACTTCCGCATTTGGAGTTAAGAGTATATCGTAGGCAGCGTACAACTTAATAAGATGAACAATAACCTTTTGCCTGTACCCCTTTAATTGGGATATTAGATGCAATAAAAAAGCCTGCACACTGACAGGCTTTACAATAAGCTAAGGATTCGCTAAATGACGAACAGCCATGCTGAGCTTTAACTGCGGATAAATACTAAGCCTGCAATTCCAATATACGGCTGGTGCGCGTTCTTACTTCGGCCAGCAGTTCAGGATGCTCTTCGAGATTCCGGCCGTAGGAAGGTATCATGGCCAGGAGTCGCTGCATATTGGCTTCGGCCCTGTCGGGGAAGCATTGATACAATAGCCTCAGCATGATAGACACTGCGGTAGAAGCACCGGGTGAT
Organism: Niabella sp.; assembly: GCA_027493055.1. Lineage (GTDB taxonomy): Bacteria > Bacteroidota > Bacteroidia > Chitinophagales > Chitinophagaceae > Niabella. Next base: position 5,413 of record JAPUDO010000125.1, on the reverse strand, counting down.
GCGCCAAGAAGTGCTGAAATAGTGCCATCGGCAGCAGTTACTATTTCTGTACCGAACTGTAACGTAGGACCGCTGTCGGGATCATTATGGATCACCTGCACGCGCTGCCCGGCTTCCTGCAGTTTCCAGTCGGCAGGGTTTGCATCAGGATAAAACTGTTTCAAAACATTCATCCTGTCCTCAAAAGAAAGGCTTAGCTGGCGGATCAGGTATTTTTCAAGATCTATATTTTTAATGCCCACTTTTATAAGCGGGAAAATATTCCAGTACTTAACGGTTCCAAACAGATCCCAGTAAGAGCCCTCTTTTAAAAATTTAGTAGAGAAGCTGGCAAAGGGCCCAAATAGAATGGCTTTTTCACCATCAATAATACGGGCATCCAGGTGCGGCACACTCATGGGCGGGGCACCTACTTCGGCCTGCCCGTACACTTTTGCCTGGTGCCTGCTGCTTACTTCGGGATTTTTACAAACCAGCCATTGGCCACCTACAGGGAAGCCTCCGTATTTTTTCCCTTCAGGCACATCGGCTTTTTGTAACAGCTCCAGCGAGCCACCACCCGCACCAATGAATACAAATTTTGCCAGCACATTATATTTTTTACCGGAACTCAGGTCTTTCACTCTTATTTCCCAGCGCTTATCGGGTTGCTGGTTCAGCTTTCTAACTTCATGATGCAGGTGCAGTGTTGCCTGCCCCGACTTTTGAAGCGCTTTGATAAGAGCCCCGGTGATAGCACCAAAATTTACATCGGTTCCTAAAACAGAGTGTGTAGCGGCAATTTTTTCAGTGGCATCACGGCCGTTAATAATTAAAGGCGTCCATTGTTTAATAACTTCCGGGTCTTCGGAATATTGCATGTTCTGAAAGAGGATGCTCTGCTGCAATGCAGCGTATCTTTTCCTGAGATATTCCACATCTTTCTCGCCCCGTACAAAGCTCATGTGAGGTGTGGAGCGGATGAAATCTTCAGGATTACCGAGTTTTTCCTGTTCAATAAGATAGGCCCAGAATTGCTTGGACACTTCAAACTGCTCCATAATGGCACGTGCCTTATCAATATGCACCACACCGTTTTCGTCTTCAGGTGTATAATTCAGCTCGCATAAGGCGGCATGCCCGGTGCCGGCATTATTCCATGCGTCAGAGCTTTCTCCTGCCACATAATTTAATCTTTCAAAAATATGTATGGTTTTACCGGGAGCTAACTGGTTGATGAGCATGCCCAGGGTGGCGCTCATGATCCCACCTCCAATAAGGGCTATATCGGTTTCTATCGTCTCTTTCATTTCTGTATGGTTTATTTCAGGTTTTTGCTGCTGTACTTTTAGAGAGAGGAACACCGCCTGGTAGTAAGAGATAAGTAATGGGTGTGCTTCCCGTTGCAAAAACAGGCGCAAAAATAATACGAATTTTCCTATTTTCTTTAATGAAACCGGAATGATAAGATATATAAATACTTCGATACTGTTACATTGGAGCAGCAGCCTGGGGTGCTGACAATAAATTGTTGGATGGCGGCTGCGTACCTTTAATGAGCCGTTTCTTCAAACGGAAAAAGGGTTGCTCTATAACGTAATAGAGTAATAGAGCGCAAATGGCTACCAGTACCAGGTAAATCATTAGCATCATTATTTTTTGATGCCCTACCCATTGATTGAAAAAAGGCAGCAGGCTGCCAATAACCAGGCTGCTGTGCACAAGATAAATGCTGTAACTCAGTTTACTGATGTAGGTAATCACTTTGCGCAATGCATTCTGTGGTGCTTTTATGCGAAAGAAATGGGGCAGCAGCAGCAGTATAATGCCCTGGGAAAGATCAAAGTATAGAAGTCCTGATAAACCTAGAACAGGATGGTAGCCCAGGTTTACTGTAAAGCCATCTTTAATGATCTGGTAAAGGAAGTAATTGCAGGCTACCAGCAGCAAGATCAGTATCCATAACAGTATGGAGCGTTTGCTGTTTTGCCTGAGAAAAAAGGATGGCCGGTAAACATATAGCCAGGCAGCGAGTATGCCGAACGCAGGCGCGTCCATTCTGGGTAGAACACGGTTTCTGAGAATAAGCCCAAAATCTTCCATAGTGGCAAAGCTGGCATTATATAGATAGTATAATCTTGTGACGTGTGCGCCAATCCAGAATAAAAGACTTACGTATAGAAACGCAAGTTTCGGGCGGATTCTTAATCCCTTGATAAGCAGTAGCAATAAAGCGGGTGTAGCCAAATAAAACCATTCTTCTGTACTTAAACTCCAGGCCTCCAGGAAAAATTTTGGATGGTTTTTGTTGAAGTTCTGTATAAAGATCAGGTATTCACTTACCTGTATACCGCTTTCCCGAATATAGGCATAGTTGAGAAAATACAGTAATATAAGGATAGTATAGTAACTGGGTAAGGTTTTAAACCACCTGCTGATAAAAAACCGGCGCAGCCTGGCGTTGTTGGCATTACCGGCAGATTCGAAGCAGGAGAATAACTGGTAACCGATAAGAAACCCACTCAATACAAAAAATATGGTCACTCCATCTAATAGTGAAAATACCATCGAAACTGCCTGCATTTTGCCGCCTGGCGGATAAATGAGGTACAGGTGGGCCAATACTACAAAGGCAATTGACAGACATCTCAGCAAATCCATCCCGTAATTTCTTGTATTCATTAGTTTTGATTATTCAGTTACCGATCCGGATATTACTTATCCTTCTATCCATTCACTCAACTCTAACCAGCGCATTTCCTTTTCATCTAACAGGCTGGTTACCTCCCCAATCCTTTCAGCCAGCTTTTGTAATTCTTCATAGGCCGTACTGCCACTGTTCAGTTGCACTGTAATGGATTCTTTTTCTTTGGTAAGGTCTTCAATTTCTTTCTGCAGCAGTTCAAATTCCCGTTTTTCCTTAAAAGAAACCTTCTTTTTCCCGGATGTATTATTTTCCTTTGATAGGGTCTTTGCTGTCATCTGTGAACCGCTATCTGTCAGCTCCTCCTTCTTCTCTTCCTGCAAACGGTATTGCGTATAATTTCCCGGAAAATCCTTTACCACGCCTTCCCCTTCAAATACCAGGAGGTGATCCACCAGTCTGTCCATGAAATAACGGTCGTGGCTTACGATCAAAAGACAGCCGGGATATTCCATCAGGAAGTTTTCCAAAACGCCTAATGTAGGAAGATCCAGATCGTTGGTAGGCTCATCTAAAATTAAGAAGTTCGGATTCCTGAATAGGATAGAAAGCAGGTGCAGCCTGCGTTTTTCGCCGCCGCTTAATTTGCTGATATAAGTATATTGTTTATCAGGATTAAAGAGAAACAGTTCAAGGAACTGTGCCGCGCTTAAGGTTCCACCTTTGGCCAAAGGAAAATTTTCGGCAATATTCTTCACAAATTCAATCACGCGCATATCGCTTTTTATTTCCAGGCCCTGCTGTGAATAATTACCAAAAATTACGGTATCACCTATATTTATTTTACCACTGTCCGCTTCCTGTAACCCTTGCAGAATGTTGATGAAAGTAGATTTGCCAGCTCCGTTTTTACCGATTATTCCTACACGTTCCCCTTTATTAAAAGTGTAATCAAAACCATTAAGTATTTTTTTGTTGCCGTAGGATTTGTACACTTTCTTTATCTCCACCACTTTGCCGCCCAGGCGGTTCATTTTCATCTGCAGCTGCACCTGCTCGTTTACTACCTGTTGTTTGGCACGCTTTTCTACCTCATAAAAATTATCTTCCCTGCTGCGCGATTTGGTGGTACGGGCTTTAGGTTGTTTGCGCATCCACTCCAGCTCACGGCGGTATAGGTTTTTAGCTTTATCAATACTGGCCAGCTCATTTTCTATACGCTGCGCTTTCTTTTCGAGATAGTTTTCATAGTCTCCTTTGTGCACATACAGGTTGCTGCCTTCCATTTCCCATATTTCTTTACAAACCGCATCTAAAAAATAGCGGTCGTGCGTAACCAGCAGCAGGGTTACGTTTTCTTTGTTCAGGAAATGCTCCAGCCATTCTACCATTTCCACATCCAGGTGGTTGGTAGGTTCGTCCATGATCAGCAATACATGCTTGTGCTCAAAGCCAATGTCAATAAGGGTTTTGGCCAGTGCTACCCGCTTTTTCTGTCCGCCGCTGAGGTTTTTTACCAAAGCGTCCAGGTGATGTATATTCAGCTTGCCAAATATCTGCTTTACTTTAGCGTCGAAATCCCAGGCCTGTAATTCGTCCATGTTCACCAGTGCTTCGGCTATTTTGTCCGCATCATTGGATTCGCTGGCCGATTCATATTTTTTGATGGCATTGATAACAGGATTGCTATGAAAGAATACATTGTCGGCAATAGTTCTTTCCGCATCTAGGTCGGGCTCCTGTTCAAATAAAACCACATCCACATCCTTATTGATCCAGAGCTTACCCGTATCGGGCGTTTCTTTGCCTGCTAATATTTTTAATAAGGTAGATTTCCCCGTTCCGTTACGGGCTACCAAAGCAATTTTATCGCCTTCTTCTATATGAAAAGAAATATCTGAAAACAATGGCTGGATGCCATAACTTTTTTCTAACCCTTCTGCAGATACGTAATGCATTTATTTCAATGTGATAATGTGACAATATGCTAATGGGCAAAGGTACGCAGAATGCGGATGTATGTGGTATTGCATTTTCAAAATCACCCAAAGAGGTATTGTATGATGCGGAGCCTTATATTTGTATTATATTATACCGTTGAATTGCCTGACACAACTCGCTGCTTTTTTTCATAATATAAAATAAATGCCATGAAACAACTAATCACCATTGCAGCTGCTATATGTTTTGCAGCGTGTAATCAACAACCTGAAAATGCACAAACAAGGAACGGGATCTTTGATGAAAAAAAGGAACAGGAGGCTATTATGAAGGTGATAGAAGGAGAAACCCGCTCTTTTTATAAACGGGATTATGAAAGCTGGAAAAAGTATTATGCACAAACCGCTTATGCCTTTCAGGCCTGGAATAACCATGATGGCACTGTGGATGCCAAAACGGGATGGCCGGCAGTAGATTCCGGCATTGGTAATTATATTAAAGCGAACCCTGTAGCGCCTGGTGGTAGCAGCCACCCGGAAGTGCTGCGTAAAAATATTATTACAAAGTTTTATGCTGATACGGTTGCTTATTTACTGTGGGATCAATACAACAGCGTAAAGGACTCAGCCATGTTCAGCAAGGAAGTGCGGTTAATGGAAAAACAAAACGGTGAATGGAAGATCGTGAATGTATCCGCGTTCTGGGATTATAGCAAGCTGATCCCTATTGCTGATATTAAATAGGGCTGGCTGTTTAACTGCAGCTAATGCGCGAATGTGCTTTTGGCATAGGGTGTCGTGGAATACACTATCGCAGATAGTGTTATTATCAGTAGACGTATTTGTGAAT
>JAPUDO010000124.1 GCA_027493055.1 Niabella sp. | reverse complement strand
AGTTCATAAGCTGTCTGTAAGCTATGAATGATGAACTATAAATTTCACTATTTACTATTTACAATTCACCGTTATGCCTGAAGAAAGTATTGAGCATTTGAATTTTTTGATACAGATAGCGGCAAGATGGAAATTCAGCCAGGGATCATACAAACTATTGTATGGTAATAGCTAATAAGACAAAGATTTAAAACTGGTAACGGTTGTTTTAAAATAATATTAATATCAGGAGGCAGATAATGTCACATAATAGCAAAACGAAAGATAATGATATGAATAGATATATTTTAAGTTTTAAACGCCAACGGGCAGTTATATTAATGGTAGTCCTATTCCTGTTTTCAGTAACAGGTAGCAAAGGGCAAAGCAACGGTATAAAAGGTAATAAAGTACAGAAGAAATTTGTACATCAGGGGGCGGGGAACCCCTATTTGCCTTTGTGGGAACATCTTCCCGATGGTGAGCCGCGGGTTTTTGAAGATCCCGATAATCCAGGTAAATACCGAGCCTATATCATCGGTTCGCATGATGTGCGAAACAACAGTTATTGCGGTCCTGACATTAAAGTGTGGTCGGCACCGGTAGAAGACCTGACCTCCTGGCGGGATGAGGGATCGGTATTTACCTATAATATTGATGGGCAATGGGACGTGATGTATGCCCCGGACCTGGTAGAAGTAAAAAGAAAAGACGGAACCAAAGAATATTATTTGTATCCGCACAGCCGGGGTAAAAACCGGGAGGCGATGGTAGCCAAAGGAAGCCGGCCCGATGGGCCTTTCACACCTGTCAACCTTACTGCCGATGGGAAAAGCACTGTACCGGGAAGCATATTGGGCTTTGACCCTGCAGTGTTTATCGAATATGTAACCGATCCTAAAGACCCTGATTATAAAATCGGCTTCAGGGCTTATGCATACTGGGGGTTTCAACGATCGCTGGCTGCTGAATTAGATCAGAACACGATGTATTCTGTAAGGCCTGGTACTAAAATTATCGACCGCTTTATTCCCGCCAGCGCACGTTATGGCGTGCTTCGCGATCCGGAAGGCACAACCTACCCGAATATTTATCCCGGCGAAGATTTAGGATCTTTTAATTTTTTTGAAGCCTCTTCTATTCGCAAGGTCGGTAATAAATACCTGTCTGTTTACAGCGGGTATTCGGGTCCGGAATATGGGATCGGGAGCTCTAATTCTACCTTGCGTTATCTTATTGGCGATTCGCCGTTAGGCCCCTGGAAAAGTGGTGGTGTATTGGTTGATTCCCGTGCGCCGATACTCAACAAGGATGGTACGGCTATCACCACTTCCAATGCAGGGCATAACACACACGGCAGTATCCAGGAAATCAATGGGCAATGGTATGTTTTTTACCACAGACCGCCCAGAGGCTTTGGGTATGCACGCCAGGCTATGGTAGCACCCATTACTATTGAATGGGACGAAAAACCCGTAGCTGAAGGAGGAACGGTAAGGATAAGGGCTTATGATCCTTATGCCGAAAATAAGCAGTGGATGGCCAGAAGTAGTGATGGTAAGGAATATAAGGGTGCAGAAGTAACCTCGGAGGGATTTCATATTTATGGTCTTGATCCTTACCAGTACTATTCTGCAGGTTATGCCTGTTATCTTTCTGATATTGGAACTATGCAGGACTCCTGGGATATCTGGGATAATCACATGCCGGTAGCTAGCGTAAAGAACGGCCATATTATCGGGTTTAAATATTTCGGATTTGGGGGCCTTAAAAAAGATCACTTGGGTTTAAAAGCATTTGAAGGTGCAAAGGCTGGAAATAATACTGCATTTAATTTGTTTCTTACACCCAAAACAAAAGCTGCATTCAAAGTAAATGTTTGGCTGGATGGGCCCTGGGATAACAGTACCTGGAAAGGCAGAAAAATTGGTGAGATAGTTGTTCCTGCCAATGCTAAAAATGTAACTACTCAATTTACGGTTGATGTGTCGGAGTTTGTGGATGGTTTGGATAAAAAGCACGCCATTTATTTAGTTGCTGAAGGTACAGGCACAGAGCCGCTTTTTGATTGTATTGGTTTAGGATTTAGCAGTGCTAAAAATAAAATTACTCGGCCCGTTCTTCCTGTAGTAACTATTATGGCCAACGAAAAAGCGATAGAGCTTCCTGCTACACCAGTCAGATCCACCAATGCGAATGGCATTGTAGGTTTGAATTTTTATGAGGCAACCTGCAAAATCCCATCTGGTGCTACCCACGCGCCGGTAATAAAAGCATTTACCGATAATCCGGAAGTGAAAGTATCTATTACGCAGGCACAATCAATATCAGAAAATACTGTTGTAAATTTTGATTACAAAGGTGTAGTAAAAACTTATAATATAAAGTTTGTTGAGAAATAATAATCTCACAGGAAAATATTACAATTTACAGGAGCTCAAATGTCATTACCGGTAAAAATGGAGAAGCAACTGTTTCTTTCTATTGTTCAGCAAGGAAGGGAAACTATATGATCATTTTACAGGGACGACCTGGGAGGAAGGTTTGAAGGGAGATTCTAGCCCTGAAAATTTTTAACATTCCATCTTTACAAGAATTGAAGGGAATTGATTTCCTTAAACGTCAGGAACACAGGATTCGAAAAACCTCCTTATTAATTTAATCTTCAATAACTTGTAACACCTCAAATATCAATACACACCCAATTACTCACACCACAGTATAAAGAAAGAACTCCCACTAAAATCAAGAAAAATCAACCCAAAGTTTCCGAGACTGGCACAAACATCGGAGCTTCTAATAATGAACCGGCATCAAAACTATCATTATAGATTTATCAACACTTTTCCGGGCAGTGCAGACAACTAGTGTTAAGTTAAGTGTGAGTTGTTATTATTGAATAGTGAATAATTGCGGAGATATACTCACAACTGACCATTCACTACTCACTTTAAATAAGACAATTCTTTATTAACTTAACACTGGATTATAAACACTTATTATAAGAACGAGCTATACTTGAGTATAAAATCCTTCGCCTATCATCACCTAATCTAAATTCTTGGTTCGGAGTCGGATTGCTAAATACAGAAGTAGCCTGGGAACTCCTTACTGTTTTGAATGAACTATCGACAAGTTCTCTGCGTTTTACAACTTAATCATTACAGCATTTTGATTGTGGTGTAAGATATGTTGCGTTATCCATTCCGTATAATTACAATTGGGTCTGTCACGGCATAAACTTACCTCTGATTTTTTACGCTAACTGCTACTATGAAATTGTTAGTTCATATACCAGGAAAGCTGTTAAAATTTGGTTTGTACCTGAGCAGATCGTTTCATCAGAAGCGAATGAGATGTCTTTGAATAGCTACTTTGATAAGCCCTATATTGTTCCGCACATTTAACTTTCTCATTAAATTTTGCCGATGTGTGTCAACCGTTCTTTTGCTGAGATATAGCCTGGAAGCAATTTCTTTCGTTGTAAGCTCTTCCCCAATAAGTTTTATTATTTCAATTTCTCTTTTAGATATCGGTATTATCTTTTTTGCGGCGGGAGCAGCACTTTTGAAAATAGTGAGAATAGTTCTGGATATGAATAAGCTTTCCATTCTGCAAGCTGCTATTGCTGCCTGTAATGTAGCGATAGATAAATCGTTGTAGTCAATAAAGCTCAGTAAATTGTGTGCACAGAGTTCGTATATGGTTTTAAGTGAAAAATTCTCTGAGATGAAAATTGTTTTACTATTGATGATTGCCGGGTTCTTATAAATAGATTCAGGTAAATCTCCGCAGTCCTTAAATATTATAAGAGTAGCGTCTTCATGAAATGTTTCCTGATTGATGGTTGCCCAGTGTTCAATAGCAATGGAGTCTCCGAGCGTTTTAAATAGAATAGCTGAACATTCTGATGGCAGATCATAGTTGGTTAAGGTTAATATACTCATGGTATTCGTTTTAGTTCTGCAAGTTTTTGGCTAGGTTAGAGCAGTGTATTGACATTGATACCTTTATGCCAAAACGCTTACAGAAGATGTGGTTTAGTACAGATGGCTTTTTTAGCTTTTACATTACTTGAAAAACAATAAAATTTTTTTTCATAAGAGGTTTTATTAGGGCTTTAATTTCAATACAATAGTATTAAAGTATCTTAAAAAATAAAATAGGTATTAGTACGTATTTTCGTCTTTTAATAGCTGCTTTTTTATTTAGTTTTACTGGCTTGTATCGTGGTATTAAAATGCTTTGGTTGTGGCACCACTTTTAAAACACCCTGAATGCATAGCTTCACTATAAATAGTGGAGTTGTATAGCCAAGACCTTGTTAATTAGTAGTACATATTCTTTTCTTCAACTATGAAATACGGTGAAGGATAAACAGATCTTTCTGTTTTTTCAAGAATTTGGAGCTGATTTTTGCGATAGCCTTATTCTATCGGACTACTCTTTCAAATTTATTGGTTTAATACATCAAAATCTCAAAGAACTAATAAAAATAAACTTAAGGAAACATCTTCATTTTATGGTGCGTGTATTTTTTTCATTTTAAGGTTACGCAGTGTCATATTGATAGGGTTGAGGGTAAAAATTTACATTTCTTTCAATGACAGGTATAAATGAAGCTATATGCATATTTTGAGTGAGAACTGTATAGAAATTCTAGAGTATACGTTCAGATTGATTACTAACCAATTGTATTCCCCATATTAAACATAGGCAGGTACATTGCAATTAGAACAATACCTACAACCAATCCCAGTATAACTATTATGACAGGCTCAATAAATTTACTTAGCTGTGTGGTTTGATAATCCAGTTCCTCGTAATAACGCTCGTTCAGGTTCCTGAAAAAAAGTTCTAATTGATTTACTTCTTCACCCACTTTTACAAGGGCTACCATTTTGGATGGAAAAACTTTATATTCGGCCATGCTTTGGTGTAGCGCTTTACCTTGTAAAATATCTAATTCCATTTTGGTAAGTGATTGTTCTAATGGGTAAAAGCCTATTACCTGTTTACTTAAAGAAAGGGCCTGCACCAGGGGGATTTTTGCCCCTAATAATAGTTGCATAGTAGATGAAAACCTGGACAGGTAAATTTTAGAAATAATGCCTTTCACTAATGGCGTTTTTTGTAGTACATGGTCCCTGTATTTTTTGTACCAGGTTTTTTGCTTATTGGAGAACAGTATGACGATTAATATCAGGAATGAAAGTAAGCCTCTTCCTGCCCATGCTTGCATAAAATGCGACAAATCCATTACTTTTTGTGTTAGAAATGGAAGGTCTCCGCCAAATCTTTTGAATACATCCGCAAACATGGGCACTACATAATTCAGCATAAATGAAACAGACAGTAAAGCAACGCTCAGAACAATAGCAGGATAGGTGAGCGCGCTAATGATCTGTCTTCTTTGTTTGATCCTGTTTTTGTAGTAGATGGAAAGCTGGCTAAGCACAGCAACGAGTTGTCCGGTCTCTTCTCCAATTTCTAAAGTAAAGTATTCATAAGGCGTAAAGCTTTTATTCTCTTTTAACGATTGGGAAAGTGTTTTGCCACTTACTACTTTTTCTAACACTTCCGTTAAAATGAGTTTAACCGTTTTTTTTGATTGTTCATCCATGATTAACTGTAGCGAATTCTTAATGTCGAGCCCGGCACTCATCAGGCTTGCCAGTTCAAGATAGAATGATTCCTTAACCTTATCAGAAAAAGGCTTCCCAAGCAGGGTGATGTCTTTTGATAAGAATGCTTCTATCTTTTTTATAGAGAAATTGCTCCTGTTATATGTTTTTTCCGGTTTTCCCGGTTGCCTGATATTCCTGATTGCTTTAATTGCTATAGGCTTGCTCATGAATCTGTTGATTTTGTTGGATAATAGAAAACAGGTCTTTGGTTGAATAGGTTTTCTCCAGTTGAATGTAGATCGGTTTACCTTTATACCAGCTTTCTATTTCTGCAGAACTAAGGAGTGGCAGTGAATCCGATAAAAGCTGTATTTTACTGATCATTCCACCTGGCGTTAAAGTGTCAGCCCGGCTACCGTCAATTCTAAGTATAAAAGAGCTGTCGAATAAATAAGATATTTTTGCAGGGTGATGTTCCTTCATTCCTCCGTAATTCAGATCAATCCTGCTGCTGTCTTCGGAAATGATTGCTGTCCCCGGTTTTGCAAAATCGCTTTTTAGCACCTGTTTGGTTATAAAGAAGTCGCTATAAAATTTATACCGATTTATTATTAAATTGATCTGATTGTTTATAATTGTATAAATAGTTAGCCCCGTGGCAAATAATATTGAGATCAATAACAGGCTTATTACTATTTCCGGTAAGGTAAAGGAGTAAAGCTTTTTGTTTTTTAATGTCCTGCCCATGTTCGCTTTAATTCTTCAAATCAATTAATACCGCTTTTTTCAAATAAGGAGCCATAAGTGAGTCTCTCCTGTAAATTTTGTATTCAATTTGCAGTAAACTATCTTTATTTTCATATTGTTTCACTTCCCGGCTCACTTCCCAGTCATTTAATATTTCTTTGGTGGTATAGAAGTTTTTTTCTTGCTTATTTTTTGTAATATATGTATCCAGGGTATAAGCTGCTTCAGCTTTATGGAGTTCAAAATCTGCTTTGCTTACAGATACTAAAAACTCAATAACAATGAAGAACAGGAGTAGTAGTAAAACTAAAGCAACTGTAACTTCTATTATGGAAGATGCTGCAATTTTGTATTTCATAATATTACTTATTCCAGCCATTTGATTACCTTTTGTCTTGCTGCATCCTTAAATAGGGAAAAGTAGTTGCCCCACAGATACCAGTTGCTTTTTATGATAGTAGCATCTGTAAGCATGTTTTCTATACTCATAGGGCCCCGTTGCTCAAAAAAGAAGTCGGTATAAATGGCCCCTTTAACGGTTCCGCTTAGGTAAGTATTACCTGTAGTAAATACAAGGCCCTTAATGATACCTTCCTTTTCGATGTTTATTACAGGTTTGATATTGGTTTTTCCTTTTCCGGTTATTGACATCACAACGCCTTCCACAATACTCTCTTTGCAAATGTTTAACGTGGAGCCCATATTTCCTGTTACATTATCTCTGCCAATACCAATAATGGCTGACGGATATATAAGGCGGCATTTTTTTTCGATAGTAATGCTGTCCAGTGCAATAGCCTGCACACACCCTTCAAATCCTTCTTTAAAACGTATGTAAGGCGCTACCATGATTATATTCTCCAGTTGGCTTTTGGGACCTGCTTCCAGTATAGAGTCGCCAACTACTATTATATTCCCCGCTAGCTTTCTGTTGTTAAGTACACCCCAGGTATTGGCTTTATATATAATGGATGGATTTAGGAATGAGTTTATTTTGTCTTCGGGTAGCAGTAAAGATTGAATGGTACCGGAGATTAGTTTCGAAAAGATTTGGAATTGCTCAGTAAAAACCGGGTTCACTTCAGGCAGTGTGGTTTTACTGGAATCGATTGTCCCCTCGATAAGTTTTTTGCGCGAGAATCCTTTTTGGTCAAAAAAACCGCTTCGTATCCCTGATTTTGGTAAGAATACGGTTCCTTCAATATAAGTGTTACCTACCAACGATAATGGCCTGTTGTGATCTGCAAGATATAAGGTGGCATTTTTTAAATGATGGTCTGAAGCGCCATATAAAAAAGCTTTTTCTTTTTCTCTCTGTTTTGAGACCACCCTGATAGCAGCAAGAGGGAATAAACCCCATAATGTCTTTTTATAATATACTGAATCTCCCGGGTTGCCGAATAATAATGCGCTATCTCTATATGGTTCTTTGTAGAGTTGATGATCATTTAAAGCTAAGGTAATAGCAGCTGTCATATTTTCATCCAGCTTTTCTGCGATCCTGTCTTTTATTACCTGGTATTTAAAATAGTAAGAGCCTAGTAACAGGATACTGCAGCTGGTAAACAGTATTAATGCCAGCATAAGTGTGGAGAGGAGTGTGCCTGCCAACAACTTTGTTTTGAAATCCATTTGAGTATTCTCCTTTGTTACGGTGAAGTATTTTGAGGTGCCTATAACAGGATGCCTTTTTTATACCGGACAACAACAGCACTGTCATTGTGCCATTCCACCTGGTATCCTGTAAACCTTTTGCTGTTTTCATATCCTTTTTTGATGAGGTTGCCTTTGTGGTCATATTCGCGTATGTTATAGTCACTGCCAAATAGCCAGAAGCGCCTCCTGCAGCTGGATTTGAGTGTTCCGTTTTCATGCCAGGTTCTCCATAGTCCTGTTTTTAGGCCTTTCCTGAATTTACCTTCTTCCAATAAATGTCTTTCTGTATCTGTTACTTTGTAAGTGCCATGTAGTAACCTGCCGTAATAGCTTCCCTGTGTGGTATGTATTCGGCCTGACTTGAACCAATAGTAGTATTTCGTATGGGAGATTATTCTGCTGTTATCGGTTATCATGAAAATATAAGAGCGATCAGCAGAATCAATACGTACATAGCCATTATAGTATTGGGCATTGACCGGTATAGATATCAATAATATAAATGACAGCGTGAGTAAATTTTTAAGCATAGCGTGTCCATCTTTAAAAGCTACAATTGAATGTTAAGGTAGTGTATCATTTTGTTTCAAAAAATACGTAGTAGTACGTATTTTTTGAATGGTTCAGTGTCCATAGCTTTGATGTGTGCATCATGATTTTAATTGAGTTGAATTGTCACTGAATTCTTTAGATAAAATTTTTTTAAGGGCTCAGTTTATATTTTAAATGTTGCTATTGTTTACCAGAGATTCAATAAGAAAGAAAATGGGAACAGGTTTGCCTGGCTTTACACTTACCGAAGTGTTGGTTGTGCTGATTATAATAGGAATTTTGGTGTTACTTGCTTTACCCAGTCTCATGCCTTTAATTTCCAAGGCAAAAAGTACCGAAGCCAAATTGCAACTACAACATGTGTACACTTTGCAGCGGTCCTATTTTTTTGAGAATTCAGTATATACAGATGATCTTTCGGCCCTCTCTTATGAGCAGCAGCAACTGACAACACAAGGTGGTCAGGCGAATTATACAATTGAAATTATCGAAGCCTCACCAAAGGGTTTCAGAGCAAGAGCTACCGCGGTGGCGGATTTTGATGGCGACGGAACTTTTAACCAGTGGGAAATTGATCAGAATAAAAAACTGGTAGAAACGGTGCCAGATTAAATGTAATGACCGGGCTGTTATTTTTCATAATTGTTATATTACTGTTTTCCATTGCCTATATGGATTTGAAAGAGCGTAGCGTGTACCTGTTTTTGTTTGTTGGGCTATTTGCTGCAATCTTCATATATACGCTGTTGCAAAGCAGATGGATAGCAGTGCTGCATCAGCTTTTATTTAACGCAGGTATAGTTATAGTAGTAACTCTTTTCCTGTTGCTATTTTATTTGATTAAAGGAGAAACAACAGGAAAGGTCATCAACAGGAAATTAGGTGCGGGAGATATCGTATTCTGGATCAGCATCACGCCATTATTTTCAGCAGTAAATTTTCTGCTGTTCTTCATAACTTCTTTACTGGTAACATTATTGCTGGTAGTATGCAGTTTGTTTTACAACCGTAATAAGGAGGTAAGCGTTATTCCCCTGGCGGGATACCAGTCGGTCATATTGGCTTTAGTGCTTTTAGTGAACCAGGGCATGTTTCATCATAACCTTTCCACAGATATATTTTTGTTGGGCCGTTTTTTATTCCAGTATAATAATTAACCCATGAGCGATCCTGTAAGCGATATAAAACCGATTATTACAGCAGAGCTGGCATGGCGCTATCGGGTTGCTTTTGCCTCAAAGCGGGAGAATGGAATTGTATTGTACGCAAGTAATGCTATTGCTCAAAACCAGGTGCAGCAACATATTGAAGAGCTTGAATTGATAACAGGATGCTCCGTAGAATTTGAGCTTATTGATGAGGGAAAATTGACGCAGATGTTGGAGCGCCTGTATGCAAAACGGGATACTGCAGATGTACGCCTTCAGCAGAATTATTATGAGGGACATCCGGATAATTTTTTGAAGGATCTGATCACAGAGGCAAAAATGCTGAAGAGCAGCGATATTCATATAGAGACCTATGAGAATGATTGCCGGGTGAGGATAAGGGTAGATGGCTTGCTGGTATTACGTTACCTGATTGAAAAAAAACAATACCCTTCTCTGATCAATAAGATAAAGATAGCAGCTAACCTGGATATTGCGGAAAAGCGCTTACCCCAGGATGGTCGCATTTTTTTTAGCAGGGGCAGAGATAAATTTGATATCCGGGTTTCTATAGTTCCGGCTCTATATGGAGAGAAGGTTGTATTGAGATTATTAAGCAATGATGCAACGGATATTGAACTGGAAAACCTGGGCTTTTCCGGGAATGACCTTAACAACTATCTTGAAGGATTAAAGAAGCCATACGGCATTATACTTATCAGCGGGCCAACGGGCTCTGGTAAAACAACCACGCTATATGCAACACTGAAAAGGTTAAATCTTTCAACAAAAAATATCCTTACCATAGAAGATCCCATTGAATATACATTACAGGGAATTAACCAGGTGCAGGTACGTGACAATATCGGGCTTAGTTTTGCAAAGGCATTAAGAACCTTTTTGAGGCAGGACCCTGATATTATCATGCTGGGTGAGATTCGCGATGCTGAAACTGCCAATATGGCCATACGGGCTGCATTGACAGGCCACCTGGTGTTATCAACCATCCATACCAATTCGGCCTGGGGAACTATATCGAGGCTTGCTGATATGGGTATTCCTCCTTTCCTGATAGCTAATACGCTCAATACATCGGTGGCGCAAAGACTGGTGCGGCTGCTTTGTGAAAACTGTAAGAAAGAAATGCCTTTCAACGCCGGGATGTTTCCCCGAAATTATAAACCGCCCCGAAAGATAGAGAAACACTCTGTAGCAGTGGGCTGCACCAAGTGCTATAATACAGGATATAGAAAGCGAAAAGCTATTTATGAAGTGATACCCATTGACGAAGATTTAAGTGGGGAAATAAAAAAAGGTAGTTCAGCTGTCGATGGGTTGTTAAAACAAAAGACTGTAGATACTCTTGCTGGTAACGCTTTTGAGCTATTTAGCTCTGGGATTACATCAATAGAAGAAGTCTATCCAATATTGATTCGGTAGTATGGATTTGCTTACGATGTAAGTATTGTATTTAAAAATACGTAATAATGCGGATTGCTTTAATAAAGATACGCTTATACTTTTGTACCTGAGGTTAAGGTATCATTTGTTTTATTTAATGCATGCTTGTTTTACTATCAATAGTAGAACGTAACTATACAATAAGTATCTGTATCATTTCTCACTAACTACCGGGAGAAAAGATAAGCTGATGTTACTTAGTAAGGTGGAGTCTAATATTAGATAAAACGACCACCTGCTGGAGTGTATGGTTTGTAAGTATAAATTGCGAGCAGTGAAAAAATAATTGCTTGATTAAAACAGATTACCGAGAGTACGAGACAGTTATTAAATTATAGATTTTAAAATAAAACAATCAATTAAATAAAGTTGATATGAATAGCTTTAAAAAATCATGTGCTTTTCTGATTTTAATATTTATAGCATTAAGTGCAAATTCTCAGAAATTCAAAGAGCTTATTGGCCCATCACCGGCGGCGACAGCGTTTTCTAAGTACACTGATATCCCCGCGAATAATTATACAGGTGTGCCTAATATTGAAATACCTATTTATAATATTCAGACAAAAGGTCTGGAATTGCCGCTCAATCTCAGTTATCATGCCGGTGGGTTTAGAGTAGATGAAGAGGCCGGAAGAAGCGGTCTGGGCTGGGTATTAAATGCAGGTGGGGTGATTAACAGATCTGTGAATGGAGATGATGATTTTCTACCAATTCGTGGTTATCTCAACAGCCCTATTCCCGGTTTTTGGAGCGAGTCAGCCACACATGCAATTGCAACTGGTAACAACTTATTCGTAAACACCGGTGCAAGTGGCAGTTTTGTTGTTAGCCTTTACGGTCAACAGTTAGATTTGACCCAATATCTACCAAGCGCGGCAGATTGGGAAGGCTCTAAGTATGATATGGAGCCTGATGTTTTTAATTATAACTTCAATGGATTCAGTGGGAAGTTCACAATAAAGAAGAATAAGGACGTGGAACTTCAAGGCCCATCAGGTGTTAGTGTAAGGTTGTTAGATAATAATGGATCCCGTTGGTTGATAATCACACCAGATGGTGTTAAATATTACTTTGATAAGCCGGAATATTGTGAATTTCTTTCAGGAGGAGCAACCAAGAGATATATCACTAGTTGGTATCTGACCAAAATTGAATCATTAAATGGAGACGCAATTCTATTAGACTATACGACTGAGGAAAGCATCGGAATAAAAACTTACAATAGCATCAGCGAAAAATATAATTTAGAAGTTATACCTATTTCGGGAAGTAGTTATATAAGACCTCATCCGGGTTCTATGACTGTATCTTATCCACCCATTAAGGTTTATAGTCCAACATTTTTAAAATCTATAAACTTTCCTTCAGGCTCCGTTACCTTTGATTATTCCAGCCGAATAGATGTTAACGGGGATAAGAGATTGTCAAAGATTTTCATAAATAATCAAACTCATCCATCTTCATCCTTTTATTACGAATTGCTTTATGATTATTTTACTGCAACGCCTAATGGTTACACAATTCCTGATCCGGAAGCTAATATGAATCAGGATCTATTTAATAAAAGACTTAAGTTGGTTGCTTTAGAAAAAAAAAGTCAGTCTGGGATACTTCCTGGAGAAAAATTTCAGTTTTTTTATAATAATTTGGAGCTTCCTTCTAAGAAATCACTTGCAAGAGATTTTTGGGGATTCTATAATGGACAAACAACGAACTCAACACTGTTGCCCGCAGGGCCTTACTTTAGTTACAATACCCCTGGGCAAACCGTTTCATATCCTAATGGGGCCAACAGAAAACCTTCGGAGACTTATTGTAAAGCATCTGTTTTAAGAGAGATCATGTATCCCACAGGAGGTAAAACCATTTTTGAATTCGAAAGTAATGATTATGATTTAGCTAATTCTCTAACTGATCCATCGACCGGTTCTGAATTGAATACAGAACAGAAAAATTTTTTTACTCGTAGAGGGGTGGATGAATCATTTAATATTTACTTCCCCGAAGTAATTTCCGGATCAAAAATTATTTTCAATATTAATTCCGAAAACGGTCAGACCATAGCGTATCCTTACCCCCGGGATGACGATGCTTTTTTTGAAATATACGCAGCTTCCAATCTTACTACGCCGATTGTCAGAACTTTATTAGGGTACGAAAGTTTCTGGATAAAAAATAACTCTGATCCAAGCAATCTGAAATATTACAGAGATGATCAATTCTCGTTACCTGCGGGTAACTATGTCATTAAAACGCATATAGCATCGAATGTCTCATTTTTGAACTATGTCCGTTTTAGCTTTAAGTATACCTATGTCAAAGATATGTCTAATAGCCATACTATAGAAAAAGGTGGTGGGTTACGTGTCTCCAGCATTACTAATCTTGATCCGGCTTCTAACATCTCCCATACTAAAAAATTTAATTATCATTATAATTATGATTATGATGGTAATGGAGTAGCTGAAGAATGTTCATATGGCCGGAGTTTGTCTCCGCTTGAATTCGCTTTCTTTGAAGAGTTTGCTAATTGTGGTAATGATAATTTAGGTAATGCAGCTACGTCGTCTTCTGTTCTATATAATTTATATTCTCAAAGTAGATATTCCTTTAATCAGCCAATTGTAGGGTATGACAAAGTAAGAACATGGTTTAGCGATTCGCTAGGAAGCGGATATTCTGATTTTGAGTTTATTAATATTCCGGATATTAAACCTGCTTATCAAGTTCCGGGTAATGAGATGAAGCTTGGTCCTCCTGGTGTCAGTGGCGTTTTTAACCTAAGTAATGGCAGCCTTATTAGACAAAGAGATTATGTTTCACGAAATAGTAGTTCGTTCTTTTTACAAAGAGAGGTTATAAACACTTACAGCGATACGCTGAAAAATACACATGCAGGATTTATATGGGTTTGGCCTTATGATGGCACTTGTCCTTTACCGGCTGGAGCGGGGTTTAGACTACTCCAATATCCTGCTTTTCAGACTACATGGAACAGGCTAAAGAAGCAGATAATTAAAGAATATGCAGGGTTCGCCAATAATGAGGAGCCTTTAGTATCAGAGACGGGTTATGAATATGAGGGAGAAACTCCCAGACATTTTAGGCCCGTTAAAACCATAAGGAATAATAGTAACGGAACTGTCTCATCGAAAATAGATATCTATCCGGATGACTACGATAATAATACTCCTTGGATCAAGGATATGAAATTATTAAATATTAAATTTCCTATAGAACAAGTACAACTTATAAATAATAATGTTGTGTCTGGAGATTTGCATATATATAAGTCCGGGGGTAATGGTTTGTTGGAAACACAGCAGAATATCCACTTCGATAATTCAGTGCCATTGTCGATATTTAAGTTTTCCAACAGGCTTGCAGGAGTTTTTCCACCATCAGGTACCATAAGCTCTTTTTCGCCGGATATACATTACAAAGACTTTGTGAAATACAATCAATATTCAGCTAAAGGCAATATATTAGAGATGCAAAAGGTAAATGATGTTAAAGAGGTGTACCTCTGGGGCTATAATGCCCAATACCCAGTAGCTAAAATTGTGGGGCAGAAAACCTATGCTGAAATCATATCTCAATCGGGAATAGACACGGTGCAATTACGTAACCCTGCAAATGATGCAAGCCTTAGAAGTTACCTGAATGCCTTACGTTCTATAGGTGATGTGCAGGTATTTACTTATACCTATAAGCCACTGGTAGGTATGACCAGTGAAACGGATCCGGCAGGGCGTATTACTTACTACGAGTACGATAGTTTTGGCAGGTTGAGCAAGGTAAAAGACGACCAGGGGAATATTGTAAAGCATATCTGCTACAATTATGCCGGCCAGGTAATAAACTGCAACCAATAAAATTTATGTCATGTTAAAGATCCATCTGAATATATTCAATAAGCTGAGCTGTGTATTGATGTTGGCAGTTATTTTTTACAGCAGCCATGCCCAGCATACGCCTTCTGCTGACCGGAATTTCATATACACCCGCACTATACTAAAGAACAATGTAAAAACACAGGCAGACATCAGCGCTTTAACTGCGAATGATGTACGTGCCGAAGTGCAGTATTTTGATGGCCTGGGCCGGCCCCTGCAAAATGTGGGCGTAAAAGCAGCTCCTGACGGCAAGGATATTGTAACTCCTATCACTTACGATGCCTTTGGCAGGCAGGATAAAAATTATCTGCCTTATGCGGCAACGGGTACTAATGGAGCTTACAGGTCCACCGCGTTAACTGAGCAGGCATTGTTTTATGCTACGCCGCCCACTGCCTCTATACCAGCCATACCCAACCCTTACAGCCAGACGGTATTTGAAGCTTCGCCACTTAACCGGCCTTTAGAAGCGGGCGCACCTGGCCAGCCCTGGGCCGTAGGCAATGGCCATACTATCAAAACAGGCTATGAGATCAACGGAGCTAATGAAGTAAGGCTATGGAACGTCATGGGGCAAGGCCAAAGTACTGAAGGCGGGAGCGGAGCGGTACAAGCCAACCCCACATATAACAATCATACTCCCGGCACTACCGAATACAAAGCCACCAACAGCATCACATTCACCAATGGTTTTGAAAGTGGCCCCAATGCCAGCTTCACTGCCCATATTGTGTCAGGCAGCGGCGGTAACCCCGCTATGGGCGCCAGCAGCCCTGGCTACTATGCCCCAGGGCAGTTGTATAAAAAGGTAACCTGGGATGAGCACCGCAACCGGGTGATTGAATACAAGGACAAAGAGGGGCAGGTAGTATGTAAAAAAGTGCAGGACGGTGGTGATACGCTCAATACTCCCACTTATATGGTCACACAGTATATTTATGATGATTTGAACCAGCTGGCTTATGTAGTACCACCAGCGTTGGAAAGTATTGCCAGCTTTACCGAGGCCGATGCCAACTTTGAAAAATATATCTACGCCTACCACTATGATGGAAGAAGAAGGTTAATTGAAAAGAAGATCCCCGGCAAGGGCTGGGAGTATATAGTATACAATGCCGCCGACCGGCCCATATTTACCAGCGATGGAGAGCAGCGCAGCCGTGGGGTATGGAGCTTTATCAAGTATGACGGGTTAGGCCGGGTGATTATGACAGGGGAAGTAACCAATGCCTCCGGTAGAGCTGCTTTACAGGCTACGGTAAACAGTACATTAAAGCCTGCAGGCAGCACAGAACTTTTCGAGTCCTATAACGGCAATACAGGCAGCAGCAATATGGGCTATACCAATACTACATTGCCCAATACCAACTTTAAAATATTTACAGTAAATTATTATGACAATTATAATATTTTAGGCACGGTGTTAAATCCTGATCCCACCCATTTCATCATTCCCGGTATCAGCACACCGGAGAGCCAGCGCACCAAAAGCCTGCCTACAGTAACGGCAGTCAATACACTTGGCACCAGTACTTATTTATACACCGCTACTTATTATACCGATGATAAGGCCAGGGTAAGCAAAATAGTAAAGCAGCACCAGTTAGGTGGTCTTGATGTCACCTCCAATACTTACAACTTTGCAAGCGAGATAACTGCTACAACAAGGCAGCATTATAAGGGAGGCAGCCTGGCATTAACGGTAAGTAACACCTACCAATACGATCATGCAGGGCGTAAAACCCAAACTACTGAAACCATCAACAGCCAGGGACCGGTAACCACAACGTACACTTACAATGCGGTAGGGCAGCTGCAAGCCAGGACAACAGGCGGGCAAACCACCAGTTATAAATACAACCCCCGCGGCTGGATTAAAGAGCAAAGCTCAGGCCTGTTTACCCAGCAGTTAAAATACGATGATGCCACCGGCTCCTATGCCCAGTATAATGGTAATATAGGGCAGCAGCTGTGGACCACCAACGGGCAAAGCCATAGTTACAACTACAGTTATGATAAGGCCAGCCGGCTCACCAGCGGAATAAGCGATGAGAATTATAATGAAACAGGGATCCTGTATGATAAGATGGGTAATATCCAAAGCCTCACCCGGCAGGGGCCAACAGGCATGCCGGGGTTGGGAACGCTAAGCTATGCTTATAATGGTAACCGGCTGCAAAGTGTAAGTGGCGGTTACAACAAAAGCTACAGCTATAATAGTAATGGCAGCATGACCGGTGATGGTACTTTGAATATCCAGTACAATGAGTTAAATTTGCCAAAGCAGGTAAGCGGTACACCGGTGGGGACGGTAAGCTATAGTTACGATGCCGCAGGCGGGAAGCTCAGCAAACAAACGGTTAGTGAGACGAGGCAGTACGTGGACGGAATAGAGTATATTGGTACCACCATAGATCTTTTACATACAGAAGCAGGGATAGCGCGTAATAATGGAGGTACCTATACGTATGAGTTTTTCCTTAAAGATCATTTAGGAAACACGCGTATAGTGCACAATAGTGCAGGAGCAGTATTACAGCAGCAGGATTATATGCCGTTTGGTTTGGATATAGCCCGCAGCCAGTCTGTACCCAATAAGTACAAGTACAATGGTAAGGAGAAGCAGGATGAGCTGAATCAATATGATTATGGTGCCAGGTTTTATGATCCGGTGGTAGGACGATGGCATGTTTTAGATCCACTAAGTGAAAAGATGCGCCGCTATTCTCCGTATAATTATGCATTTAATAATCCGATACGGTTTATAGACCCGGATGGGATGAGGCCAACAGATTGGGTAAGATGGACTGATAAATATGGTGATCAGCATGCGAATTATGTTGCTTCTGTGAAGAACCAAAGCCAGGCGGAAGAGTGGGCGAAAAGCCAGGATGCAGATGCTTCCAATATCAGTACTCAAAGAGAAGGGATAGTCTCCAGAGGATATACGGATACTGATGGGACGAGGCGAGGATATAAGCTGAATGAAGATGGAACAATAACTGCTTTAACATATGGTAAGCCGACAACGACAGAGCATGATGTTGCTAATGCTGAACCGGTAACTCAAACAGGGAACGGAGTTGAAACACTTGAAGGCGCAGTAGGAAAAGCATTAGCTGTAGCAGGAACAGGAGTTGGAGCTATGGAACAGGGCGCAAGAGCGGGACGAAATATTGTCGTAAATGCAATGAAAGAAGCTGCAAGTATGGATGATTTTGCCAGGCTTTCTGAAGCATCTACAGGCTTAAGAAATATTGGAAAGGTTGCGAGTAAGGCGTCTACAGTTCTAGGTGCCGCCGGTATTCTTGCAACTACAGTGGATGCAGGAGTTAATGGTGTAAAGCCACATCATTATGCGGATTTTGGTATAGGTGTTGCTCAGACTTTTTTACTTGGGAGTGGGCCTGTTGGATGGGGTATTGGGGGAGCATGGATGGTTGCCGATTTAATATCCGTTGGAATAGATGGTAAAAGTATAACTGAAAGAATTTTTGATTAAATATAATAGTAGATGTACAATTTTATTTTTTGTTTTTTCTATCATTTTTTTGAAAGAAAAAAGAAGTTCAAATCAATATTTGTCGCTACAAGTATAGTAGGATTGGCCGCTGGCTTACACTTAGTGTTATTGTACTCTATAATAAAGAAAATAATCGGTTTTGATTTCGAATTTTCAGTAAGTACGTATGGCGAAAGAAAATATTTTCTTATAGTATTTGCACTTGTTTTCTTTTTAATATTATATTTTGCTTATTATAGAAATAAAGGTCAGGAAATTTTAGCTGAATGCCGAGGTCAACAATTTTTAAATATTAGAAATGGGGCATACATTATTGCTATTTTGTTTTTACCATTAATAATGATACTCTTGTTAAATTAGATACTTATAAGCTTTTTGATTAAATAGCTCTTTAATCTTTAACTAACTGCTAGATGAAAGAGTACTTCTATAATTAGGAGTATATAGGTGTAACAGGTGAGGGTGCGATAGGTTACCAGTATGATGCGGCCTGTGCATATTTGTGCAGGTCAGTAACAGGGATAAATGTGAGGGCTGACCTGTGATTTCTGTTATTATAGTTTATGCTTTTTATGAGTTAAATTTGCCAAAGCAGGTAACCGGTACGCCTGTTGGTGTTGTTAATTACACTTATGATGCTGTAGGTGGAAAGCTCAGCAAACAAACGGTTAGTGAGACGAGGCAGTATGTGGATGGAATAGAGTATATTGGTACCACCATAGATCTTTTACATACAGAAGCAGGGATAGCGCGTAATAATGGAGGTACCTATACGTATGAGTTTTTCCTTAAAGATCATTTAGGAAACACGCGGGTGGTAGTAGATCAGGCGGGAACGGTGTTACAACAGACGGATTATTACCCTTTTGGATTACCGATAGAGATTCACACAGGGGTACAGAATAACTACCTGTACCAGGGCAAAGAGCTGCAAAGGGAGTTGGGGTTAGGGCAGTTTGATTTTGGGGCAAGGTTTTACGATCCGCAGATAGGGAGATGGCATGTAATAGACCCGCTAAGCGATCAGATGCGCCGCTATTCTCCTTATAATTTTGCATTTGATAACCCGATACGATTTATAGACCCGGATGGAATGAAACCGGATGATTGGGTACAAGACAAAGAAACGAAGCGGGTTTATTGGGATGAAAATGTAAAATCAAAAGCTGATATAGATCCCGAAAAACAAGTTTACTTAGGAGATGGCTCTGATGGAAGAATTTATGAGGCTCAAAATGGTCAGCATGTTCAGTTGGGTACGAATGGTAACTGGCAGTATGTGGATGTAAATTCTTTTAGTGATCAGAGCAGTTCGGCGATGGCCATTGCTGGGGGGATTTCTGCGGCTCTTTTAGCCGATGATGTAACTGGTGTTGGTGTTGTAGATGATATTGCAATACCTGTTGTTTTGGCAGTTGGCGCAACTATTGAACTAACTCAGAAAGTGTATGTTACCTACACATTGGATGGGCCTAATGGGGAAATATATTCCGGTAGAGCAAGCGGATTTGGCACACCACAACAAGTTATGTGGGGGCGGTATGCCGGGCATGGCATGAAAGTGAAAGGCTATCATAACCCAACATTAGATGTATGGGCACAAGGTGTTGCAAATTATGGTGCTATCAGAGGGCGGGAGCAACAGCTTATAGACCACCACGGAGGTGTTGGTAGCCCCAGGGTTGGCAATAGTATTAGAGGAGTGTCCCGTTATAACCCTGCGGGGAGGACTTATCATTGGATGTCTAATTATAGGTTTGGCCCTTTGGCTGATTATACTGTATTTTAACTTTACTATAAATCAAGATGCAAAAAAGTTTAACTGAAAAGCAAGAGGCCGAGGCTTTATTTATAAAAAATTGGGGTCTTACTATTATTGACTTTATTAGTTCTAAATCTAATGCTGCTGATCATTCCTTTTTTGAAATGTACAAAGATGCATTCAGTGAGGAAACTATGCAACGATTATTAAACCAGGTAAGTGGCGCAAGATATATGAGAGGTTTAAAACAGGCATTTAACGATATAAATCAATTGGCAAATGAATGGACAAATGAATGGACGAACAGCACCAGAGAAAATGATTTACGAAAATCTCAATTATCAGAGCTCAATAAAATATTATTAGCAAAGTTTGGCCGCACATTGGTTGATGAGGATAAGGAAACTGAAGGTCGCATTGAGAAAATTATCAAAAGAGGGAAAATAAATAGTGAAGAGGAATATCGGATCATTCTTACAAAAGTTGATGAGATATACGCAGATAAATCAAAGGTCGATGTAGTCCAGAGTTTAAATAATTTATTGCTAAAATATGATAAAGCCGTTCAGTGAGCGGCTTTATCGTTACTGTGTGTAAGCCTTTTTAGTTTTGTGATCTCGGAGGAAAGCGTCAAGCATAGCGAACACATGCGCTTTATTTTCGGCATCCAGTTTTTGGATGTCAATAATTTTATTTACTACATTTTTTTCAAGTAGCAGGTCGGTGTTACCGGACAGGTAATCTAAAGAAACATCAAGGGGGCAGCGATTTTTGCAGCCACTTCAATAGAGGGCATAACCTTCCTGCGTTCATACCTCCCGATAATCTCCCTGGAGGCGCCTCCAGCCTTGCCGAGGTCGGCCTGGGAGAGATTTTTTGTTTGCGTAGGCTGGTTATTTTATTGCCGATGTTCATAAACTGCACAAAAGTTAAAGGTTTTTTACTAGTTTTTACAAAAACTAGAGAACTATTGTGGGTAAATAAAACTATTGTTCACTTTTTAAAAGAGAATAATTCCATCCTCTCTCTTGCGCAGGTCTGTAGCAGGTGTAAGTGTGAGGGCTGACCTGTGATTTCTGTTATTATAGTTTATGCTTTTATGAGTTAAATTTGCCAAAGCAGGTAACCGGTACGCCCGTGGGAATAGTAAGCTATACTTACGATGCTGCAGGCGGGAAGCTCAGCAAACAAACGGTTAGTGAGACGAGGCAGTACGTGGACGGAATAGAGTATATTGGTACCACCATAGATCTTTTACATACAGAAGCAGGGGTAGCACGTAATAATGGAGGTACCTATACTTATGAGTTTTTTCTTAAAGACCATTTAGGAAATACGCGGGTAGTGCACAACAGTGCAGGGGTAGTATTGCAGCAGCAGGATTATATGCCTTATGGGTTGGATATAGCCCGCAGCCAGTCTGTACCGAATAAGTACAAGTACAATGGCAAGGAGAAGCAGGAAGAGCTGAACCAATATGATTATGGAGCAAGGTTTTATGATCCGGTGATTGGCAGATGGCATGTTGTTGACCCACTTCAAGAAGATGAATATTGGGATGATGATTTAGATGGGCCTACATCCCTTACTGCAGAAAATTCAGCAGTGCATTATAATATAAGCCCCTATGCTTACGTCCTAAATAACCCAATCAATTTAAATGATCCGTATGGATTAGATACTGTTCCCCCGGCCCGAATGCCTATTGTTCCACAATTTGGCCCCACTCCACAGCCGGTAAAAGTTATAGAGTATGATCCCTCTAAAACATCTTCGCAAGCCTCAAATTCAGGTAATTCTGCTGCAGTAGTGTTGGAAACAGTGACCGTTGTTGCGAGAATGCCAAAAGTACCGCCACCTGTATATATTGCTGCCGGAGCTGCTGCTGTAGTTTGGGTATTAATGCAAGATCATCCTGTACCAATAGGGGGAACCTGGGGGCCTTATGCAGCAAGGGATAACACTAATCGAAGATTTGATGTTTTTACGCCGGTTACTCCACCAAACACAACAGTTAAAGCTCAAGGAAAAGGTGAAAGAGGAAAAACGGCAAAACCATCGGGGACCAATAATCCGTTTAAAAAGCAAAAACCCGATCCTAAAAACCCAAATAATGTTTTGGAAAAGGATCCACATACAGGAAAGGAAGTATCCAGACCTAAACCTCAGGGATTTGATGAATAT
Source organism: Niabella sp. (assembly GCA_027493055.1). Lineage (GTDB taxonomy): Bacteria > Bacteroidota > Bacteroidia > Chitinophagales > Chitinophagaceae > Niabella. The sequence goes on along the minus strand of JAPUDO010000124.1, from coordinate 12,148 downwards.
TGGAAAAATAAACATGGAAAATAGAATAAAATGAACAATAAAATGTTATTAAAGGCTAAAGAATTAGAAAACATCATCTGTCGGTCTAACATAAGTTTTTCGAAAAAAAGCGTTGCTTATAAAGAGTATTTAGATATAATAAAAAGAGGCGCTTACAATGGAATTGCTGAAGCTCAATATCAGTACGGGCAACAGTTTGAACATATGAGCTGGTTATATATTCAAAATCCTAAGTATAATCCACGAAAAACATTTTACTGGTATTCTAAAGCATGTAATAAAAATCATCCTGCCGCTTGTAATAATTTGGCGTATCATTACGAAACAGGACTTGGTTGTAAAAAAAATATCACAAAAGCCTTAAAATTATATAAAAAAGCAGCAGAATTGGGGGATTATAGTGGAAAAAAAAACTATTCTATCATGCTCAGGGATACATCACCGGGTGGAAAATACCACAAAACAAAATAGTGTAGATGAAAAAATACAAGGGATCATTAATTTCTCTAAAACTTAGAAGCAGAAGAATACCAGTAGATGGGGTAGTTATTGACTATGATGCAGACTGGACTCTTGTAAGGTATAATCCGGTTGATTATGTATTAGATGGCTATGCTTTAGTTAATAATAATAAAGTAAAAGGTTTTCAGAGAACCAAAGAAGAATTATTTAAAGAGAAAATCATCAAATTAAAGACACGCTTTTCATCTGATGCTGACATTTGCTATAGTCTAAAAAATATTATTGATAGACTTACCTCTCAAGATGATTTGGTACAAATTGAAACAAATTCAGAATCTGTTACGTATGTGGGGTATGCGAGCCTAATCAAAGAAGGAGTAATTTCATTAAGCTCTATTAATCCCAATGGAAGGAAAGGGAAAAAAATGATTATTCCGGTTGATGAAATACGTACAATACAGTATGAGAATGACTACCTAACGTCTTTAAAAGTATATATAGAGCATGTGAAAAGTAAAAAAAAGTGATCTATAGGGTTGAGTATTTACCGGCCTATGTGTGCTTACTACAATAATACTTTTTTAATTTTTTTATTGGCGATAAAAGAATCGAGGAACTCGAATACGAGTTCCTTTTCTTTTTGCGGGAGTTTGTTAATATCCTGAACACGGGTCATGGTGGTAGTGTCGAGTTCTTCATCAGTGATGCCTACGAGCCAGTCGAGGGATACGGAAAGTATCTGTGCCATTTTTGCGGCAGCTTCAATAGAGGGCTTCATCTCATCGCGTTCATAACGTCCGATAGCGGGCCCCTTTGTGTTAAGTTGCTTAGCCAGTTCATCCTGACTGATACCCTTTTTTTTGCGGGCTTGTAAAAGACGTGTACCGAAACTCATATGTAGTATATAGAACGTGGAAAAGTGTTTTTTTGCGAATTTACATATCAATTTTGTTGTAAACAAAAAGGAAAAGTTTTGTTATTTAGAAAGTATCCGTTAATTTTGAAACGGATTTGTTCTCCATCTTGCGCAGGTCTGTAGCAGGTGTAAGTGTGAGGGCTGACCTGTGATTTCTGTTATTATAGTTTGTGTTTTTATGAGTTAAATTTGCCAAAGCATGTAACAGGGAGCGCTATGGTCAGTTATGTATATTATGTATATGACACGGCAAGTAACAAATCAAAGAATACTATCTCCTTATGTTTCTAATTATAGTAATCCTGTAAGGTTTATAAATCCTGTTGAAACGCTAAAAAGTCATTTTTCTCCGGAAAATATTGTTCGTCAGGCAATTGATCCGTTAGGGCCAAACTGCAGCCGAGGCATCTGTTGTAATAGCTACATAAGGATAAAAAGCGATAATAGTAGTTAACTATTGGATAAACCTACACAAGCAAAAAAAGGAGTAAAAGCAAATATGAATCAAGTTGAAATCGACCATATTGATCCTAAAAGTAAAAGTGGGTCAAATAGTTATAAAAATGCTCAGGTATTATCGAAAGAAGAAAATTTAGAAAGAGGAAATAAATAATTTGTAATTAAATTTTATATGGAAACAAGACCTGTATTTACTACCAAGTTTGTGATTGAAAATAACTCTGATATTATATATGTGTCACATGATGCCGATGGTGATTGGCAATTTTTCAGTAAAGAAGAAGCTTATGAAAAGGATGTGAGAGTTGTTTCCCTGAATGAAATATTAGAAATTGATGCTTCTGTAAATAAAATTTTATGTTTACCAGAAGGGACAGAGGCCTGGAGGAGTAAGAAAGGTGATAAATGGACAGCAAAAGTTAATCCATGATAGAAGTCAGAAGAAAATCATAGTATAGGCTAATATGCTGTATTCAGAACAGATAATCAGGCACTATGAAAGTGTTTAGGAAAACCAACCTAGGATTTTTTATGGGACAGGAGTCCTATAAAGAGGTTGAATAATCTATAAACTTCTTTTAAAAAATACGTATTGATACGTATTTTTTTTATCCAGTTGTGTTAATAGCTTTGATAAAAATTACGGATTACTTTAGTCAAATATCCCTTCTGTTACCTCACAAAAGGTAACTCTTACATATTATTCAAATTGCTTTTAAAATGAAAATTTAAATTAAAGTATTCCTGAATGTTGTGTCTCCCATATTCATAAAGCCTGTTCGGGTGAGCTTAGGCACCGTACCTCTTGGACGAATTTTAATTTTAAAACCAATACAGCACGTATGAGACGAATAGCACTTTTTAGTCTTTTATTAAGCATTACACAAATCAGTAACGGACAAACCAATAGCTTGCCAACAACAGGAAAAGTGGGTATTGGCACTACTTCGCCTGCCACAGATTTGCATTTGGTTGGTAATATGACATTAGAGGGGGGCTATGTGGGTAATGCGGTCATTTATACCGGTACCGGTACCCCAGGAGTTAAACAGATTCCTTTTGCTGCTGAATTCTGCAGAGCAATCTTCCGCTTCGGGTCTTAAAGCAGGGGCATATTAGTTTCGGATATATTCATTTGCTAACCCCGGCAAAAATGACCTGGTGGTAAAAGGGGATGTTATTATTGAAACTGTATCTTAATTACTTTATAAAAAATAGTTTATGACTTTAAAAGTTAAAATGTTGTTATTGTTGCTTTTGTGCTGCAATACATTAATACGCTCCCAAACGGTTACAGCTAGTATGATCACAGCTTTACCCACCGATAACTATAGCTATGATGGACAAACTGCCCCTAATTACGGTGTTAAGTGGACCAATGATTCCTGGCAGCCGGTAGCGCCCACCGGATGGTTCAGCAGCTATGGCGGAATGAAGTTTTTTACTTCAGGTCAGAGGCGATTCTCAATTCATGCAAATGGTACTTTAGAGGCTTCGCATCCGCTGATTATGACTCCAACTGCTGCCTCAAGCAACTACATACAGTTTAGGACCAATGGCACTAATATTGGCATTATTGGTTCAGATGCCGCTATTTCCGGTAACGATGCTGCTAATTTCGGTATTCATGTATATGGAGTAAAAGATCTGGAATTTTCAACCGGAGGAGTTAGCAAACGAATGGTGATAAAAGGGAGCGGCAATGTGGGCATTGGTACCGCAAATCCTCCCATTAATTATAAACTGGCTGTAGCCGGAAAAATAATCGCAGAAGAATTAAAAGTGCAGGCGCAGTCTGCATGGCCAGACTATGTATTTAAGTCCACCTATCAATTAACTCCACTTCCTGAGCTGGAAAAGTTTATAAAAGCCAATCAACACCTGCCCGAGGTGCCTAGCGCCAAAGAGGTGATTGAAAACGGCATTGAAGTAGGAGCCAACCAGGCATTGCTGCTAAAGAAGATAGAGGAATTGACATTGCATTTAATAGATATGGAGAAAAAACTATCCAGGCAGCAGGAAAAGATAAGCCAGCAGGCAGCCGATATCAAACAATTGAATCAAAATATTAATCTTTCGAACCTATAAAAGTGCTTCATGCTCCCTTCCGGGTTTGTCACTTTAAATTAATTACTTTATAAAAAATAGTTTATGACTTTAAAAGTTAAAATGTTGTTATTGTTGCTTTTATGCTGCAATACATTAATACGCTCCCAAACGGTTACAGCTAATATGATCACAGCTTTACCAGGTGATAATTTTACCTATGATGGGGAGATAACTCCTCATTATGGTATTTATTGGACTGGAGATTCCTGGAGGCCAGGAGCATACACTGCATGGATAAGCAGTTATGGCGGGATAAAATTTTTTACTTCCGAGGAAAGAAAATTTTCAATTCAAGATATTATTGAAGCATCAACTCCATTTGTCATTAATCCGGCTAATGCAGAGAAAAATTATATAAAGTTTAAAAATAACGGTACCGATATAGGTATTGTAGGATCCAATGGCAGCATCTATGGGAATAGTGCAACTGACTTTGGTATATATGTTTATGGATATAATAACCTGGATTTTTCTACTAATGGTACAAGAAGGATGACCATAACAGGTAGTGGTAATATAGGCATTGGTACTCCAAGCCCTGATGAGAAACTGTCTGTAAACGGAAAAATCCGGGCTAAGGAGGTAAAAGTGGAAGCCACAGGCTGGCCCGATTATGTGTTTGCTCCATCGTATAAATTGATGCCTTTGCAAGAGGTTGAAAAGTTTGTTCAAGTCAACAACCATTTACCTGGTGTGCCGCCTGCAAAGCAGGTTGAAAAAGAAGGATTGGAACTTGCTTCGAACCAAATGATGTTATTGAAAAAGATTGAAGAACTAACACTGTATATTATTGAACAGGAGAAAGTAAATGATCAACAGGCTGCTGAAATACGAGCATTGCAACGGCAACTCAAAAAAACTATTCTCAAGAACTAAGGGACTCTATTACACTTCTTTAATATCTATAAAAAATAAAATCATGAAAAAGATAACTTCAGCTGCTGTTTTGACACTTATTATGTATAGTGTTCATGGACAGAATTATCCCAATATTCTTAATTATGCTTTTAACAATACACCAGCCCATGGCGTAAAAACAAGAACGAACCTGCCATTTGCAAATGGGTCTCAAATGCCTACTATTTCTATAGTAGGATATAGTTATCGTAATAACAGTGTAATAGACCTTAAGCTTGTTTATTATATCTATAATGAAAATTTTTATTACCCTACTATTTCATCTGCCGGCAATTATGCACCAAAAGTATATCTGGCAAAAGAAAACGGGAAGGTGGTCATTTTTATTGATGACAAAGTATATTTTCAGCGATTTACAGTGGGTGCATTTGCATATGGTATGTCGGAGATACCTGCATGGTTCCAGGGATGGACAACAGCTGATGAACCTCTTAATGGAACAAACATAATTGAGCTGCCGTATGGGAACAAGTTTGGCGATATCAATTTTGTAAATGGCAGCGTAGGTATTGGGACAGAGGCGCCGCAGGAGCGGCTGTCTGTTAATGGAAAAGTGAGAGCTAAAGAAGTTAAAGTAGAAGTTGCTAACTGGCCTGATTATGTGTTTGATTCCTCCTATAACCTGCTACCATTACAACAATTGCGGGATTTTATAAAAACTAATAAACATTTACCGGCAGTGCCGTCAGCAAAAGAGGTGCAAGAAGAAGGTGTTGACCTGGGAAGGAACCAGGCAATACTCCTTAAAAAGATAGAAGAAATGACTTTACATTTGATTGACATGGACATAATGATTAAAGAACTCAGAAAGGAGAATCAGGAAATAAAAAACCGGTTAGGCAAATTCAAATCACTCTGAATGAGTGGTCAAGAAATCTAGACTAAAAAGGCTGACATATAAGAAGTGTATCCCTTTTTGTCTTGTTATTCTTTACAAACTTTCTGTCCGGTCAGGAGTTTACCATGCTGCAAATAAAGGAACACCAGCTATTTTTAATGATGAAGGCGGATATTATAGAAAGGGTAGTTTGTGGCGAGATGGTTCTGCAGCGACCCAAAAGCTTTAGGGGAGACAATTATACCGGCAGATCCTATAAAGTTTTTTGAAAAAAACGTATCAATGTGTATTTTTTTTTATGCATTTGTGTCAATAGTTTTGATAAAAATTAGAGCTACTTTAGTTTAGACATCCAATCTGTTATCTTACAAAAATTCACTTTTAAATTTTATTCAGAATTACTTTTAAATGAAAATTAAAATATTCCTGAATATTGTGTCGTTACTCTTGTACAGGTCTGTAGCAGGTATAAGTGTGAGAGCTGACCTGTGATTTCTGTTATTATAGTTTATGCTTTTATGAGTTAAATTTGCCTAAGCAGATAACCGGTACGCCGGTGGGAAGGATAACCCAAACCACCAAAAACGTAATAGACAACAGCAGTAGCGTGCAGAGCAGAGATAAGATCATTGCCCAAAACAGCTATGATGCATTGGGGCAGCTGAAGACCAAAAAGCTGGGGGTAGCGGGCAGTACTACCATAGAGACGCTGGCTTATGACTATAATATAAGGGGCTGGCTACTGGGTATGAACCGTAATTATGTTAACAGTATCACCATAGCCAACAAATTTGGCTATGAGCTTACTTACGACAGGGCTCCCTGTTTTTCGGGGTCAAATTTCCAGGCGCAGTATAACGGAAATATCTCCGGCATGAGCTGGCGGGGAAAAAGCCTGAGTGATAATATCAGGCATTATGAATACCGTTACGATGCGGCCAACCGCACGCATTATAAACAAACTTACCACCCTTTTATTTTACACATATGTGAATGAATATTTATGCAAAAGGTCTATTGCGTAAGCGCTCCCCTCCACACATTCCCGGACAGCTATTAATTAACTACTCTTCTTCTCCCAGGCCTAATTATTAAAAAAAAATACGTACTACTACGTATTTTTTTTGTTAGTTAACCTCATTAGCTTTGAGAGCAGCTTAAGCATTGAGTAAAAGAGTTGATTTATATTAAGCCCTTTAACCTTTACCCACTGAAGCAATATTAGGTAACGGCGCTACTGGTATGCCCGGTTAACTCGTTTAAAAATGATAGTAGATTCAGCTAAAGCTTTACCGAAAGTAAAATTGACGATAGTCTTGGTATCGTTTTGCCTGTCGGTGGTTAGCCTTTACGCACAAAATACAGACCGTCTGGCCGATATCCGCTCCCGGCTTAATAGCCTGTCGCAGGACCTGCCTGGCCTGGGGCAGAAAATAGAAATGAACGTTTCGGGTGTAGCTATTGCCGATTTTATGCGTGGCCTGGCACAATCCTATAAGCTTAATATTAATATTGCGCCGGATGTAAAACAAACTATGACTAATCATTTTTCAGGAGTTACGGTTCAGGAAGTATTATCTTTTTTAGCTCAGCAATATAACCTGGATTATGATTTTATGGGAACGATCCTCAATGTGCGTAATTACAGGGATCCCCGGCTGGACCTGCCACCTCCTCCCAAAGAGCTGAATATTACTTATAATAACACCGAAAGGAAAATAACCTTAGATCTTCAGAATGATACCTTATTGCAGGTAGCCAAAAAAATAACAGGGCTGAGCGGTGTAAATGTTGTGGTATTGCCCAATGCACTTAATAAGCAAATAACGGTTTTTATAAAAGATATGCCTGTGGGTAATGCTATAGAGCAAATGTGCTGGAGCAACAGGCTAAAGTTTAATAAAACAGACGAGCAGACCTATATGCTGGAGTCGCTGGCGGAGGATGAAGAGTATGTAACAAAAAATCCTGGCAGAACTAATCCCAATTATACCATAGCCCGCACCATATCTAAAGATAATAATAGTAATGCTCCCGGCAGGCTATCCGTTGATGCAGAGCAGATAGGTAATGAACGGCTGCTCCATATCAGCGCTGTAAATACGCCGCTTAAAGACCTGGTAAAAAATATTTCAGAGCAGGCCGGTATCCCTTACTTTATATATGCAGAGCTGAAAGGGAATATAACCGCCGAAGCCCGCAATCTCACCTATGCACAGGCTTTGAATAAAATTTTGTTAGGAACGCCCTATTCTTTTTCTAAAGAGAACGAAGTATATATGATTGGTGAAAGGAATTTTGATGGCATCAAAAGCCAGCGCCTGGTTCAGCTGTACCACAGGAGCGTGGATTCTTTAGGACATTTTTTACCTGACGATCTGAAAAAAGAGGTGACTTTAAAGGAATTCAGCGAATTGAACGCTTTTTTGATAACCGGCTCTGAACCCCAGATGAATAAAATAGAGGCATTGGTAAAGCAAATAGACAGGAAAGTACCGATGATAACCATAGAAGTAATTATAATGGACGTATCCAAGGGAAGAAGTACACAGGCAGGTGTAAAAGCGGGGATTCATATGCCGGGCGATTCTATACCAACAGGCGGCACTCTTCTTAACGGTTTAAACTTCACATTAAGCTCAGGCAGCATTAACCGTTTTATAAACCAGATAGGGTTAAACAATGTATTTAACCTGGGACGTGTAACGCCCGATTTTTATGTTACCCTGCAGGCAATGGAGCAACTGGATCATGTAGAAGCAAGGCAAACACCCAAGCTTTCCACATTAAATGGGCACCCAGCCACTTTAAGTATTGGTAGTACCCGGTATTATGCTGTATCAACGCAGAATACAGTGGGGGCATTAACTCCCTCTGTTATTGAAACCCAACAGTTTTATCCCGTTGAGGCCAACCTTTACTTATCAATAAAGCCTTTTGTTTCTGCAGACGAAGATGTAACGCTTAATATGGAAATGGATATTACTAATTTCACTGCAGAAACTGATATTAAAACGCCACCACCAACTTCAACCAGCAAGTTCAATTCAACAATAAGGGTGAAGAATGATGAGATGGTCTTATTGGGAGGCATTGAGCGAATGGAAAAAGGGGAAAGTGCCTCCGGCATACCTTTCCTGAGCCGAATTCCTGTACTGAAATGGTTATTTAGTTCAAGAACTAACAGAAATACAAAAGTTGTATCAATAGTGTTTATCAGGCCCACCATTATATATAATTAGTTTTTGTGATCCGCTATATACGTAATAATATCATTACCCTGCAACAGGCCATCGGCCTTGATATCCATTTTATGGACGATGGAAGTATGGTAATTAGCGGAGTTCATCTGAAAATATTGAGAGGTCAGGTTACTAAGGTGAAAGCCATAGAACGGATAACCCGTTTTAAAGACCTAACAGATAAGCTACCTAAAAATATACCAGTTACTGTAGTATTAAATGGTAAAGGGGTGCTGATGCGTACTAACAAAGGAAAACTAACAGATAACCTGGTCAGCAATTTATTTCCCGGTGCCAATCCTCATGATTTTCTATATACCCTTCACGATATTGATAGCGAAGACAATATCGTTTATATAGCCAGGAGAGCCTTCATAGAGGGGGTGATTAAAGAGATCCGCGATATAGGTATTAGGATTATGGCGCTAACATTAGGCACTAATCCTGTTAATGCGGTGCTCACTTTTTTGTATAAGGAGTTTATTGAACTTCATGTACCAACGTTGCGTATAGAAGTCAAGGAGAGAAAAATTGTTTCAGTAGTTCATGAGAACTATAAGCCCGCTATTTATAAAGAAATAGAAATAGGCGAAATGTATTATAACACTAATCAGGTACTGGCTTTGGGAGCAGCTCTTAACCTTCTGTCTATGCCAGCAGACAAGGTGCATAGTGATATTAAAGCCCCTGAGATCAATTATCTTCAAAAAGACTATGTGTATTATAAGATTTTCCAGTTTACCGGCTGGGCAGTGCTTGTAACCATGCTTACTTTATTGCTGATCAATTTTTTTGTTTTCAACCATTACTATTCTAAAAACATTAAACTGGTTCAAAGTAATGCAATGACCAATGTTCAACTTAAACACAGTCTTGATGCCAATATTCGTGTGGATTCGTCCTATAATTTTTTTATGCGGTCGGGCTGGAATCAGGTTACCATGTATGGTTATTTTATAGATAGGGTGGCCGCATTAGTTCCCCCTTCAGTAAGTCTTACGAGCATACAGGCTGCCCCCTTACATGAAAGTGTCAACGTTAGCGATTATATTTTCACACGAGAGAAGATTTTGATATCGGGCGAATCTATAGATCCTACTGAGCTTGAAACTTTTAGCAGGGCCGTAAAAAATATAAATGGTATCCAGGCAGTGGCCATTAAAAACTATGTCTATAAGGCCGAAATAGCGGCTGCTATTTTTATAATAGAAATAACTATACAATCATAAAGATAATAATGCTGAAGTACTTTGATATATCAGGAAAAAATGACTACAGGGCTAAGTGGCAGTTGCTTTTGTGGTCTGTATTACCCTTGTTCATAATTTGCTACCTGCTTGCTTTTAAAAAAACATTCACAACGATCAGCGAGTTTCATAATAATAAGGAAAAAGTACAGTTAAGTCTTTTAAGGAAAGATAGCGTTGCCATTTACGATTCAAAGCTGGACGCAGTTAATGGTTGGAAAAAACAGTACATGCTTGATAGCGCTGTTATGGATGCCCATGTGATTGCAACAATGAACCTAAGCTGCAATGAGTTGGGCCTTAACTTTAAGGAGTATAAACCTTTGGGATTAAGCGTACAAAATGTATGGACAAGAAAGGTAGTAGTGCAGGGTGATTTTAAGAGTATTTTAAAGTTGGTATATGAGTTGGAGCAGGTTAGCAAAATATGCCGGATAGCCTCCCTTGATTTTCAAAAAAAGAAAACTGGCAGCGGGCATGACTTTGAATTAGATTGTGGTTTTTATGTTCAGAATGTGATCAAAAAGTAAAGTGTTTACAATGGCTAAGCAATATTGTTATAGATCTCTGTTAATTTGTTTGTTCGTAGCTGTAGCCTTTTATAGTTGTGATGAGGTCTTTGAGCAGGATATTAGTAAGGAACTTGTAGTATTGGTAGCTCCTTCCGATAGCGTGGTAAGTGCTGATAGTGTACAGAAATTTGCATGGGAACATATCAAATCTTTGGCAGATTACCAGTTGCAGATCGTTTCTCCCCGATTTGACTCAATAATAACCTTGTATGTGGATTCAATTACAGCAGGTAATCTTGTGGAAGTGGCTTTAAAAGGAAAGAAAGCATACCAATGGCGGGTGAGGGCTGTTAATAGCAGCTATATCGGTAAATACAGTAATCCCCGGACATTAATTATACAATAGCTGATATAGAGTAAAAAGCAAATTCTATAACTAAATGAAAAATTAAGTTTTGAAAAACAGCCCCAATACAAAGTATGTGCTTATTGGCCTGGCAGTGCTGATTTGGGGATTAATTATTTATAAAGTAGTAAGCGGGTTATCTGGCGATGATATCTCTGAACCACAACAGGTACATAAGCCTCTTGTCAAAAGCAACATAGATACAACTTATAGGCTTCTTGCTGACAATTACGCTGATCCTTTTTTTAATGAGATTGAAATAGAGGAAGATACTATAATTGAAACGCAACCATTATCCGAGCCAGTTAATACGCTACCAGCCACCCATGTACCACCTGTAACCCAAGCCCCTATTGATCCACAACCAGCAGTGAAGTACAATGGGTACATCTATAACCCTGCTACAAGGAAAAGAACAGCACTAATTACTTATAATGGCCGTACGATGGTAGTAGGTGTTGCAGATAAGCTGGATAAAAAGACCAAGATCGTAAAGATAAATGATATAGAATTGGTGATCAGTTTTAACGGTAAAATTATTGTAATTGGTGTAGCAGGTTCATGATTTTCTATTGATGAATATTTGGGGATCAGCTATTATATTTCAATTTGTTAATGTTGCACTGGGATGAACCATTTCTGATATTGCTATGACAATAATTGCTGCAAAAAGTGCCTATTGCTTCATTAAGGTATAAGTTATAAGACTCGGCGCTAAAGAATAATCCAAAACATTAGTACATAAACAAGAGGTCGAAGCTTAATTCTGTTAAGACTTGGAACGGCAATAATAAGGCTATAAAAAGGCAACCCGTAAGCGTATGATCTGAGATTCGAATCCTCTAAGGTTGCAGAAAAAGAAGGGCAATAATTTAGAATACAATAAAATATGAAAAATTCAATTGAAATACTCACCTAAAATCTGATACATTTTGGTAATCCATAAAAACTGATAAATAAAAATTAGAGGGTATAAAAATTTGATAATTAACCCAAGTTGCGAGAAAATGTGAGAACTAAAAAAGAGCATAAGAAAAGA
>JAPUDO010000123.1 GCA_027493055.1 Niabella sp. | reverse complement strand
TTACGGTGCTGCTTAAATTTTACGAGTATGAATACCTTATCCCCTTCCTGTAATTGCCGGACGGCTTCAATAACATCCGCAACATCGTCTTTTTTTACTTCTTTACCAGAAACCGGGGAAATAGTAGATCCGGCCCTGGCAAATAACAAACGCAGGTAATCATATATTTCTGTCATGGTGCCCACAGTGCTTCTGGGAGTGCGGGTAATTACTTTCTGCTCAATTGCAATGGCGGGACATAAACCCTTTATATAATCCACATCGGGCTTATTCATACGGTTTAAGAACTGCCTGGCATAGGCGCTTAAACTTTCGGCATAGCGCCGCTGCCCTTCGGCATATAATGTATCAATGGTTAAGGAAGATTTTCCTGACCCTGATACCCCGGTAACCACAATAAATTTATTCCTCGGAAAACTTACCGTTACATTCTTAAGGTTATGAACACGCGCTCCTTTGATCAGTATTTCTCCGTTTGTATGCTTATCTGCGGCCATTATAAAAATTTACTTTTGATGCTTACAAATGTAGCAGCAAATTTGTTTAGGAAAATAAATGTTTGCTATGCTTTTTACACCGGTGCTACACCCCCTTCTGCAATCGTAGTATCAAAATAACAATATTGACTACCAACAACTTAAAATGGAATAATTGTAATTTTAACAAAATTTTTAACAATATTGAGCATTTTTTCGGGTGCTTTGCAGGAGTTAAAAATTAAATGAGGTAAGACCGGAGCGTGAGAAAAGGAATTCTGACTATTTTAATTTCTAAAAAGTAATGACTACAGATATAAAAAAGAGCGACAATGAGCTTATACACTTGTTTACAAGTGGTAACGAATCGGCACTCGATTCATTACTTGAGAGATATAAGGACAGGCTTTTTAATACCATACTTTTTATTGTTAAAGACAAATATCATGCAGAAGATATTTCGCAGGATGTTTTCATTAAGATCATAGAAACGCTGAAGAGCGGTAAATATAAGGAAGAAGGTAAGTTTTTACCCTGGGCTATGCGTATTGCGCATAACCTCTGCGTAGATTATTTCAGAAAGCTAAAACGTTTTCCTTTTGCAAAAAGCAGTGCAGATAATGAAGTATTGGACACTATTAACTGCACAGATCAGAATGCAGAAGATAAGATTATAAAAGTACAGAGCATGGGCAAAGCTAAAGACCTCCTGGAGCAATTACCCGAAGAGCAGAGAGAAGTAATTATATTGAGGCATTTTGCCAATCTTAGTTTTAAGGAAATTGCAGACATGACAGGATGCAGCATCAATACAGCTTTGGGCAGAATGAGATATGGACTGATGAACTTAAGAAAGTTAATGACCGGAAAGTAGTTTAACTTTTATTAAGCAGCTGCTTCCATAACATTTTGGCAGATCTTTCGTTATAATATCATTCGCAAAGTAATTTTTTGAAATTGAAGATAATGTCATCTTGTGTTTCCGATAGGACAAAAGAAATTCGCTAAACCTCTTATCGAATTATTCTTGCCGAAGCCAACCGGTTGGCACAGGATGACGCCTAATTAAGCCGCTTCTGAAAACGAAGCGGCTTTTTAATGCATAATAAGCCTGCAGGGAACTATAAGATGCCGGGTGCTTCTGTCCTGCTCTGTTTCATTTTCAGCAATATTCCTAAAAATAAGTTCCGCGGCCTTTACTCCCATTTTAAAAGAATTTTCGTCAATAGAAGCAACCGGTTTAAAATCCAGGTACTGGATCAAAGGCAGGTTGCCAAATCCTACTATTTCTGTATTTTTAAGACGCCGGGGAAACAACTCTTTAAGTACTTTAATTACGTCTAAACTGATGTAATTTTTAAAAGTGAAAAAAGCCGTAGGCGGATTGCTTATCTCCATCAGCTTTTTTACAGCAGAAAAAGTTTGCTCTAAGGAAAGATCTACTTCTTCTACCAAGGCCGGATCATAAGGAATACGGCGCTTTGTCAAAGCTTCTTTATAGCCTTTAAAACGTTGTACACTGTTCCACAAAAATGAAGGACCCATTAAATGGGCTATTCTTTGGTGGCCACGTTCCAGCAGGAACTCCACTGCTTTTTCAGCCCCTCCTTCATTATCAGTAGTTACATAATCAAACTCCGGATCGGGATAATACCTGGCAAAAAAAACAAACGGAATTCCTGCATGAATCAATCCCCGAAACCTGTCCGTGTTCTTTGTATTTTTTGAAACGGTAATAATAACCCCGTCCACACGATTTTTAATCATATCTTCCACCAGCTTTTCCTCCGTTACGGTATTTTCATGAGTTTGGGATATGATAACGCTATAGCCTTTCTTACTGGCAACCTGTTCTATCCCGTTTATGGCAAGCACATAAAACTGATCCAGCAGGTCGGGCATAATTACGCCAATGGTAAAAGATTTGCTCTGTTTAAAATGGCGGGCTGCTTCATTAGGAATATAGTTCCATTCTTCAGCAAGCTTTTTAACCCGCTCTTTGGTCAAAGTGCTGATTAGAGGATGATTGTTAAGAGCCTTGGAAACAGTAGAAACCGACATATTCAGCTTCTTTGCAATATCTTTTATTGTAATAACCTTTTTCACTATTGTAATATAATAATAAAATATTATTCAGGTCTGCTTAAATAAGCACCTGCAGGGCAAACGCATCTTAAATTCAAGTCCAAAGCCAATAATATCACCCTTTCAGGGTTTAATTGAAGTGATGTGTCTTTTTTATAATCATTTCACCCCTTTCAGGGTTTATAAATAACCGGACAATTAAGCCTGAAAGCCCGCCTGCCGGACGGGCAGGGCTGACAGAATTATAAAATAAGAGTAACCATGTTAAAAAAACGCCGAAGGAGTGACATAAAGCATAGAAACCTGCAAAATTAAATATGTTTGCCCTGAAGCACCTACTCCCCGCTCTTAAACAATTTCAAACGTTGTAAATCCGTATTTGAAGTTTATTTCATACTGAATAAACAAATTTCATTATCTTGGTCTGAGTATTGTTTGCCTGGTTTTGCCAGTATGAAAATTAATGGGCTACTGCATGCCAACTATTAAATGATTAAAGCTTTATAGTTATGAGAGAAAAAACCTTCCGGTTACAGCAACGGAGCGTGCTGTTATTTTTTGCCTTTCTTTTTACAATGTTCTTATTACCCCTTACGGGGTTTTCGCAAACCCGCGATGTTGGCGGGCGCGTTACGGACGACAAACAACAACCGATGCAGGGAGTGACTGTTGCCGTAAGCAGCTCTCCATCAGGCACGGTAACAGATGAAGACGGCCGTTATCAGCTTCGTAATGTTCCGGCCAATGCCACACTTACATTTAGCCACGCTGGCTATGGCAGCCGGGAAGTAACAGCAGGAGACAACGGTCCAGTTAATGTAACACTGGTTCCTGTTGTGTCCGAACTGGATGAAATAGTATCCATAGGATACGCCACTGCCCGCCGGAAGGACGTTACCGGATCCGTAGCCACTGTAAAAACAACACAGCTTGAAAAAGAAGCGCCCCGTTCTATCCAGGATCTGCTGAGGGGAAATGCCGCAGGCATTATTGTGGGAATGGGAAACAATGCCAAAGCAGACGCCTCTTTTCTGATAAGGGGCAGTGGCACACTCAAAGCTGGCAACAGCCCTTTGAATGTGGTAGACGGCGTAATATTTGACGGGTCTTTTACCGACATCAATCCCAACGATATCCAATCCATTGATATCTTAAAAGATGCGAGCGCCACGGCTGTGTTTGGTGCACGGGCGGCCAACGGTGTTATATTGATCACCACCAAAAAAGGAACTAGCGGTAAGCCAAAAATCACCTTCAACGGGAATTTAGGGTTTGTAGAAGAAGCAGGATTGCCCCGTGTAATGAGCGCCGATGAATTTTTAAAATGGCGCTACGACTATGAAATAGGCAAAAACAATGACGCTTATCACCAGAAATACCCTGAAAAATTTGTAGATCCCCGCAAACTAAACAGCGTAAACCAGGTGGATTGGTACAACTACGATCTTGATCCTAAATTACAGGTAACATCTGTTACAGAAGAGCAAGCGATTCGCATGTGGCTTTCCCGGCTTGAGCTAAAAGCGCCGGAGATCGAAAACTACCTGAGTAATAAAATCACCAACTGGCAGGACCTGGTATTCCGGAAAGGATTTCAGCAGGATTATGCAGTTAGTGTTTCCAACAGGAATGATAACTCCAATTACTATTTTTCATTAAACTATGTGGATCGTGAAGGTGTTATTGTGGGGAACCGGTACACCAATTTCCGTACAAGACTGAACCTGGAGTCTAAGATCACTTCTTTCTTAAAAGTAGGAGCCAATACCAATTTCGCAGTGAGAAATGAAGGTTTCCTGTCTGCAGACTGGGGCCAGATGACCAACATTTCACCCTACGGCTCCAATAACCTGGATGATCCCAATAGCCTGTTCAGGAGAAAACCAACAGGTGACGCCACCCCGGTAAACCCTTTTCATGATAACCTTTACCGTGACAGGAAGGATATGTATAATACCTTAAATTCAAGTTTGTACGGCATAATCAACCTTCCTTTCGGGATCGAATTCCAATCAACTTATACACCCTCCTTTGTATGGCGGGAATACTATAATCACGAGTCTTCCAAAAACCCCGAATGGACAGCTAATGGTGGAAGCAGTGAACGCACATTTGAAAAAACCTTTAACTGGCAAATTGACAATGTGCTGAGGTGGAAGCGCCGTTTTGATGTGCACAACCTGGAAGTGACCTTACTTCAAAACGCCGAAAAAGGCCAGTTCTGGAGAACCAAAGCCACCACCTCTAATTATAGTCCCAGCGATATATTGGGCTATCACAGGCTCCAGGCAGGATCAGTTCCCAAAAACGAAAGCGAAGACACTTACAGGACCGGCGATGCACTGATGGGAAGAGTATTCTATTCATTTATGGATAAATACATGTTAACCGCTTCAATAAGGCGTGATGGTTATTCTGCTTTTGGCGCTCAAAATCCGCGTGCCACTTTCCCGGCCCTTGCTTTTGCATGGGACTTCGCTGAAGAAAAATTTATGAAATCAACTTCAACCTGGTTAGATCAGGCCAAGCTTAGATTGTCCTGGGGTCAAAACGGGAACAGGGATATCGGTATATATGATGCGCTATCTGATATGACCTCCGGTCTGCATCCCTATATAGATCAAAGCGGTAAGCTGTATGTGTATTCACAGCTTTATGTAAACCGGATGGCCAACCTGGGATTGAAATGGGAAAGCAAAGAATCTTACAATCTCGGTTTTGACTTTTCCATGTTTAAAGGCCGGCTGAGTGGTTCAATTGATGGCTATATTGCTACAACACACGACCTGCTGGTGGAGCGAGTATTACCAGAGATCATAGGATTTAACAGCGTGGCAGCCAACCTGGGAAAGATGGAGAATAAAGGTTTTGATCTTACCATTAATGGCAAAATTGTTCAAAAAAGTGATTTCAATTGGAACTCTTCCTTCATATTTATGCTGAACCGCAGGAAAATTGTAAGCCTGTATGGTGATATGATAGATGTGAAAGACGCCAATGGCAATGTAATTGGCCAGAAAGAAGCGGATGATATTAAGAATGGGTGGTTTATTGGCCAGGACCCGGACCGTTACTGGAATTATGAGCGCATAGGTATTTGGCAGCTTGGAGAAGAAAAAGCGGCAACAAAATATGGCAACCAGCCCGGTGATTTCAAATACTTTGACCGGAATGGCGATAGCATCCTGTCAAATGATGACAAGATCTTCATGGGTTACAATACGCCCCGTTTTCGCTGGTCATGGAGAAATGATTTTGACTATAAGAATTTCAACCTGTCCATCTTTATCTATTCTAATTGGGGACAAAAAGGTACGCTTAACCGGGCAGCCAACAATTCGGGCTTTACCGACAGAACAACCGATTATGCAATGCCCAGATGGACACCGGATAACCCTATCAGCGATTACGCCCGTATAGGATCTAAAAACCTTGGCGATAATTATGTGGATCGATCTTTTATACGCCTTGATAATATTGCATTGACCTACACCGTTCCAAGAGACTGGCTAAACAAAATACAGGTACAAGCACTTAGAATATCTGCCTCGGTAAGAAATGCAGCATACTGGGCGCCGAACTGGAAATTTGGAGATCCGGAATCAGGTGCCAACCCCACCCCACGCACCTATAATTTAAGCCTTAATTTAACACTTTAATTCCTTGTGCTATGAAACGAAATATATTATATAAAAGTTTATTCTTTTTTTCCTTTGTGGCGTTAACATTAGCCGCCTGTAAAAAAGACTGGCTCACACCTAAACCTCTTTCCTTTTATGAGCCGGGTATTGCCCTGTCTGATATGCAGGGAATGTATTCAGCCATTACCACCTGTGAAAGAAATATGCGGCACGAATATTTTGGCGATGCCTCTCCTATTCTTACCGAAATTATCCAATCTGATGTTGCAGTAGAAGGATCAACAGACAAAGCAGGTCCTCAAATGGATATGGACATTTCTTTGATGCCCGATGCCAAGCTAAATGATGCCAATACAACCAAAGTAGGCTGGTACTGGTACGAAGGCTATAAGGGCATTAAATACGCCAACTCTGTTATTGCAAGAATAGACAATGTAAATTTCACAAAGGAAAGCGATAAAAATGCGGTGCTGGGCTCTGCATATTTTCACAGGGCGTACCGGTACTTTAAATTAACGCACCAATTTGGCGATGTACCTTTTATTGGTGATGAGATTAGCGAACCCAAATATGATTTCTATTCTCATGACAAGTGGAGCATCCTGGAAAAAATGAAGAAAGACCTGGAATTTGCTTACCAGTGGGTACCCGATAAAGTGGACCGCGGACGTACTTCAAAGTCGGCCTGCGGTGTGCTGCTCATGAAAGTAAGTATGGTGCTTGGCGATTTTGACCGCGCCATACAAGTAGGAAAAGAAATTGTGGCAGCGCATCCGCTGATGAAAGTGCGCTTTACTACCAATAAGAGCAAACCCAATACCAACCTGATGTTTGACCTCCACAGCGTAGAGGCAAAATTAGACATGTCCAATACAGAAGGGTTAATGTATGTGGTCGCATATCCTGAGATTACAGGGTCAGATCGCATACAAACCATGCGCAATGCAGTGCCGTTCTGGAATAGTGGAAACGTGAAAACGCCCGATGGTAAAACAGGCACCAATGTTGACCCTGCCGCCGGTGAAACAGATCCGGAATTGAACCTGAACAAAACTTACGGAAGAGGCATTGGCAGACTCCGTTCTACATGGTATTTCACCAACGAAATATGGCGCGCCGATAAAGAAGCAACCGATATGAGGGGAATTTTCAACCACGATAGCTGGAAGCGAATGGAAGACCTGAAATACAATCACCCCGATCTAAAGAAAAACAACAGCCCCTGGTATGGTAAAAATATGGTGAAACCAGTATCCATGAGCGTGGAAGATACCATCCGCTGCTGGTACCCTTGGCCACACTATAAAGTTTTTGTGCCAGATCCCCTGCAAACCCAGTGGGCGGGCGGCGAAACGCCCTGGTATATTTACCGCTCCGCCGAAGTATATTTACTGCTTGCGGAAGCCTATTACTGGAAAAATCAGCCTGCCGATGCTGCCACAGCCCTCAATGAGGTTCGTACAAGAGCAGGCGCCAGTCCTTTAACCGCTGCAGATATCAACATTGGCGAGATACTGGACGAAAGAGCACGCGAGCTGTATTATGAAGAAAACAGGCACATTGAACTGGTTAGAATTTCTTATATCTACGCCAAAACAGGCAAACCCTGCGAGATCTTCGGGGGTCATGTATATAACCTGAATAATATCAGCGGGCCTGGTGGTACCAATTCAAATATAAAACAAACAGGCATCAACTTCTGGTATGACCGGGTGGTTTCAAAAAACAATTTTTACAATAAAGGCGTGAAGCATAAATGGGCCGAATATAAAATAAGTGTACATCATATACTTTGGCCTGTTCCGTCTACTGTTATCACTACAAATATTAAAGGCCTCATCAATCAAAATATTGGTTATCCCGGTGCAGAAAAAAATGTGCCACCGTTGAAAGTAGAGTAAAACAAGTTCTTTCAATAAATGAATCAATGTCGTTTACTTAAGATGTTGGTATTATCACCCGCAAATGCACCAATGCTAAGTAAACAACATTTATAAATGAATAGTCATTTAGTTTGTTTGAAGGGAGCCTTCTCCATTTAATTTTGAGAGGCTCCCTTATTTTATTCAAACGTTGTAAATAGAATTAATAACAGGAATACAGGTACAACAAGTATTTAAGCTGTACCTTAGAAAGCGTTACTTTTATTTAACGATACATTTTCAACTCAACTCTTTTAAAAACGATTGCAATGGCAAAACCGCACGCTGTCAAAAGCAGGAGAACCTTTCTTAAAAATTCGCTCAGCTTATCTGCCGGGGCGCTCGTATTCAGCGGCGCGCCTGCTATTGTACCTTCCTCGGTATTTGGCAAAAATGCTCCAAGCAATAAGATCAATATAGGACAAATAGGCTGCGGGCGTATTGCACGCACACATGATTTACCGGAAACTTTTAAAAACGATATAGCAAGGCTGGTAGCTATTGCTGATGTAGACAGCTACAGAAGAGACAGCGGTAAAAAGCTGATAGAAGGCTGGTACGCAAAAAAAACAGGTAAGGAAAATTATATAGACGTACAGCTATACAATGATTATCACGATCTGCTGGCCAATAAAGATATTGATGCAGTGATCATCAGCACACCCGATCATTGGCATGCCCAGCCTGCAATGGAAGCAGCTTTGGCCGGCAAACACATCTACCTGCAAAAACCAACTTCTCTTACTATAGAAGAAGGCCGCTCCATGAGCAACGCAGTACGTAAGTCGGGGGTTGTATTTCAATTAGGCAGCCAACAACGCTCTGTATCGCCCTGGCCGCAGTTTAAAAAAGCCTGTGAGCTGGTACGCAATGGTCGCATAGGCAAACTGAAAGAAGTACATGTAGGCCTGCCAGCAGATCCGCCCGGTGGCAACGCTGCCGAAATGCCCATTCCCGCCGGCCTGGATTATGATATGTGGCTGGGTTCTACACCTTATATTTATTATACCCAAGACAGGGTGCACCACCCTACCGATCTTGATTCAAGGCCGGGCTGGCTGAGGCTGGAACAATTTGGCGCCGGTATGATCACCGGCTGGGGTGTGCATCATATTGATATTGCTCATTGGGGTATGAATACAGAACTGACAGGACCGATAGAAGTAACAGGATCTGCCGACTTCCCTAAAGCCGGCCTGTGGAACGTGCATGGCGATTATGAGGTAACCGCCAAATACGCTAATGGTGTTACTATGTTTATCAATAGTAAAAACCCCAACGGCGTTAAATTTGTTGGGTCCGATGGATGGATATTTGTATCGCGGGGCAACGTGGGAGTTACAGCAACCGATCCTACAACCGGCCAGGAAAAAGAAAATAAAGCATTCAATGCCAGTAATCCTGCGATCTTAAAATCGGTAATCAAACCCAATGAAGTACATTTATACGAAAGCCCCGAGCAGCATAAGAACTGGCTGGATTGTATCCAAAACAAGAAAACAACTATCAGCCCCGCTGAAGTAGCGCACCGCTCGTGCAGTGCCTGCCTGGTGGCTTTTGCAGCAATGAAAATGGGTACAAAATTATATTGGGACCCCGTGAAGGAAGTTTTCAAAAACAACGTAGAAGCCAACAAGCTGTTAAGCAGGCCTCAACGCCACCCTTATGGTACAAATTATGTAAAGTAGATCTATAAGGTTTTAAAACCTATAGATCTACCCTCCACCACGGCGGACCAGTAAAAACCTTACAGGACTGCTTTTACTTACAAAGTCTCTTTAAGCTTAAAAAACATGATCAAAAAGATATTTCCTATAGTTGTTCTTTCCTCTGTCATAGCCTGCAACAGCAATAAAGAGCAGGGCACCACCGGCCCGGGTATGACAATTATAACGCTGGATCCCGGCCATTTTCATGCGGCGCTGGTGCAAAAAAGCATGTACCCCAATGTAGACAGTAATGTATATGTATATGCTCCCGAAGGGCCCGATCTGCAATTGCATTTAGACAGGATCAATGCTTATAACTCACGCGAAGAAAATCCCACGCATTGGAACGAACAGGTATATGCCGGTGCTGATTTTTTCCAGAAGATGATCGCTGAGAAAAAACCCGTCCGAACGGCTCTTCCGGGCGGAGGCAACATTGTAGTAATGGCCGGTAACAACCAGAAGAAAACAGAATACATCTTCAATACCATTGATGCAGGAATGAATGTGCTGGCAGACAAGCCGATGGCTATCAATACCGAAGGGTTTGAACTGCTGAAAAAAGCTTTCGCTAAAGCTGATGAGAAAAAAGTATTGCTTTATGATATCATGACCGAGCGCTTTGAGATCAACACCGTCCTCCAGCGCGAATTTTCGCAAATAAAAAATGTATTTGGTGAGCTGGAAAAAGGAACACCCGCCAACCCTGCTGTTACTAAAGAAAGCGTTCACTACTTTTACAAATTTGTATCGGGCAATGTGCTGCAGCGCCCGCCATGGTTTATGGACGTAACGCAGGAAGGTGAAGGCATTGTAGACGTAACTACGCATCTGGTAGACCTGGTACAATGGGAATGTTTTCCCGGCCAGACAATGGACTATACCAAAGACGTAGAGATGGTTTCGGCCAAACGCTGGCCTACTGCAATAACATTAAGCCAGTTCAGCGCCATCACAAAGCAAAACAGCTTTCCCGGTTACCTGGAAAAAGACCTCAGCAACGATACTACCTTAAACGTGTTTAGCAATGGAGAGATCAATTATAAGCTGCGTGGCGTACATGCCAGGGTTTCAGTAACATGGGGTTATAAAGCGCCGGAAGGAACAGGCGACACGCATTACTCAATTATGCGGGGTACACGCGCCAACCTGGTCATAAAACAGGGTAAGGAGCAAAACTTTAAACCGGTATTATATATTGAACCTGTTAAAAAAGATGACGCTTCATTTGAAAAGGACCTTACTGATGCCTTGGCTACCATACAGGCTAAATATCCTGGTATAGAAATTAAAAAAGCTGGTGCGGGATGGCAGACAGTAGTGCCTGAAAAATATAATACCGGTCACGAAGCACATTTTGCCCAGGTAACAGAAAGCTATCTCAAATACCTAAATGAGGGAAAGCTGCCCAACTGGGAAGTACCTAATATGATCACTAAATATTACATCACAACATCTGCATTAGACCTGGCTAAAAAGTCTGCATCCAACAAATAATGAAGCAATATAGTTATACCTCCTGTGCTGCACTGTTCTTCACCCTGCTAACGCTCACGCTACAGGGGCAGCGTATTGCCACCCTGCAGGTAACCACTTCCGGTAAGGAAAAGCTGAATATACCCATGCAAGCGAACCTTGATGCGCTTACCCATATTGCCGACAGCAGCTTGCAATTATTTGAAATTGTTAATGGTAAAAAAATCAATACCCCTTTCCAGGTAGAAGCAGCAGGCAACAGCCGCACATTGCATTGGATGATCACACCTGCTGCAAAACCGGTAAGGACTTTTGAGTTGGTACGTTCAGCATCACAGCCCGCAGCGCAAACTTTACAGGTAACAGAAAAAGATGGAGCGCTGGTTATTTCAAGCTGGGCAAAAGACCTTCTTCAATACAATTTCAAAACAGTATATCCGCCTAAAGGAATTGATACCGCCTACAAAAGAAGCGGTTTTATCCATCCGCTCAATACCCCTTCGGGCCATGCGCTTACACGTATTAACGCACCAGATCATTATCATCACTGGGGCATGTGGAACCCCTGGACGCATGTGCTTTTTGAAAAAGATACGCTGGATTTCTGGAACCTGAAAGACCGGAAAGGTACTGTTCGTTTCTCAGGCTTTGGCACTATTGAAAAAGGCAATGTGTATGCCGGTTTTAGCGCCTTGCACGAACATGTGGCTTTTAAAAAAGACGGATCACAAAAAACGGCTATTAATGAAGTACAAACCATCAGGATATACAGGCAGCAGCCAGCAGATCCGTATTATATTTTAGATATCACATCCCAATTGAGCTGCGCCGGCTCAAGCCCGGTATTGTTGCTGGAATACCGATACGGCGGGTTGGGTATAAGAGCTACTGAACTGTGGAACAGGAACAACAGCGTTACACTTACATCCGAAGGAAAGAACCGTAAAGAAGCCGATGGCAGCACTGCACGCTGGTGCCTTACGCAAGGCAGCCTGGATAAGGATTACGGCGGATTAGAAATGATGAGCTACCCTTCCAACTATAACCACCCCGAGCCATTAAGAGTATGGCCCGAGAACATGAATGGTCGCGGTGATGTATTCCTCAATTTCTCTCCCACTAAAAATAAAGACTGGTTGCTGGAGCCTGGTAAAACCTATCTCCTGAAATACAGGATGCTTGTTTTTGACAACCAGCTATCCAAACAGCAGGCTGAAGAAGCCTGGCAATCTTTTGCGCATCCGCCTGTTTTGAAAATTCAAAAATAATACGTCCGCAATCTGTTGTATCGTACTATCAAAAACAAAAGCTTATATATGAAACAAATTGCAAAATCAATCATAGCCCTTACCTTCATTCTCACCTTTTTGTCCCCCGCTTTATATGCGCAATCCAAAGTAAGCTGGAAAAACGTACGGGTACTGGTGTACAAAAAAAACGGCAAAGGGTATGTGCATGATAATATCCCTTATGCAGCACAGGCTATTATTGATTTTGGCAAGCAACATGGTTTCAGGGTAGATACTTCATCTAACCCTTCTGTAATGACAGAAGATAACCTGAAACAATATCGCATGATCATTTTCACGAGCACAAATAATGATATTTTTGATACGGATGTGCAAAGGCTGGCTTTCAGAAGATATATTGAGGCAGGCGGCGGTTTTGTAGGTATCCATTCTGTTACAGGAACCGAGCGCAGGTGGGAATGGTTTAAAATGATGCTGGGCGGCACTTTTTCCTGGCATGCCAGATTTCAGACTTTTACTGTACGGGTTATAGATACAAAGCATCCTTCAATGAAGGGCACTCCCGCCGTATGGCAGAAAGCGGATGAATGTTATTTTGCAAAAGAACTGTATCCCGGCCCCAGGGCATTAATGGTAAATGATTTCTCTACTATTGACACCAGCGATGTTAAGCAAAAAGAAACATTAGCAAAAAATGCCGGCCTGTATGCGAAATATTTTCCCAGCGCCTGGGTACATGATTTTGATGGTGGCATTACCTGGTGTACCACTTTAGGCCATGATAAAAAAGACTATTCTGATCCCGTATATCTGAAACATATCTGGGGTGGCATAGAGTATGTAGCAGGCACCGTTAAAAGTATCAACTTTTCAAAAGCATACGCAACATCTTTTGATGAGCCTGTCCGATACTAATAAACAGCTTGTTTAAACTTAAAAAATCAGTTAAAATCTACACCGGTATACGAGCCAATTACGGGGAATCTTTTTCCCATTATTAAATTTTTATTAACTAAAACTTCTCAATTGTTAAAAAAAAGCTATTTTTAACAATATACATGGTACAAACCAATACCTCCGCATATTTAATTGCAATAGCAGAAAAAGATGACCAGCAGGCGTTTAAAAAGCTCTATCAGCATTTTTTACCCCGCCTCCTTTCTTATGCTAATACTTTTCTTAACCACAAGCAATTATCTGAGGAGGTAGTTGAAGACGTTTTTATTAAAATATGGTCTAACCGAAAGACCCTGCCCGCGATAACCAACTTCTCCTATTATTTATATACAGCTACCAAGCATACAGACATTAATTATTTTCGAAGCATGAAAAGAGCCGCTTTCGACAGCTTGGCTGATACAGAAGAAATTATTTA
The DNA here is from genome assembly GCA_027493055.1 of Niabella sp. Classification (GTDB taxonomy): domain Bacteria; phylum Bacteroidota; class Bacteroidia; order Chitinophagales; family Chitinophagaceae; genus Niabella. The sequence continues at coordinate 20,904 of JAPUDO010000123.1, read as the reverse complement.
TCTGCATAATCCAGAGTCAGGGACGATCCAGAAAGAAAATCTCCGGCAGATTGAAGCTGCTATTAATGAGCTTCCTGAAAAATGCCGTCTGATCTTTCGTCTTATAAAAGAAGAAGGGCTTAAATATAAAGAAGTTGCCCAATTGCTGTCTATCTCTCCCAAGACAGTAGAAGCACATATGACATTAGCTTACAATCGTTTAGCAGAATGTCTTGAAGGAATGCTATCCGATTTTACCGGAATAAAAAAGGCCGCCGGTTTATAGAAACAGCCGGCAATGCATCCTCAAAAAAAAGTTTAATCCAGCTAAGGGTTTTTATAAATACCCATTGTCTTTATAGATAAAATGGGCAGGAATGAGTAAAAGCAGGCTTGTAGAATTGTTGGCAAAACGCGCTTCCAGGGAAATTACCCTGCTGGAACAGCAGGAATTAACCATGCTTATTAATAATAATGAATCGTACGCCCTGTTAGCCCGTTCATTTGATGTATTAGATACAGCAAGCATAGATGTTGCAGGAATTGAAGAAAAGGACTTTGAAACCCGTTGGTCTTCATTGCAGGCTAAACTTCCGAAAGACGAGATAGCCCTGAAAAGTAAATACAGGAACAGGAAAAGCTTTGGTTTGATAAGATATGGACTTGCAGCAGCCTGTATAGCAACCATTATGATTGCGGGAATACGATTTATCAAACAACAAAACCATCCGCTCTCTCCACGTGAAGAGAATATTGTTGCCACTCAACGAGGATCAAAATCTTATACTGTTTTACCTGACGGCACGCAGGTTTGGTTAAATGCTGATACAAAAATTTCTTATGGAAAATCATTTGGCGCCGGTTCCAGGGAGGTAACATTAACAGGAGAAGCCTATTTTGATGTAGTGAAAGATGCTTCAAAACCTTTTATTGTGCACACCGAAGCTTTGGACGTAATTGTACTGGGAACAGCATTCAACGTAAGCGCTTATAAAGGCGAAAAGCATACAGAAGCCACACTTATCCGCGGATCGGTAGAAGTGAGTTTGAAAAAATATCATAATAAAAAAGTGATGCTAAAGCCCTTTGAAAAGTTGTCCGTACAGAATATACCGGATTCCGTTACAAAAAAAGGGCAGGCACCACAACAGGAAGTCCCCATGCTTACCCTGAGTAAGATCAATAAAATGCCCCAGGATTCCGGATCGGTGGAAACACAATGGGTACAAAACCGGCTGGTTTTTGCAAACAGTACACTTGAGGAAATTGCAGCCCAACTGGCACGATGGTACGATGTGGATATTAATATTACAAGTCCGGAACTAAAACAAACAAAGTACAAAGCGGCTTTTGACAACGTAACATTGGAGGAAGTGATGCAATCCTTAAAGTTTGCGGGCAAATTTAATTATGATATCAACAATAAGAAAATAACAATATTTTCAAACTAAAACATCATTAATTAAACTAAAACACATTGTATGAAGACATAAAAAATGATCAACCAACGCTTATTATATTAGGAAATGGGGAGTGTTGCCGCACCCCCCATTGGTAAAATGACTGAAATAATTGCCTTGCGGGACAATATTACTTCACCATATTTATTTTATAAAATTATGAAAATTAATCGTTGTTTCATTTCAAAAAACACGATGTACAGCTTCATCAAATACTTATTGCTGATGAAATTAACTGTTTTTTTTGTTTTCCTTGCCTCTTTTCAGGCGCTCGCGTACCATGGCATGAGCCAGGAACGGATAAATTTAGATCTGAAAAATGTAAGCATCGAAACGGTTTTGAAGCAGATTGCTGAGAAAAGCAAATACAATTTTGTGTATAAAAGCGAAGTGCTTCCCGATTCCTTAAAGGTAAACATATATACAAAAGATGCTTCCATTGATGCTGTCATGGAAAAGGTGCTGCAAAACACCAACCTGGCATATCGCAAAACAGCAGCCACGCTCATTACCATTATGGAAAAAGGTGAAGGAGTGGCCTATGCTCCCTCATGGGTGTTAAATGGTACGGTTCTCAATGAAAAAAAAGAGCCGGTTGTTGGCGCCTCTGTAACGGTAAAGGGAACCTCAAGAACTACTTCTACTGACAGCCAGGGACAATTTATTATTGAGGTGGAGTCCGCGCAGGATCTGCTGGAGATCACGTATATTGGCTATAAGCCGCTTGTTATCCCAGCCGGAAGTGAGAAAGAAATCGTGATACAGTTAGAGCCCGACCAGCAGGCTCAAAAAATGGAGGAAGTGGTTGTAGTGGGCTATGGTGTACAGAAAAGAGTGAACCTTACCGGTGCGGTTGCCACTGTATCCGCAGAGAAGCTGGAAAGCAGGGCTACTACAAACTTATCCAGCTCGCTTTCAGGATTAGCTTCGGGAGTATCTGTTAACCAGGGTTCGGGAAAACCGGGCAGCGATGGTGCCAGCATTCGTATAAGAGGGGTAGGAACATTTAACAGCAGTTATCTTTCGCCTTTGGTGATCGTTGACGGTGCTGAAGCGAGCATCAATTCGGTGAACAGTGACGATGTGGAGTCTATTTCATTTTTGAAAGATGCGGCAAGTGCAGCCATTTACGGTTCGCGCGGTGCCAATGGTGTGCTGCTGATCACTACCAAAAAAGGTAAAAAAGGCCAGGCACCCAAAATTACCTATACGGGACTTTACTCAAATATGAAAATGAGCGGTAATGCCTTCCAGTTTGAAAGTAATTATGCAGAATATATGGAAATGGCTAACCGCTGGTACACTAATACCAAATGGGATGCTGCAACAAAATATACAAAGAATGATATTGAAGAATGGCGCGCTGCAGAAAAGAAAGATCCGAATGGCACCGACAATCCTTATGGCGTGCCCAATTACCTGGCCTATCCCAGCACACAGTGGTCAGATTATCTATTTTTACCAAATAAGTCGTTAAAGCACAACCTGTCTGTTATTGGTGGCAGCGAAAACACCACCTACCTGCTTTCGTTCGGTTACTTAGATAACCCCGGTACATTGGAAAATACCGGTTTGAAAAACTATTCGGGCCGTGTTAACCTTGAAACCAAAATCAATAAATTCCTTAAAGTAGGTACACAAACTTATGCCACATTCCAAAAAACGGAACCTGGTAATACAGACTTTACCTATATATTCCAGAACACACCGGCAATGACCCCTTATCACAATGGCATGTACGGTATAGCTGTTGACAATTCATCATCAAACAACCTGCTGGCATCGGTAGTAAGCAAAGGGGGCTCTTATGATGACACCCGGCTGAATACTACCTGGTATGCGGGAATAGATATTGCCAAAGGACTTACAGGGCTGATTCGCTATAATTATCAGACCCTGTTTAATGAAACGGCTACTTTCGACAAAAAAGTAGATAAGATGAATTTTCGTACGGGTGAAGTAAGACCAGGTACCAACAGTAGTGATGCAACAACAACACGCGCTACTACCCGTTACTGGAACAGTACACAAACCGCTACGCTGAATTATCTTAAGTCTTTTGGAGATCATGATCTCACAGCTTTAGCAGGTGCCGAGAGATATTATTGGAATGTGAAAGGGTTTAGCGCTACACGTATCGGTTTGCTGGATCTTAGCCTGCCCGACTTTACAGCGGCCCTTGATAAATTGGAACCACGTTTAGGTGGAACCGCCGAACAGGACTATGCCGTTGTTTCCTATTTCGGGCGTTTGAACTACGCCTACAAAAACCGCTACCTGTTTGAGGCTAATGTACGCCGTGACGGTTCTTCACGCTTTGGCCCTGATAACCGCTGGGGTACGTTCCCTTCCTTCTCTGCAGGCTGGCGCATCAGTGAAGAAGATTTTATGCAGGGAGCAAAAGGAGTACTTTCGAATTTAAAACTGCGTGGCTCATGGGGACAATTAGGCAATACTACTTCCGGTTATTATGAATGGCAGGCTACCTACGGTTCTGTAAACTATTCCTTTGATGGCAACGTTTATGACGGCTTACGCCAGGGTAAGATTGCCAATCCGCTACTCCACTGGGAATCAGCAACCTCCGCTAATATAGGTATTGAAGCCGGCTTCCTTAAAAACCGTCTTACATTGGAAGCCGATTATTATTCAAGGCTTACTAAAGGTATCCTTGCCGCTCCTTCAGTTTACCTGACTATGGGAACTATTGGTGCACCTACTACCAATACCTCCAATATGCTTAACCAGGGTATAGAACTTACCCTGGGCTGGAAAGACAGAGCCGGCGAGTTTCAGTATAGTGTGAACGCCAATGTTACCTATAATAAAAACTCGATTGTTAAGTACAAAGGCAAATTCTCTGAAGGCTGGGAAACAGATGCCAATGGTAACCGGGTTTATGTTACCAATCGAGGTGATGTGGCCGATGTTTCAGGAAATACAATCCGTGTGGAAGACCACCAGTTTAATGAATATTATATCTGGCAAAGACATAATGGTAATGGCAATATTTACCTGGCCGATGGTGTAACACCTGATCCCAACGGTGGACCGCGCGATGGTATGATACGTACAAAAGCTGATTTGGACTGGGTTAAAGCCATGCTGGCTTACAGAGATGCCAATGGAAAAACGGTATATAATTTCAATAACCAAAGCGTGGGCCAAAATTCAGGCCTGTGGTATGGTGAGACTATCTTTGCCGATTTGAACGGAGACGGTATGTACGGTACAAACGATAACGACCGCCTGTTTACCGGTAAGTCTTCAATACCCAAATTTACTTTTGGCCTGAACCTTTCTGCAGCCTGGAAAGGTATTGACCTTAACATGACCTGGGCAGGTAATGCCGGTATGTATTATTACATTTATGAACGTGGTTTTAACAGTATGAGCAGTTCCAGCTGGCAGGAAGGAACTATTGTGGCGCTGAATGCACGTAACATTTATTATTACAGCGACCCTCAAAAAGCGGCAACCGATCCCAGTTATGATCCGGGCACTGATCCTAATGCTAATATTAATGCTCCTTATCTGCGTATCGGTAATATAGCTTCTGCATATCGTAGTAATACCAACGACCTCTATAACGCTTCTTATATCAAGCTAAAAACCTTACAGGTAGGTTACACCTTCCCAAAAATGTGGACGGAAAAAGCATTTATCAGTAAACTGCGCGTCTTCGCTTCCGGCGAAAACCTTCTGACCATTACCAATTTTCCTGGTGTTGATCCTGAAATCGGAGGAGGAGGATTCCAGTCTTATCCTATACCACGGATGATTTCGGCTGGTATTAATGTTACGTTTTAATTAAATTATTACTAAAGACATGGATATGAAAAAAACAATCTGTTCTTTGAGCCTTATCGCGCTTTTAGCGTTGCAGGCTTGTACAAAAATATTAGATACATCACCATATAACTCGGTAGCATCCAATAATATGTGGACTAACTCTTCTCTCACTAACCAGGGCGTTGCAGGCATTTATGCTGCTATGAGAGGTTGGGGGGTTTATGGAGCTGCAAGCTATGGGCTGAATGTGATACCTTTTGAGTGTTTGGGGATGACAGGGGAAGCATACCGGTCCATTCCTTACCTCAGCGGAACTGCCGGTTCGGGAGATCAACTCTTCTCTACTATGTGGAGAACCCTGTTTGAAGGAGTACATCGTGCCAACGATGGTATCTTTAACCTTTCCCAACCTGGAGGAGGAGGCGTAGATGATGAAACGCGCACCCGGCTGCTTGCTGAATGTAAATTTCTCCGGGCCTATTATTATATGCGCCTGAACGAGCTTTACGGAAGATATGGGACAGGCGTTCCGCTTTATACAGAACCGCTTGCATCAGTTCAGGATGCCACAAAAACACAATCATCAGAAGTTGAAGTTTGGGCACAGATTGTTCAGGATTTGACGGATTGCATCAACGAGCCCAACTTTCCGAATCGTTATAAAGAAAAAGGACGCGCTTCTAAAGGTGCAGCATATGCACTGCGTGGCAGAGCTTACCTGATGCAGGGCTTAAAGTACAACTATAACAACACCAGCGGCCTGGTGCAAAGCACTACTGTAGATAAAGCGTTATTACAAAAAGCCGCTGAAGACTTTTCTAAAGTACAGGCCTGTGGTTATGATCTTTTCCAGGGAGGATATGCGCAGCTGTTTACCGAAGCCAATGAAAGCAGTGTTGAAATGATTTTCTCTGTGCAAAACATTTCAAAGCCCGGATATGGATCACGTATGCAATTGATGGCAGGCACAAGGTCTGCTGGCGATAAGACCGGCTCAACGGGCTTTTCCCAATATGCAGCTTCTCCAGCTATAGTAGATTTGTATGAGTTTAAAGATGGCAGGGCCTTTAACTGGGATGATGTTATCCCCGGGTACATGTCAACTGCTGAAGCAGGCCGCCTTGTGTACTTCCTGCGTGATAAGGAAGCCAATGGACAGCCTATTGTGAGCACTGCAATGAACACCCTGATCAATAATAAGCTGAACCCGTTAGCCACAAAAGACAGGTATTTGCCCGAGGGTAATGTAGCACGCTTAAAAGCTGCGTGGACAAACCGCGACCCGCGTTTCTATGCCAGTCTTATTGTTCCTTATGGGGATCAATACCTCGGTATTGATGCAAATATGGCTTCACAGGGAAATACCACACCCATTCCTTATGTATATCGCTGGCCAGTAGGAGCTACCAATCAGTCTGTTGCGGCGCAAACAACAATGGGTATTTCTTCTCCCTACGACCTGCGCCAGGATGGAACAGCAGAAGCTGAGTTTGCTTATCGCCACCGCAAATTTGTAATGCAGGGATATGGCGCAGAATACATTAACGATAATCCAATTGATGAACCTGTATTACGTTATGCCTATGTTCTTCTAATGTGGGCTGAAGCACTTGCACAGTCAGATGATCTGGCAGGGGCTGCCCAAAAAGTCAACTTGGTACGCGGACGTACATCAGTACAAATGCCGGCCTATACTTTTACAAATAAGGAAGATGCAATAGATAAGATTCGCAACGAATCACGCCGCGAGCTCATCAATGAGGGTGTCAATTTTTATGAAGAGCTGCGCTGGGGAACGCTGCGCCAGACCAAATATTCCCGTTATATGGGCTACAATCCTGCAGCTCATACCTGTATAGGAACGCAAAGTAACGGTAACGGTACGGTAAAATGGTCAACAACTAATGATTACAGTATTTTTCCTGTGCCAAGCGATGAAATAGAGCGCAATCCTAATTTGAAAAAAACACCGGGTTGGATTTATTAAACACATTATCAGGTTGCTTCAATACCGCAGTCCGGTTAAAATACTGAAACAGTTACCAAACAGGCCTTAATTAATTTTAGGGCCTGTTTTCTATAACGGGTAAGATATCGGAATTATTGTTGAGCCCTTTTATGGTCCGTTTGACCCTCCAACCAGTAAATCAGGATCTGGTATACCGGCAAAAGCACCCTGTCAGGATATAACAGAAATTAATCCCCTACAACAATTTTTGTATTTCCTGAAACCAGGTAAATATGACAGCAGTTATGGGCTATATTAAATGTACTGCTTGCTATCAGCTGTTTATTTTTATACCCTCTGAACTCAAAATCTTCGCCACATTTAGAAGTCTCATTCATGTTGGAATCAGAGAATAATACATACCTGCCTGCCCTGGGTATGGTTGTCCGCTGATTAATTACAATAGCTTTATTATCCATTTTTCTTACAACGGCAACACTATCCAGTGCTACATCATTTCCCGAGCGGTCCGATACTTCAACAACAATGCTGCGAAACTCATAAGTGCACATCAGATTCTTTTCACAGGGTAATTCGCATTCAGTTCTTAGAGCGCTCCTTTTGGAGCAGGAAAAAGAAAGAATAATTGCCAAAATGCCCAACAGGTACTGTTTCATTTGTTATTGTTATTATAATTAAACAATTTCATTATTATTTAATGTTTATGCGATATTAGAACACACAGAACCCGCGTTATTTATTATAAAGATCACATCGCTTCAGCCAAATCCTCCTGATCGATTACATACTCCCTTCGGGTTATGTTATTATCTTTGTTTTTTGTTATGATCCATTGATTGTTATCAAAAAAATTTGCCTGATCTTTTTCACAAGCTGCCCGTCCGGCCTGTTCCCGGGCAAAATAATACGCACAATTGGTATCCTTTTTTTCCTTTCCGTCCATACTCATTTTTACAAAAGTATTGGGGACCATAATCATATTCGCATACATCACAGGAGGACAATTTTCTGTACATATAAATTCAGATACTTCGTATGTTTTACCGGCCCTAATTAATATACCAGGCGAAGAAAACACAGGACTTCCTATTCCTTCTTCTGTTTTGTTTACAAAGCCAAACTGAATCTCCACCGCAACAGGCAACGTATTTTTATATGCGGTGGTAAAACGATATCCCTGCTGCCTGTTATTTTCTTTTTTACAGGATAAGATTACTGGCATAAATACCAGCAGCAATAAAACAAGCAAATTACAGTTCCGGATCATAATACGGATTTATTACTACTATAAAGACGCAGCAATCAGTACAACCGCAACAGCAAACGTTCAGAACTTTAAAAAATCCTGAACGTCAATCAACGCTCTGTGAAACATGCTGTTTCGCAGAACTATGTTGTAGCCTTTGGCTACATTTGAAAATAGCTAAAGGCTACAATATAGAACTTCGGGACTTGCAGTCCCAAAGAACAAAAACTATAAGTCCCGAAAAACGAAGTTATAAAACCCTATTTGCTGTTTTTTAACTTCCGGAAGCGAACTGCTTCCTGATAATATTCAGCGCACCACCCGCCTTAAACCAGTCAATTTGCTGATCATTGTAAGTGTGATTGGCCAGGATCTCTTCTGAAGAGCCATCAGCATGATGTAATACCACGGTTAAAGGCTTGCCAGGAGCAAATTCAGTAAGACCGTTGATATCTACTGTATCATCTTCCTGGATCTTTTCATAATCATCCTTATCAGCGAACGTTAACGCCAGCATACCCTGTTTTTTCAGGTTAGTTTCGTGAATACGGGCAAAAGATTTTACCAATACCGCACGCACGCCCAAATGACGGGGTTCCATAGCTGCATGTTCACGGCTGCTGCCTTCTCCATAGTTTTCATCACCTACCACAATGCTTCCAACACCTGCTGCTTTATAAGCACGCTGCGTGGCCGGTACAGGACCGTATTCACCTGTTAGCTGGTTTTTGATATTGTCTGTTTTATCATTGAAAAAATTTACCGCTCCAATGAGCATATTATTGGAGATATTGTCGAGGTGCCCGCGAAACTTCAGCCAGGGGCCTGCCATTGAAATATGGTCGGTAGTACATTTACCTTTTGCTTTGATCAGCAGCTTCAACCCTTTAAGATCAGTCCCTTCCCAGGGAGCGAACGGTTCTAACAATTGCAGGCGTTTGCTGGCAGGGTCTACAATTACCTGTACACTGCTGCCATCTTCAGCAGGAGCCTGGTAACCCGGATCGTCAACAGCAAAGCCTCTTATCGGCAGCTCATCGCCTGAGGGTGGGTCTAATTTTACGGTCTCGCCTTTTTCATTTATTAATGTATCCGTAAGAGGATTAAAAGTAAGGTCGCCTGCAATAGCCAATGCCGTTACCAGCTCCGGAGACGCCACAAATGCATACGTATTCGGATTACCATCGGCACGCTTGGCAAAGTTCCTGTTGAAAGAATGAACAATCGTATTCTTTTCTTTCTTTTCTGCCCCTACCCTGTTCCACATACCTATGCAGGGGCCGCAGGCATTGGCAAACACCGTAGCCCCAATTTTATCAAATGTATCCAGGAAGCCATCCCGGTCAATAGTATAGCGCACCTGCTCAGAGCCCGGAGTAATAGTAAATTCAGCTTTCGTCTTTAATCCTTTTTCGCTTACCTGCCTGGCCAGTGAAACTGCGCGGCTGATATCTTCATAAGAAGAGTTGGTACAGCTGCCAATCAACCCTACTTCTACTTTTGTAGGCCATTTATTAGCAGCAGCAGCTTCTTTCATTTTAGAAATAGGCGTAGCCAGATCGGGAGTGAAAGGCCCGTTCAGGTGCGGCTCCAGCTCATCAAGATTTATTTCTATTAACTGATCAAAATACTGTTCGGGGTTTGCATATACTTCAGGATCGGCAGTCAGGTGTTGTGCAATGCCATCAGCCAAAGCTGCAATTGCTTCGCGTCCGGTGGCCCTCAGGTAACGGCTCATACTATCATCGTACCCAAAAGTAGACGTGGTAGCGCCAATTTCAGCGCCCATGTTACAGATAGTGCCTTTACCGGTACAGCTCATAGATACAGCACCCTCTCCAAAATACTCTACAATACAACCCGTACCTCCTTTTACAGTTAAGATACCGGCAACTTTTAAGATCACATCTTTAGGAGCAGTCCACCCATTCAGCTTACCGGTAAGCTTAACACCAATCAGCTTGGGCATTTTAAGCTCCCAGGGCAAGCCTGCCATCACATCACAGGCATCTGCACCGCCCACACCAATAGCCACCATACCTAAACCACCCGCATTTACGGTATGGCTGTCCGTGCCTATCATCATCCCGCCGGGAAAAGCATAGTTCTCCAGCACCACCTGGTGAATAATACCGGCCCCCGGCTTCCAGAACCCTATCCCATATTTGTCAGATACCGATGCCAGGAAATCATACACTTCCTTACTTTCCTGGTTGGCATGTTTTAAATCTTCTTCGGCACCTGTTTCAGCCATAATAAGGTGGTCACAATGCACTGTTGAAGGAACTGCTACTTTATTGCGGCCGGCCTGCATAAATTGTAACAAAGCCATCTGTGCCGTGGCATCCTGCATGGCTACGCGGTCCGGTGCAAAATCCACATAGTCAACCCCACGTTCATAAGCCCTGGTAGGAGGATTTGTAAGGTGGGCATATAATATTTTTTCGGTAAAGGTTAAAGGGCGGCCTATTAATTTACGCGCCTCATTTACTTTTTGTTCAAATCCGGAATAGGTTTTCTTAATCAGATCAAGATCAAATGCCATAGCTTCTAATTTTTTTGTAGTAAAAAATTAACATCGAGAGAGACCACAAAGTTAAGGATTGTGACTTGGTATTGAATATCTTCAATACAACAATGCATGATCTGCCCCTAAAAGCAAGAGATCAGCCTATTAAATTACGCACAGCACATACTTTTTGTTCAAATCATCGTTGCCTTTTTTTATTTGTGCTGCCAAATCAATAAAGGGACAACAAATAAATAAAGCGGCGATGTGCTAATAGCCGTGTAGTGAAATATTGTTTGGAGTATTAGAAAACAAATGAATGCGCTTGCCAATGGAGAAGGGGATTTCACCAAGAAGACTCAAAGGGCGATACGTTTTTATTTCTTCTTCCTTAAAGAAGCGCGAACTTTTTTAACGAAGGCAATAGGTACTTCTGCGGCATTTGCAGCCTGCTCATCTATAAAACCAAATTTAGTAATAAGGTTTTTGACAAATAGCTCTTTGCCTTTTTCGATGCCTTCTTCCACACCTTTTTTTCGTCCTTTTTCAATATAAATATCTAATGTGTTCATAACTGTTTTGCTTATTGTGTCTGGTAACTAATTTACAATTTTTTCTTCTTCCAGTTTCACCCGGCTATACATATAAATGATAAAACCCTTTTGCAGGGCTTTTGATCCCCTGGATGCTAATATCAGCAATTTTACAGCATTGTTCTCCAGCCATTCCTTTTCTGCACTGTGCTTCAACGCTAAGAAGGATGCCGCTAAAAAGCTGTTATTCAGGTTCTCTACTTCCGTATCACTTAGCGCTCCCAGGTTATTATACACATACTCAAAGCTGGGTATATACGACTTCCAATCGGCATCTGTTTCTTCCAAAAGCGCTGCTAAAGTGCGATACTGCCATTTTCCTTTGCCATGATAGAGCAATACCGGTATAACAACGGACAACGGCTCTTCGTTAGCTGCCTGATTTTGCAATGCTGAAAAAATATATCCACCTATCTGTATGGGTGTGTATGTATCAGGATAACTTTTGTGCTCTATCAGCAGGCTTACTTTTATTGTTTTCTCAGTATTTTTTCTTTGGCAGGAGCAAACAATATCAGACATAGTTTTCTTTAACTCTTCTGACAGGTAAGTATCCGCCAGTTGTGTTAACGTGGAAAACTTCAACTGTTCACTGATGACAGCAGGTAAATAATTTTTAAAATAATCTATAGCAATGCTTTTATTGGACAAAATACTGCGGATAAAATTATCATGTGAGGTGGTGGTGTTATCCATTTAATAAAGTTAATTATTTTTTGCCAGCCCAGCCATGACGCATCCCTGCATCCAACTCAGGGCAAACGCATCTAATTTCGAGGACTCTATACTTTAATGTCACTCCTTACGGAGTTTTTTTAGCGAGCTTAGTCTCACTTTTATAATCCTTTCAGCCTTCCGGGCTTATTTGCCGGTCATTTTTAAATCCACGGCGGATGCGATAATTAAAAAAGGTAAACGAAGGCGCTGAGAATTGCATAAACGACTATGAGTCTCCATCACCCATTAATTATTTGGTACCTTTTTAGTTCGTATGTTTGAAAAAATCATGACCCGGGTATAGAGTAAATTTAATTACAAAAACTCAAAGTCATGATTACAAAGTCAACTAAAGGTAAAAATTTTACCGGTGAAAACATTTATGTAGGCATTGATACACATCACAAAAGTTGGATGGTTAGTATTTATAGTGATGAGTTCGAATTGAAGACGTTTAGTCAGGCACCCGATGTGGAACAGCTTGAAAAGTATTTAAAGCAACATTATGGGGGAGCTGATTATCACTTAGCTTATGAAGCGGGGTTTTGTGGATTTTGGATACAACGAGCCTTTAATCAAAAAGGAATTGATTGCAAAGTGATACATCCGGCAGATATACCAAGCAGCGACAAAGAAAATAAAAGAAAAACAGACAAAATAGATAGCCGTAAAATAGCCCGCGGGTTGCGAAACGGAGATTTGAACGTGGTCCATATCCCAACGGAAAATCAGGAAGCTGATCGGTTAATGGTTAGAACCCGATCCAAAATCATCCAGGATATGACAGCAGTCAAAAATCGTATTAAGGCGTTGTTGAAAGTAAAAGGAATAAGCATTCCGGGTATTTTTAGTAACAATAGCTGGAGCAAATCTTTTATAGCATGGTTATATACTGTTCCTTTATCAGAGCAGGGAGACAAAGTAGCATTAACGATCTTTTTAGAAGAATTGGAGTTCCTGATCAGCAAACAAAAAAGCCTGGAGCTAAGCATTAAACAATTAGCAGATACTGATAAGTATTCAACAAATATAAGGTTGCTTCTGAGTGTACCGTCAATAGGATTAATTTCAGCAATCGTATTACTAACCGAGTTAGGAGATATAGCACGTTTTAAAAAGGTTGATCATTTATGTAGCTATTGCGGATTAACCCCCACTACTCATAATAGCGGAGAAACGGAGCGGATCGGCGGTTTAAGCCGAAGGGGAAATGCTTTTATTAAAGCCATCTTGATAGAGTGCTCCTGGATGGCTATTAGAAAAGACCCGGCACTGTTACTATATTACAAACAACTACTTCCAAGAATGAATAGCAATAAGGCTATTATAAAGGTTGCCCGGAAGTTACTAAACTAAATCAGATATGTCCTTGTAAATCAAAAAGAGTATGTAATAGGGCTCGTAGCATAAGACGCTTTTTATTTTTTAGTTTTATAGGGTTAGGATATATTTTATTTGGCTTATAAAAACTCAGGTCCGCCATTAAATGCAGGAGGCTGTCTGTGGCTTGCAAACAAGACCACTCTTTTGAGTTTGCGTTTGGCAACCTGTAAAAAATAATACACGAAATTGCAGCTTGCAAGGCAATGTCTGCTAAGAGAAGATTGTTTTTATAGGACCTGACTGAAAAAGAACTGCACCAGCCAAAAAGCTGATGCAGTATTGAAATTTTAACACTCGAGGCTTGGTTTTCAACATAGAAGACAGCCTCAGCAAATGCACAGCTTGTCCCGCAAAGCGGAAGGTCAGCCACACATATTGCCACACTGCAGCCCCTCATAAGAAAAGAGTCACCTGGCATTCCGGTTAAAAAACAAACCCTATCCTGCAATGTGCAGAACAGGGTAAATACTATATTGAATACCAGTATTTGTAACTACTGTTATGTTAATGAAGCGATGTCGCTTTTAAAGTGAGTAGTGAATGGTCAGTTGTGGGTAGATATCCGCAATTACTCACTATTCACAACTGACAACTCACACTTATCTTAACACTACATACTTAGCTCTTTAATTGGTGGTGCAAATTTAGTAAGGTTAATACCAACTACTGCAGCTTTATACTCCTCCATATTAGGTATTCGCCCAAGGATGGCCGACAGCACCACAACCGGTGTGGACGCGAGCAAAGACTCCCCTTTTTTACGCTCAGAATCTTCTACCACTCTTCCCTGGAAGAGGCGGGTGGAGGTGGCCATCACCGTATCACCTTTGGCAGCTTTCTCCTGGTTGCCCATGCAAAGATTACAACCCGGGCGCTCAAGGTACATCATGTTCTCGTATTCTGTACGTGCGGCACTTTTAGGTAAAAGGTCGCTGAATTCAAAACCGGAATACTTCTGCAGCAGATCCCAATCTCCTTCTTCTTTAAGCTCATCAATGATATTATAAGTTGGAGCAGCCACTACAAGGGGCGCATGAAATTCAACCCTGCCTTGTTGTTGCTCCAGGTTTTTAAGCATCTGGGAAACAATTTTTAAATCGCCCTTGTGAACCATGCAGGAGCCTACAAAACCAAGATCTACTTTTTTCTCCCCTCCATAGTAAGACAGTTCCCTAATAGTATCGTGCGTATATCGCTTAGAAACATCTTTATTGTTAACATCGGGATCTGCAATCATTGGCTCTTCAATTAAATCAAGATCAATAACCACTTCAGCATAATACTTTGCATTTCCGTCAGGAGTTAATGCCGGCTTTTCACCCGATTTAATTTCTGCTATTCTTTTATCAGCTTTATTAATCAATCCCTGAAGTACCTGCCTGCTATTATCCATGCCCTTATCAATCATAATCTGGATCCGGCCCTTCGCAATCTCCAATGATTCAATCAGGGTATCATCCTGGGAGATACAGATGGATGCTTTTGCTTTCATTTCGGCGGTCCAGTCTGTAAATGTAAATGCCTGGTCAGCGGGAAGGGTTCCTATATGCACTTCAATAACCCTGCCCTGGAATACATTCTCTCCGCCAAACTGCTGAAGCATTTGCAATTGCGTAGCATGGACCACATCACGGAAGTCCATGTGATCTTTCATTGCTCCCTTAAATGTTACTTTCACTGATTCGGGAATGGGCATTGACGCTTCACCGGTAGCCAATGCAAGCGCAACGGTGCCTGAATCAGCCCCGAAAGCAACGCCTTTAGACATTCTGGTATGAGAGTCGCCACCAATAATGATCGCCCACTCATCCACCGTTATATCGTTAAGAACCTTGTGAATCACATCCGTCATGGCGTGATATTCACCTTTGGGATCACGGGCAGTAATGAGGCCAAAGTCGTTCATAAACTTCATGAGCCTTGGAATGTTGGCCTGTGCCTTTTTATCCCATACAGATGCAGTATGACATCCGGATTGGTAGGCCCCATCTACAATTGGTGAAATAACAGTAGCGGCCATTGACTCTAATTCCTGGGCAGTCATAAGACCCGTTGTATCCTGCGAACCTACGATATTTACCTCTACCCGAACATCCGAACCTGCGTGCAGCACCGTGCCCGGAGTAATGCCCACAGCATTTCTGTTAAAGATTTTTTCTACTGCCGTAAGGCCCTGTCCTTCATAAGAAATTTCTTTTGACGGAGCAAATACAGGAGCAGGTTCGATATCTAATATTTTTGCAGCTACTGTCTGGATCTTTTTACCAAATACAATAGCATAAGACCCACCGGCCCTGATAAATTCCATTTTTTGAGGTGTGAGCGCCTTAGAAATGTCAATCAGCTCCTCGTCACCATTATAAAGCTTCTTCTTCTTTGTATTAATTATAAGAACAGTACCCGTAGCAACAGAGTAAACTTCCTCAAGAACAGGATCGCCATTTTCATTGCGTACCGGGTTACCATCCGCATCCAGCTTTTTCACCCAGTTTTTGAGGTCAATTCCAATACCACCGGTAACATCAACAGTGGTGAGGAAAATGGGAGAAATACCGTTTGTACCTCCCACTATCGGAGCAATATTAACGAACGGGACATAAGGGCTTGCCTGTTTACCCGTCCAAAGAGCCACGTTATTTACTCCGGACATTCTTGATGAACCTACACCCATTGTACCTTTTTCAGCAATCAACATCACGCTTTTACCGGGATACTGTGCCTGCAATGCCCTGATCTCTGCCTGGGCCGCAGGACTAATCATACATTTACCATGAAGCTCACGGTCTGAACGGGAATGAGCCTGGTTACCTGGAGAAAGTAAATCTGTTGAAATATCCCCCTCGCCCGCGATATAAGTAATTACCTCTATTTCTTCGGGTACTTCCGGTAATTTGGTAAAGAACTCTGCCCGCGCGTAGCTTTCAAGGATCTCTTTAGCAATTCCGTTATCATTCTTGAAAGCTTCTTTTAAACGGTCTGTGTCCGCGTCATAAAGGAATACCTGTGTTTTAAGCACTTCTGCAGCTTCTCTGGCAATGGAGCTATTATTACCCAGCGCTAAATCGAGCAACACCTCAATTGAAGGACCACCCTTCATATGCGATAATAGCTCAAAGGCAAAAGCCGGTGTTATTTCTTCTACTATTGATTCCCCCAGGATGATCTCTTTTAAGAATTGAGCTTTTACCCCGGCTGCACTTGTAGTACCAGGTAAAGTATTGTAAATAAAAAACTTAAGGGAGTTTTCCCTGTACTCGTTACCCGGATCTTTAATTTGTGCAATCATTTCACTTACCAATTCCGCACTGTCAATAGGCTTCGGATGAAGCCCCTGGGCTTTTCGCTCTTCAATCTCGTTGAGATATTCCTTATAAATATTCATAACAGAAGTTTTTAATATTAAAAGCAGATTTTAAACCCGGCAACAGATGCATATCCTGCCGGAGTGAGCCTGAAAATTTTTCGCTTTTTAGCTCAAAGGGCATTTCAATGACTAATGCGCCTCATGTTCTTTTTGTTCAAATTTGGGATAAGCTTTACTAATCAGATAGAGATCAAATGTCATTGTAGTTAAGTTAATATGTTATTTTCTAAAATAGTATCTTCATAGACAGGTAGTAGCGCAAATTTACAAAAAATACAGGATCTAAATGGATATATCCGCTGATTTTAATATTTTTGTGCAGTTAAAAACCAATTATAGAACATGAACCGCTTTAAAAGTTTTGTAGAGTGGAATGCTTTTGGTGTCTGCTCTTCTATTGGTGACAGGTTTGGCGTATCCACCTGCCGCATCAGGCAGTTTTTCATTTACTCTTCTGTGCTTACAATGGGATCGCCTATTATTATTTACATGGCGCTGGCTTTCTTAAAAAATATAAAAAACTATATCTGGTCTTCCAAGAGAAATCCCTGGTATTACCTGTAACAGATGTATCCGCAGGAAGGCAGGGTTGTTGTTATTTCCGGGTATTGGTGGTATCCCATTCTGCCTTTTGAAACAGGAGCGTAAAGCAGGTACCTTTTCCCGGGCTGCTTTCTACGTGTATATTACCGTTATTATTGGTGATAAATTCCTTTGAAAGCAGCAGTCCCAAACCTGATCCCCTTTCGCCATGGGTGCCGTAAGCAGGATTTTGCCGGATACTAAACAGCTTACTCCTGGCATCTTCATCCATGCCCATTCCCTCATCTTTTATATAAATGACTACACCTTTTTCAGCTTCTTCTGCAAATAGGTTCACCTCTCCGCCTGCGTAACTGAACTTCAGCGCATTACCCAGCAGGTTGCGTAACACTACGGCAACCTGGTCACGGTCTGCAAACAATATTATACTTTCAGGCACATTAATACGTACATTGATTTCTTTTTGCTGCACCATGAATTCAAAAAAAAGAGCCACCTCATTTATTAAATTTACAAGAGGAAAATGACCGGGTGTTGTTCTGATACCGTGCATACCGGAGGCGCTCCAGCGCAGCAGCGCGTCCACTGTATTATTCAGGTGGCTTACTTTTTTGTGGAGCGATTCTGTGGATGCCAGCATATCTTCCTTTTCCAAAAAACCGCTGCGGTACATATCCAGCGCTTTCTCAAGGTTTAATAACGGACCTCTTATATCATGAGAAACAATGGAGAACAGTTGTTCCTTATCCTGGTTCATTATAATGAAATGCTGTTGTTTTGCTTCTATTTCCCGCTGATAATCTGATTGAATATGTTTAAAAAAACTAACAGCCACAATAATGAGCAGTAAAGAAAAAATCACTACTATATATATACGCGACGCTGAAATCTGGGTTTCACCCGGTATTCCAATATTGAAATTAAGAACTACCAGGATTGCAGCAACAATAAGAATACTCAGTATGCCAATGAGCCACTTATTATCAAATACAAGAATAGAAATGACAAGTGTCCCAATCAGGCAATATTCTGTTCCGTTATGATAAAACAGCCCGGACACTGTGTAAATAATGATAGAAAAGGCTATTCTTATAAGCTTGGCACTATGATACAATCTGTATTTGTGCATCAGCAAAAACAACAGCAATGAAATAAAGTTCGCAAGGTTCAGCGCCACCAGTAAGCTCCTGTTCTGAATAATATTAATAGCAAGAAACAGTGCAACAACCGGGATACATATCAAGGTCAGGATATTCAACATTTTTATCCGCCTTGATTCTATTATGGGTAAACCAGGGTGCACACCTGTATTTATTGCATTGTTTAAAGAGCGTAGCATCAATAAGTTGGTTTAGTTTCTTTTTATTCTCTTCCAGGGCTTTAAGCAGCGCTAAAGATAGTATTATCCCGATGTTTTTACTAAATATTTAAAATGGCTTAAACAAGTGTAACATTCTTTGCAATTTTGCGATTACTATATAAAAGCAGCAATAAATATTGAATCTTACGGCCGAAATAACAACATTGGATGAGCAGGTGGAACTTTGCCGTGAAGGTAACCGGCAGGCCTATTATCATATTTACAACCGGTATGCCCGGCCTATGCTGAACAGCAGTATGCGGATACTAAATAACCTGGCAGATGCAGAGGATATAGTTCAGGAAGCATTTATTGACGCCTTCAGCAGCATAGAAAAGTTTACTTACAAAAGCTCTTTCGAGGCATGGCTGAGAAGGATCGTGATTAATAAATCCATAAGCCTGCTGCGCAAAAGAAAAATAAAATGGGTGGATACAGAGGTAACGAATATCAATATCGGCACAGAAGAGGAGATTAATGAAGACCATTTTGCTGCTGATATAGACAAAATAAAACAGGCCATTGCAGCACTGCCCGAAAATTACAGGGTGATATTTAACCTTTTTGTCATTGACGGGCTCAAGCAGGAAGAAATTGCCGCATTGCTGAATATCTCTCATAATAATGTACGAACCATTTATCACCGTGCCCGGAAAAAAGTGATAGATACTGTAAACACAATACAATGAGTAAGAAATTAGAAGATTTTATACAAAATAACAGGGATGCATTTGACAGCTACCAGCCATCCGATGCTTTGTGGCAGCGTATTGAAAAAAAGCTGGATGCGCCGGAAAATGAAAAAAAAACTAAGGTATTCTTTATAAAAAGCTGGATGAAAATAGCAGCTGCTGTAGTGGTTATCCTTACTACCGCAACGATTCTTTACACGCTTAATAAAAGCGAAACAACAGTGCCTGAACCAGTAATTGCAGGCAATAGCACTGATCATTTGGATAGCAGCGTCCCGGACAGGAGCCCGTCACAGGCTATGAATACCGATACTCCCATGCGCCATCCCCGCATAGCAAATAATAAAAAAGAGATAACTGAAAGGCCTGCTCCCGCTGATAAAGAGCAGGAAGAGCTTTATCATTATACAAGGCTTATTGAAATAAAACAGCAGCAAATGCAGGCTTTGAAGAAAAGCGAGCCTGAATTATATAAGGAGTTTTCCCGGGACATAGAGATGCTGGAAACCTCATACGCTGCCTTAAAAACACAGCTGGAAACCGGCATCAATAGTGAAAAGCTGCTGGAGGCCATGATTGGCAATTTAAAAATGCAAACAGATCTGTTAAATACACAATTGAATATCTTAAAGCAAGTACACCGTAAAAACAACAAAAAAAATGAAAAAGATTATAAAAGCTTATAGCCTGCTGCTGCTGCTGACAGCTTTAATGCTGACAGCACGTGCAGATGATGGTGAAAAAAATAAAACCTATTCCAAAACTTATTCTTTGCACAATAACCAGGAGGTAAAAATCAGCAATAAATTTGGAAAAGTAACTGTAAACCACTGGAACAGGAAAGAAGTAAAAGTAGATGTCAGCATCACTGTATATTCCAATGATGACAGAGTAGCGCAAAATATTATTGACAATATCAATATTGAAAGCAATGATGGCAATTACATAAGTTTTACTACCAGGCTTTCCGGGCACAACAACAATAATGGCAAGAATACAAAAATGCAGGTGAACTATGTAGTTTATATGCCATCATCAAACCCGCTTTCCGTTAAAAATGAATTTGGGAATACTTATATACCAGACTGGGCAGGAGAGATAAATATAGATCAGGCCTTTGGCAATATTGAAACAGGGGCATTGCCCAAAGCAAAGGATATTAAAGTACGATTCGGTTCGCTTGTCTCTAAAGCAATAAGCGATGGTAATATGAAAATCTCTTACTCCGACTTAAAAATCGACAACCTGTCAGGAAACGTCACCAGTAAAATTGATTTTTGTAAAGGAACAAAGCTGG
>JAPUDO010000122.1 GCA_027493055.1 Niabella sp. | reverse complement strand
TTGATCAGCCTTCCTATCCCATTTATTGAACACAATTTTAAAAGGACCCATAAACAATGAATAATCGTTAAATATTTTTAGCCTGAAAGCGCCAAACTCCTGAAGCAACTTTAAAAGGAATATATTCCAACCTGGTATTTGTTCCATCTGGCTTCAGCCCTTTCAGATATTTGCCCTTTTCCCAAATCTTTTTGCCATTCAAAGTCACCATCCTTAGTTTTCCGGAAGGAATGTTTACAATTGCCGAGGTGCCGTCCGGTACTGTTACATTTAGCTCTAAACCTGAATGAAGCTGACGGTAAACGCTTATTATTTTTCCGGCGATGCTGGCTACTTCTGTAGTGCCCATGTTCATCAATTCGGGGTGGGGAGTCAGTTCAAATAAACGATAACCCGGAATAAGCGGAACAATCCCATTAATATATTGCGAACAAATGATCAGGGGACCGCCGCTCCATGCATGATTTATCGAACCCGCAACATGACCGTCTGAACCTGGCCAATGTTCAGGCAATGTCGAAAACGCCCAGCCATCTACCATTGATTTGTATCTTAATTTCAGACGGTGCAGTGTTTCCCGGGCATAACCCATTTCCATCATGGCTTCCAATACATATTTTTCCATATAAGGACTTGCATGATATTCCGTCTGAAATATTTTTAACAGATCAGGATATTTTTCCCGGGGAACAAGGTCGCAAAGGACTGCCAACGCCTGCGCCCTGTCATCTGTACTTTCCTTATAATTACCAGAGCGATATCCTCTAACCGTCCAGTACTTTTTATCAAATGCAGTTTTAAATGCCTGCATATATTGCAGAAAGAATGCTTCATCGCTCTCTTTTTTAAGCTCCTTTGCCGTAAGGTGCATTCCCTTTACTGCCAGGTAATACCAGAGATCATAAAGCAGCGGGATATCCCTGTTATTTCCCCAGTCTCCCCAGGTCCAATCTCCGTACCTCGGCTTCGAAGAAGCATCTTTCTGCGGCTCCCATAGAAACATGTATTTTCGTATCTTCTCATAAAGCTCCTCCAGTAATAATTTATCACCGGTATGCATATAATAGTTCCACAAGCCATAGTAGCCTACCGCTGCAAGCGATTGGTCCGGTAAATCTTTGTTCCAGTTCCCCGCCGGGGAAGGCGCAAATATCTTTCCATCGTCCTGTTGCCATCCCAATAATTCAGTCAGCCATTTTTTAGAGAGTGCATGGGCCGATGAAGAAAGTGCATAAAAAGATTGTGCAGATTCGAGCACGGCATCACCAGCCCATTGCGCCCGTTCCCGTTCCGGGCAATCCATGTAGGTATCCCGCATGTTGACATACAGCGTCCGTTGTGCTTTCAGCCAAAGCTCATTAAGAAAACGATCCGAACTATGAAAACGCCCTTCAAAAGAAGCCAGATATCCTGTTTCCCGGTATTTAACCTCTAAAACTTTTATCCCCCGGGGAATTATGTAATATACTTTGTGGCCATTCATCCATCCCAACCCTTCATATTCCTGTACACCTGTTTTTGTTATATATTCTGTACGGATGTTTTCTCCAGATCCGCCTTTAAAAAAAAAATAGTTATCGGTACCAATAATGATTTTTTTCCCCGCTTCCGCTTCCACCCTAAAATAAGGCGTTAACTGGGTATTGTATGGCAGTACGCAGATCAAGGTATCGTATTTGTCAGAAATGCTTTTTCTCACGTTGCGATACGGCATTAAGCCAGCATTCTTCCATTGGGGTATTGGCCTGACATGAAGCCTGTTCCAGGGATAGCCTCCTGCTTCGCCCAAAACCACAGCGGGTTCTATCTTACCTTTAAAATCTTTGGCTTTCCAGTCTCCCATCTCTTTGTTGGCATCGTATAAAATACTTGACTCTGACAAGCGATAATTGGGAAACGGCGGAGGTGCCGTTTGATATGCTTCCAATACAGAACATCTCCAACTGCTATCTGAAAATACATTCACCTCATCAGCCATACAGTCAAACAAAAGCCCCGCCCGCCCGCTGCTGCTATGAGAGAAACCATCTTTTCCGAAAAACCATACCAAGACTGCAATTACATTTTTCCCTTCCACCAGGTAAGGACCTATATCAACCTGGTCATAATAAGTATCAAAGGGGTTAGGACCTCTTTTTAACCCACCTTCAAACACCACCATTTTTCCATTGATCCAAAGCCAGTATTTAGAATCAACCGCTATTCGTGCCATGGCCAATTTCACTTCTTTTTCCAAAGTAAATTCCTTCCTGTAAGCGAGCCAGGTATTGGAAGCACTCTGGCAACGTTCTGTAGATATCCACCGCCCTTTCCATTCCTGGCAAAATGCCAGGCATACAAGCAATTGAAGACTTACTATACAAAAAGCTCTTTTTATCATGTTCGATTATTTTTATTCAAAAATCCTCCTTTACATACGACAATCTCAGGCAATTGCCGCTTTTTAATCCTCTGTGTTAATTGGATCACCATCAACAAGGTTGAAATAACGGCAGGCATACGGGTGCATATTTATTTTAACGGGTTTTCCATTTTGTGCATAAATTGTTTTTACACCTCCATTCACTGTATAAATCCCTATCATTCCGCCACCAACTGATATATAATCTTTTGGCACCACGCCTTCTACATAAAAATGAACATTTGCTTGCTTGAAAAGCATTTTATATATCTCAGGGCTTTCTCCCAGGGGAGCGCCTATATACCACACCGTATAATTATGCATCTTTTTAAAACCCGCAGCAACAAATCCATTGTTGTAGATGCCGGAAGTTGTTACCGCTTTATCGTCAATCTGAAAAAGACTTAAAATTCCATCTGTATTAACCTCTTCAGTCTTACCACTTATTTCTATAGACATACGCTTTGTTAGCGGAGCTTTTATAATATTCATTCCGGTAAGTTGTGAAATGAAAGTAGTGGAGCTAACATTGCCGTTTGTGTAGCCCGCTGCCGACATAAACACCACGGTTCTTCCATCGTTCATTACGTTAGTCTTGATATACGCCCGCATGTCGGCATCAAATAAGGTAGTAAGGGAGAAAATAACCATTTTGTATTTTGACAAATTCACCTTTTTAAGGTCCATTAAAAAGATCTTTTCAAAAGACGCACCAGTGCCCAGTAAGGCGTCCGCCATTTTCTCTACCAGGGAAACCGTATATTTCTCAGTCCGCTTGGGACGGTTGTAGTAATAAGCGTACATATCGTGTACTACCAGCACATCTGCTGTTGAATGATAGCCCGCTTCCAGCTGTTTGTTTGAGATCGCCAAAAGAGATTTCGCCTCATTCAGCATCCGGGGTGTTGACCACCAACCGCCGCCCTGGCTTTTGGGCCCGAAATCGTACCACCATTGCCCGCCATTTTCAGTGATGCTATACATAAAATTTCTTCTCATCCGCGCTACGGACTGATCCTCGTTAGCCGGTATCCCAGGAAAATAGGCTTTATTGGCACCGCTGCCTCCCAAATGTGTGCCGCCGTCATGTTCTGTCAGCCATATTTTTCCATTCAGCGCCATCGAAGCGGCCAGAGACCTGTAACACCCAGACCCCTCCATTGACCTGGAGTAATAAGGACCTGCGAGATAATCAATGTAGGGGCTTTGCAGTATGGTTTTAATATCGGCCTGGCTGGCCTGGGCACCTACCGTAAACCCTCCGTAAAAATACCCGAAAAATACACCAACGATTGTTCTTCTGGGCCAGGTATCCTTCACCAGCTTTGTAAGGTTGTAAACAAGCGACGAAATTGCCTGCTGCTGACAATCATAATAATCCACTACGAGCCTGTCCTTCCGGGCGTCTCTGAATTCCCCGTCGGCAACCTCAAATCTTCTTTCATAGCCAGGCACCCGGATTTCGTCCGGATTCTTATAACGGGTATTCCAATAAAAATTAATACTATCGATTGTACCATATTTCTGCCTCGCAAAACTCCGGAAATATATATCCATCGATGTGGAACAATCGGGCTCATTAAATATCCCGTAATAATGCCATTCTCCGTATACGCCTCCTCCAACATGAAAACCTACAATACGATCCGACTCAGGCAGTTTTATCAGTTCCTTTAAAAAAAGTTTCAAATTGTCTTCAGCAAACCTCCGGTATGCTTCTGATGCGAGGCTTTCTGCAACATTTCCGCCAAACTCCTTGTTATCCGGGCCTGGTTTTGTAACACAGCACCGTTCTTGTGGATATTTATCCAGCCACCATTTAGGTGCAGAAACATTAATACGTACTACGATTTTAGCTTGCGGATTAATTTTTAAAATCCCGGACAACTGCCTTTTAATTCCAGTCACATCAAAACTACCGTCAGGCAAAAGGGAATATTTCAACCACATATCGGTTTGAATGATATCGTATCCTATGGAAGTAAACTGGGCTATGCTTTTTTCGGTCGGGTCTTTCCAGGTTTGACGCCCCTGCTCCGTACCGGAATACATTAACGGAGGTACGGGCTTGCCATTTATAAAAAAAGCCATTCGTCCTTTATAGGCGCCTACCCAGCCTTCCATTTTTTGCCCGGAAGCTATTTGAATGCCACTGAACAATGAGATAAAAAGGAACAGGAGTAAATTTTTCTTTATCATTTTTATAAGCTGTAATCGTTATGAATAAGTTTTTATTGAATTAATCTTTCTTAAAAGAGGGAGAAGTAAGCACCTGTAATGTAAAAGGGGTTACAGATCTATACATCACTTGCTGGCAACAGGCAAAGGCTTCCCATCTTCACCTATAACCAGTTCTTTGATGAATATAGCTGTCCGCCGCGGCATTTCCGTATCATGCGTATGATGAATAAGAAAGGTTTTACCTTTGGCCTGCAGGATGGCCGGGTGCCCGGCCGGGAAACTGGTAACATAGGCCCAGTTACTCAAACCATCCGGAGATTCATAAACCCGCGCCTGCAATTTCCAGGCATCAACAATCATGAAATGGCGTCCATTTTGCTTCCAGTAAAAAGGTGCTTCATGGCGCAGGTCTTCAATGGCGGCACCCGTTACTTTCCACCTGTTGAGATCTTCACTTTCTGCCAACCAGGTACGGGCACCATGAGCCTCATCTTTATATGCCATCACCCAGGTTTTTCCAACTCTATAAACACAAGGATCAATACACCTGTCGGAAGAAAGCGGAATAAAAGACTTGAAGTTCCAGTTTTCGCCATCTTTACTGGTATAATGCTTGATATAACTGATACCTTTTCCCATTTTTCCGGTGATGCCGGGCACATAACTCACATACAGGTGGAATGTTCTTTTATGGTAGATTACAGAAGGCGCCCACAAAGAATAATCATCCTCAACAGGATATTCTAACCTCTCTCCCTTGCAGGTTCCTGCATATTGCCACTTACGGCCGTCCTTCGATGTTGCGATACCAATTTTCGATCCTTCCGCCCACCCTTCCCCTTTCAGGTCTGCACGCCTTTGGGTATAATACATGTAAAACTTTTTTTTAACGGGGTTCCACAATACAACAGGATCAGCGCCCCCATGCCAAACCGGGTCTATATATGCCGGTTCAGTATCCGGCACATAAAAATCCTGGGCCCGGGATATGCTAAAAAAGAATATGAAGCAAAAAAGAGTAAAAGACTTTTTCATAATCTTAAACATTTAAGAATGATACATCTGCATTAAAATATAAAAACAGCTTTGACGAGCCCTTTATGACAATCCTCACTATGCCTGAAGCTTGCTGGTAGATAGTATGTTTAATATGATACTACTCCGGACTAATTCCTAATAAGCTCACATCTTACCTGGCCAGGTCCAGTTCATCAAATCATCGCTCCAGGCAAAACCAATGGAAGCATTTTTGTCAAAATCACCCTCTAATTCAGTCTTCGGTCCTGAACCGTGAAAAAACATCAGGTACTTTCCAACTGGCTTATAACGCTTGAGGTTGATGACAGTTGCTGCAGTAATACGCCCTTTTGCCCAGGGCCAGTTTTGCTGTCCTAAAGTTATCAGGCCCGTATCATCTGTCCAATGAACAAGATCATGAGATCTCTTTAGTCCTATTCCGTTGTGGGGAGAATGGAACATACGGTATTGTTTTTTTTCGACCAGAACACAGGTATTTTCTCCTCCATCCGGTATGTTACCAGCATAAACCCAGTGTTTCATATCGTAGGTATAAGACATGCTCACTCCTTTGTATTTATAAAAACACCACCATTTACCGGGGTAATCTTTATCTTCCAATAAGTACGGATCGATCATTCTTCCCATCTGTTCGAATGAAATATCACCCTGTACTTTTAAAAGCTCTGGATCTGACCATTTTCTTAAATCCTTGCTGCGCATAATGTATAGCCGGGCATTTGAATTGCCATACATAATTTTCTGCCCCATCTTATAACCCGGACGGGGATAGGTTTGCAAACATAATATCCATTCATTTTTAAATCGTACAATATTACCGGGGCTGGAAAAGTTCAGATCCTGATCTTTTGGCGTAATCATTTCAGGAGGAGTCCAGCGTGCCAGATCTTTGGAACGGGACACCGCCGTATAGGAATAAATCCTGGCGTCTTCTTGCGTTTTCACCACCGTAAAAAACAGGTAAAACACGCCTTTATTAAATAACACGGCGGGGTCCCGGTAGGCTACAGAATCATTGCCCTTAAAAAGAATTGGAGAGGTAATGGATCGGGTAAAAGACTGGCCAAGTGCTTTCCCCTGAAGGCCGGTAACTACACTAAATATAAACATACCGGCTAAACAATAAATTATTTTCATAAGAGGCTATTTAGATAAAGCATGAATGATCAACTGGCCTTCAGGAAGTTCCTGACATTTTGCTGAAACTGTTATTGTACCCGGCTTGCCGTCAGACTGGATGATCGCGATCAGTTTTCCAAACCGGGTATGACGTGCATTACTTTTAAATGGCTCATCGCTATCCTGGTTTCCATTGTCAATTCCAATTAATTTTCCGGGACCTGTTATAGAAAATGCTACATTCAGGTCTTTATCGGGAACCAGGTTGCCTTTTTCATCCAGTAATTCAAGCTCCACTATCGAAACATCCTGCCGGTCTGCAAAAATCTTATTCATTCCTGTACTCAGGTTAATCCTGGCAGGAGCAGATGCAGTACTTAATGTATCCCTTGTGACCTCAACTCCATTATTTTTCCCGATAGCAATAAGATGACCTTCGGCATAAGGCACCCACCATTCTATTGTATTATTGGCAAACTCAGCAGTCTTACGCTCTCCAAAAGAATGCTGGTTCACCTGCAGTTCTACTGATTCACAATTTGTAAATGTATGAACCCGGATCAGGTGTTTCTTAAAGTAAGGAAAATTCCAATGAGAAACCATTCTAGGATAAGACCAGTTCAGCTTGGCAGGGTCTACTTTTAAATCTGCATGATCGTCTAATACGGCAAGGGAAACAACGGGTCTATCAAGCCAAACTGCTTTAAAAAAACCTGCAATGGTTTTGGGATACCCAGCAATGTCAATGATACCAGAAGACCTTATTTTCAGGGGCCAGCCGCCCACTTCTCCTATGTAATCGATACCTGGCCATAAAAATGAGCCTGCGACATACTCATTTTCTGCTACATCGTACCAGGGATTCTTCCGCGTTTCAAAATTCATCTTGTTACCTTCATAGCCCCGAAAATAACAGTACGTCTCAGTGCCCACAAAGATTCTGGACGGGAACTCTTTTTTATCCTGTTCGTACCAGGGCTCCTGGTAATTATACCCCACTACATCCAATGCCTGCGCAAAGCCATTCTCGTTGAACCCCCTGGAAGGGTTAAGGCCCACCATCACTTTCCTTGTAGGGTCCAGTTTATGGACATAATCCACCAACAATTTAACAGTATCAGTTCCAGATGGTAGGTTTTGTTCAATCACTTCGTTACCCACGCTCCATAAAATAACTGAGGGATGGTTACGGTCTCTTAATACCATTGCTCCAATATCTTTTTGCCACCATTCTTCAAAATACTTCTGATAGTACCCGTATCTCCGCCATTTATCCAAAGCCTCGTCAATTACAAGAAACCCCATTGAATCACAAAGTTCCAGGAACCCTCTGTCTGGAGGATTATGACTGGCCCGGATGGCGTTGCAACCAATATCCGTCAAGGTTTTAAGGCGTCGCTGCCATACTTTAGGAGGTACAGCTGTTCCTACAGCCCCTCCATCTGTATGAAGATTCATCCCTTTTAGTTTTACAACATCTCCGTTTAGCAAAAACCCCCTGTCCGCGTCCCACTGAACCGTTCTTATACCAAACTTCGTTGTAATTTGATCGATTATTTTCTTTCCATTTTTTACAGTAGTTCGTACCTGGTACAAATAAGGGCTCTTATGAGACCAAAGGGAAGGTTGAGCAACTGCGATTTGCTGGTCGGCCTTTTGTACCATTCCCGGCTTTACGATTAGCCTAGTAGTATGGCTACCTACATTTACTCCATACTGGTTTATTATCTCTGCTATAACCGTGCAATTAGCGTTAACGGAACTGTTATTTTTGATGGAAGTTTCCAGTTTGACATCCGCTTTTGCGGCGGATACCCGGGGTGTTGATACAAAAGTTCCCCAAAGATCAATATGCACCGGTTCTAATATCTTTAACCAGACATTTCTATATATCCCTGAGCCAGAATACCATCGCGAAGACGGAAGCTCTGCATGATCCACTTTAACCGCAATCACATTATCCTCGCCAAACCTTATATAATCTGTAAGATCATATTCAAAAGGAGTATAACCATAAGGGTGAAACCCCAGGTGATGCCCGTTAATATAAACATCACTTTGATGGTATACTCCTTCAAAATGAAGGTAGATCTTTTTACCCTGGTCCTTTTGAGATATAGAAAAATGCTTTCTGTACCATCCTACACCACCTGGTAAAAATCCATTGGCGCTTAATTTTTTATCATATACAAATGACTGTTCGATACTCCAGTCGTGCGGTACGTTCAGCAACCGCCAGCCCTTATCATCAAAATCAGGCGCAGCAGCGCCCCGCACATCGCCCAGGTTAAAACGCCAGTCAAAATCAAATTTCTCTACCTTTCTTCCCAAACCTGCCTGTAATAACGAATGAGATAAAAGACAGACAAAAACAGTAAGTAAAATTCTTTTAAGTTTCTTTATCATAATGTTATTTTGGGATTTCAAATAGCACCTGCATCGCTTTATCCGACTGCTTATTTATTGCAGTATCCAGTAAGTGATATACAGGTCTTAAAATAATATTCGTTTGTTGTATACTCCATAGGGAGTCTGAATTTCGAACCAGATGCGGTGGAGATGGCAACTGTAACAACCCCCTCTGCTCCGTTCCCAACTGCAGTACTCCATAATTGAGCGTATACGTGTCAGCCTTATTGTATTTTGTATTTGCGGGCTTTTGCATCGAGGTTGATGTTTGTGCCCTGAATGACAGTATATCTCCTGCTTTTAAAGCTGTTTTACAATTAACGAACCCATTTGTTCGCTCAAAGAAAATGGGCCCGTCATTCAGGGTAATCTGACAATGATCCATCCAACGGGGAGCAAAGAAGCTAAATGTAAACGCTTTGTTACCGCCGCCCTGTAACACCTTAACAGCAAAATCGGAAGAAAACGGATAGCCCGTTACCGTTTGCAGTTTTAACCCATTTGCCAGGTTATAAACAGATTTAAAAAAGAACGGGAATATCACCCTGTTTGCATCGGAAAAACAACTAAACTGAACAGCGCCGGATAATCCCTCGGCGCCACGCATGGTACAGCACCAGTAAGCCTCGTCTGCTGCCACTTTCAGGAATGGCTCGTCCTGACGCGTACAGTTGTCAAGCCCAAAACCACCATTGGATCTTTGGGTGCGCGATAAAGCATTATAGTAGATGTTGTGGGCATCTTCCAGGTACAGGGGATTATTCAAGAACTGCCACAATTGTACCGCAACAATATACGAATCTACAATAGCACAAGGCTCGGTCCAGGAGGGACGCCCGAACCAGTTAAAGTTTTCGTAATTGGAGCTGGTAGCAGCGTTACGGTAAATCAGGTAACGCTTTTCCACCTCCGCCAGGTATTTCCGGTCGCCGGTAATATGGTAGAAGCGAAGTATTGCACGAAGCGCTGTAAGTGTAGCGTGGGTTTGAGCATTGATGGATTCCAGTTTCATCTGGAAAAAACGATCTGTCATTTCTTCGATCAGCGTACGTAGTTTTCTTTCCGGGAAAAGCTGGTAGGCATGCACCAAACCATCGAGAAAAATAAAATCACAGCCGATATCAGTTGAAAGCTTCCAGCGACCGATTGTATTAAGGGTAGTTCCGGCTGCAGCGCCCACGTCCCTCTGACGTTCGGAAGGATTTATAGGATAGTCCTTATGATAACCAGTTGTGGGTATAGCAAGATGATGTATGATACCCTTTATCATCGATTTTACTCTTTTATCCTTTTTCCATTCATAGTAAGCACATAGCCCTCTTAGTAACCATCCATGTCCGGATAGCTGTTGCTCCCAGGCAGAATCTTTATACACAGGGCCCAAATATCCTTTTTCATTCAGATGGTCAGGTAACTGATCTATTATTGCTTCGAGATAACGGGCATCCCGGTGATTGGCCTGTGCCTGTAAAACCAGCCCCAATATTGTCCTGCCTTCTTTATCTCCCGGCCATCCTTCAGAAGCTCCTCCCGCATTAAAAACATTTGCCGGTTGATAAATATCACTTTCCAGCCTGCTGAAATTTCTTTTCAGCCTGATGGAAAGCTCTCCATCCATATTTACCTGTCCAAATACAACAGGCTGCAATTGCTGAGCGTTTACAGCTGGCATACAGGAAAGAATCAAGAACAATCCTCCCAGAGAATATAATTTCATAAAAAATACGTTTTATAAAATGCATTCAACAAATGCATGGCACTTACATAACCAGAAGGCTATATAAAAAATTATAAGTAAGCGATATTTATATAAGTTTTGTGGACCGCTAATACCCTGGGTTCTGACCCGCATTAAATTCTCCGGTATTTTGAGCGCGTATAGTAGGATTTTGATCTATCCAGCCCTGAAAGACAGGAAAGAGATAGTTTTTCTCTTTATAAAAAACCATGTTGTGAACGATAAATTTATTGTACACCAATTTACCATTCTGTAAGCTTATGTTAATGCCATACTTGGGCTGGTTCAATACGGTTTCGGCAGTTTTCCACCTGATCAAATCCCAATAGCGCTTGTTCTCAAATGCCAGCTCAATTCTTCGTTCTCTTCTAACAATATCTCTTAATTCAGGTTGTGTAAGCTGTCGTGAGTACGTATTTATTAATGTAGGTATCCCAGCTCTCATTCTTACACTATCGATTGCGGAATACACAGACTGATCAATCTGGTTAAGCTCAATTTTGGCCTCCGCATAGTTGAGCAAAACTTCTGCATACCGGAAATACTCATAGTTGGGCCCTTCCAGAACGTTTACTTCTGTAACACCATCATTAATTCCCTTTCTTCTAAAATATCCCGTATGTCTTTCGGCGTTTGAGCTAACTGAATAATTACCGCCCTGTCTGGTATAGTATACGATATTCCGCCATGTAGAACCATCGTATACAATAGACTGGTAAAACCTTGGGTCACGGTTTATATAAGGAGAATCTGGTTTAAACAACGGGGATACAGTGATCGGTAACCCATCTTTCATCAAATAATCATCTACCAGGTTTTGTGTGGGTTGCATCGCCCCGCGCGAAGGCATAGGTCCAAATTCACCCGAACGTCCTGAATTCTTAGAACCCGAAAGATGCTGATAAGCAAATATCGATTCTTTATTATTATTATTCGTGGTAAGAAACTGGTTATTATAATTGGCAAAAAGCCCGTATTTACCCAGGTCTCTTACCTGCTGGTTGGTATTTGCAGCATCAGCATATTTGTGATTATACAGTTCACACCACCCTTTTAATGTTAATGCTGCACCCCGGGTAGCCCTTCCGGTGCCCACTTCATTTGGAAGGTCCATATAAATTTCATTCAGCTCATCAACTATAAACTGGTATGTCTCCTGGTAAGAACTACGGGGATAAAAAATACCATCTCCCTGTTCCTGCCGGTTAAGCACTTCTTTGATCAGGGGTACTCCTCCATAAGCCATCCACAGCCAGTGATAATAGAATGCACGCAGAAATCTCACCTCGGCCAGTCTTTGCTTTCTCCAGCTCTCATCAAGATTTGCTGCATTTTTACCTACTTCTGATATAAACAGGTTACACTTTCTTACTCTTACATACACATCGTCATATTTGAACGGAACAGAAGGGTAGCCGTGGTTGTACAGGCCGGGGTTATTTGTACTGGCACCATAAGACCTCGTAACAGAATTCTCCCACGACATTCCCCAGCTATAACGGCCCGTTACATTATCGCTCCAGGCTTCCCAGGGATCGGTTGTGCCACCAGCTTCCTGATCTGGAAGCACACTATAAATATCATTTAAAAAAATGTCGGCACCATCCCTATTTGCAAAAAGTGTTTCTGAACTTAACTGATCCTTTGGTACGATTTCAAGGAACCCCCTTTTACAGCTAGCCAGCAAGACAACAATAAGTACCACAACAAATACCCCTATATTTTTAGAAGTGTTCATATTTTTATTTTTAAACGATTTTATAATGTAATATTGGCTCCTACAGAAAATGCACGTTGCTGAGGATAATACCATCCTCTCGTATTGCTGCCGGTTGAAGAGAGTTCAGGATCTACAATACCTTTCACAATGCTTGAGGTAAATAAGTTCTGTCCCGAAGCAAAAATCCTGAAAGATTTAACCGGTGTCTTTTTCAGCAACGCTTCGGGGATTTTATAGCCCAGCTCAAAACTTTTAATCCGCAGATAGGAGATATCCCATACCCACCAGGTGGAGGTTTGCTGGTTATTGGTATTTCCCGATGCTCCGTAAGGGCGGGGCACTTTTGCATCGCGGTTGTCAGGAGTCCAGTAATCGAGCGTGTAGGTGGTGGTATTAGCGCCGCTTAGCAGCCACACAAGCTCCTGTCTTATAAAAGCACTTGTTTTAGTGGCTCCCTGGATTAAAATTGAGAGATCTAATCCCTTATAAGAAAATCTGGGGCTAAAACCGTAAATAATTCCCGGGATATTTGGATTTCCAATAGCTGTCTGGTCTGTGGCATCAATCTTGCCGTCACCGTTTAGATCTTTGTATTTTATATCTCCCGGGGCTACAACGCCGCCCAGCGTTTGCACGGGAAAACCATCTTTATCATCAATTTTCCCATCACCGTTTTTGTCATCTTCTACCTGGAACAGGCGTTCGGCCACATAGCCAAAAATAGTATTAAGCGGCCGGCCGGTGCGCCTCCTGTTGGGATCATTATAGGTAGCTGCATTTTCGAAAGTTTGTATCAGCTTATTTTTAGTATAGGTAAAATTGAAAGTAAGATCAATTAACAGATCTCCTATGCGCTGAACGCCATTGACATTCAGGTCTAATCCCCGGTTGCTCATGATTCCTGCATTTTCCTGAGCAACAGCAATACCGTACTCTGCAGGAACTACAGTAGCAGGACTTACCAGCATATTGCTGCGCTTTTCCCTGAAATAATCCGCCTCAATATTTAACTTTCTGGAGAAAAGTGATACTTCTAAACCGATATTCGATTTTTTTGCTCGCTCCCAGGTAATATCCGGGTTCGGTTCAAGCCTTTCTTTAGCTCCCTGGTAAACGCTACCATTAAAAACATAAGAAGACGCGGCATCAATAGCGTAAGTACTCAGGTATTGAAAAGGACTTCCCGCCAGATTACCGGATATACCCCAGGAACCCCGAATTTTTAAGTTATCAATCCATGTTATTGATTTCATGAATTTTTCTTCCGATATGCGCCAGCCAGCCGAGAATGCCGGGAAGAAACCAAATTTATGTCCCGGTGCAAAATAGTAATTGCCATCGTACCGCCCACTGGCTTCCAGCAAATATTTCCCCTGGTTATTATAAGCGGCCCTATATACATAGCCAACCTGGGATGTTTGGGAAGAATTGCCCCCGTTACTCCAATAAGTTTGATTGGGATTTCCAAAGTCAAGTTCATCAATATCCAGTATGCCATTTGTCCGCTGTGCGGAAAAAACGCTGTATGTAGTTCTTCTGCTCTCGGCAACCAACAATCCCGTAATATCATGAGCACCAAACTTACGATGATAGTTCAGGTACCCCTGCCATGTGATCCTCTTCCGTTGCTCACTGTTCTGATATAAGGTTTTTGACAACGATAACGTTACAGGGGTAAAAACATAAGGAGTCTTAGTGGTGTCGATATTATAAAACACCATGCCGGCAGCCTCTCCCCCCCCCTGCCAGTTTTTATTAGATACTGTTGTAGGGTCATAGTTAAATACCCCCTTCATACTTAGCCCTTTAATGAAAGGCAGCTCCTGCTGGATAGAAAACTGGGAAAAGATTTCCGTACGATCGCTAAGTCTTGATCCGCTTAATGTATTCGCATACATTGTATTGGTAATGTTACCATTATTAGTGGCTAAATATCCGTTAGTGAATTCAATAGCCACTGTGGGGTTCCATTTAATAGCTCTTTCAAAAACTGTTATCGGATCAAGCCAGGGCCT
Organism: Niabella sp.; assembly: GCA_027493055.1. GTDB lineage: Bacteria > Bacteroidota > Bacteroidia > Chitinophagales > Chitinophagaceae > Niabella. The sequence continues at coordinate 20,875 of JAPUDO010000122.1, read as the reverse complement.
GGCAATCTGCTGCTGGGAGCCATTTATTGAAAGCGCCATGGTAGTTGTTCTGGTAACCTTCGAAGACAACTTAGCTGTCAGGTTGTACCTGTTACTACCAGTTGTAGCATAAAGGCCGCTTTGATATAAATAACCTAACCCCACAAAATAGGAAGCTATGTCCTGCCCTCCGGATGCTGTAAGGCTATGCCCGGTAATAGTTGTATTCGCATCCCTGAAAAAGCTCATCGCGTCTGAATTCGGATATTTGTCAGGGTCTGCATCCTGTGCACCTTCTACTGTCTTTTTATACCCATTTAACTGACTTTCCTTAAACGGCAGTGCAGCTGCTGGATTTTCGTTTTTAGTAGCCAGGTTGCGCATAGACGCATATTCGTATGAATTCAACAGTTTTGGAACATCGGTTGGACTTTGCCAGCCTGTATATCCTTTATAGGATAATGCAACTTTACCGGTTTTTCCACTTTTAGTAGTAATCAGTACTACGCCGTTAGCACCTGCAACGCCATAGGGGGCAACAGCAGCAGCATCTTTAAGCAAAGTAACCGATTCAATAACATTAGGATCCAGCCGGTTCAACTCACGAGGTACGCCGTCAACAATTACAAGTGGTGCTTTATTTCCCGTTGTTCCCATTCCCCGTATATAAAGTTCTGCATCATCATTACCCGGCTCCCCACTCCCCTGGGCAGAAATCAGCCCTGGAATCCTGCCGGTCAACGCGCTGCTGATATTGGCAACAGGAACGTTCTCAATATCTGAGCCTTTGATAGAAGAAACAGCAGCTGTAGATGAAACTTTCTTTTGAACACCATAGCCCACAACTATAACCTCATCCATCTGGTTGAGTGATGCGGTTAACTGCACCTCTAAAAAACCAAAATCTTTTACCGCAACTTCCTTGCTTAGGTAACCCACTGCAGAAATCACAAGCAGTGCATTTTCATCCTTAACTTTTATTGTAAATGTCCCTTCTTCGGATGTGGTAACGCCATTATTTGTCCCCTTCTCGATTATGCTGACATCTCCCAATGCAGTACCTGACTCATTAATTACTTTACCAGCCACCGTATGCTCCAGGGTATCATTTTCATACCCAATAATCACAACGAGGTCTTTATTCATTTTTTTGAATGAAAAAGGAGTAGTTGCCAAGAGGCTTTGCATTACATAATCAATGGTTGCTTGCTTGGCAACAATGTCAACTTTAAACTTATTCAATCCTGCCTTGTCACTATAAAAAAAACGATACTCGTAATTCTTCTCTATATATTTAAGTACCGTCGATATTCGCTGGCCTTTTAATTCAAGATTAATACGCTCCTGGGATAATCCATCAAAGGAGAAAGCCTGAAAAGCCGGAATCAAGATTAATAAAAGAATAAGTTTCATTTGAAGCAGAAATTTGGTCAATGAAAATCTCATTCCCCAAAGAGCTTGGGCAAGCATTTTTTTCATACATTTGTTTTGTTAATTAATAATAGGCAATTGTACTAGCAATCTGTCTTAAGCCGGCGGAAAATGTTCACAGCATTTTTCGCCTTTTTATTTATAAATCGTCACATGTTCTTTCTCTATTTTATACTTTAATCCTGATGTGATTTTAAAGAGTTCTAATACCTCTTTTACACTTTCATCTTTAACAATGCCGCTGAACCTCCAGTTTCGCAATGTTGGATCCGTTACATCAATAGTAATATTATACCACTTTTCTAACCGGGGAATTAAATCCCTGAGCTTTTCATCTTCAAAAGCTAATTTTTCTTTTGTCCATTGCGTTTCTAATAAAACGGAATCCTTACCAAATGCATGGAAAGAGCTCAACTTTATTTCAGGTGCACTCCCAGTGCTGTTATTGCTCCTTACAGAAGCTTTATTAGTTTTTATTACAATCTTCTCACTTGGCTTTAATTGAAAAACCTGCTCATTCTTATTAACCTTTACTTCAACCGCACCCCGTATCAGCGAGGTTTCAATAACTGAATCTTCCTGAAATGCTCTGACATTAAATGCGGTTCCCAATACCTTTACATCAATTGCACTGGTATGAACAATAAACGGCTTCTTTTTATTTTTTACCACATCAAAAAAAGCTTCTCCATCCAGGTACACCTCCCGTGTATTAGCATTAAAATCAGCAGATAAAGTGAGCCTGGAAGCTTTATTAACTTTAACCTTCGTCCCATCCGGTAGTATATAGTCTTCTACATGATTTTTTTTCTCAGCAAGAACTATAGTCTGAGAACTATAGTTCACATCGCGGGAGTTATAAAATAACCAAGCCAAGCCAAAGACAATAATAACAGCCGCAGCAACTGCTGCATATTTTAAGTACATTCTCTTAATACTGCTTACAGATACTTTATCTTTACCTTCTTTTATTTCCCCTATAACCCGGTTCAGTGATTCTTCTACTCCAGGGTCATCAAAACATAACCTGGCAGTAACCAGTTTTTCAAAATCATCCATGACGCTCTTTTGCTCATACTGCAGCAATGCAGATAGTTCTTCTTGCTCTGCTTCAGATAATTCGTCTTTTGATTTCTTAAGAAGTAATATAAAAGTTCGGTTATTCATTAATTTTCCGGCCTCTTATTAGTAAAACACAATAAAAGATTCAATTCCCTAAAAGAATATAGATTTTTTTTTTACAGATTTAGAGCCGGTTTCTGCGCCGGTAATATGTTTTATACTCTGGCAACTCATTTTTTAGTACATCAGCTATTTTATTTATTGCTATATTTAGCTGGGTATCAACCGTTTTAATAGAAATTTCCAAAAGTTCTGCAACTTCGTTATATGAAAGCCCTTCCTCTTTGATCAGCCTAAAGATCAATTTGCAACGATTAGGCAAAGCATTAACAGCATTTGCTATTTTTTTCAAATTCTCTTTTTCAATCAGTTTTTTTTCAGCATACACAAAACTAACTTCAAGGCTATCTCCAATTTCTTCAAAATGAATATTTCGTTCCCGATTAAGGACGTTAATGCAGGAGTTTTTTACGGCAGTATATAAATACTGCGTAATATTGTCTATTGATGTTAGCCTGTCCCGGCTTATCCATAGTTTTATAAATACATCTTCAATTACTTCCTCACAACGCTGTTTGTCCTTTAGCATTGAATAAGAAAAAGAAACCAACCCGGAGAAATAATGTCTGTACAATTTTGCAAATGCAGTTTCATCGCCGCTTTTAGCAATTAAATTTATCCAATATGACACATTCTCAACCTGCATTTGCTGTTTAAATAGCAAAAATAACCAAAGCTGACTTTTTTCAGATAATTTAATGCCATTGAGCGCATTAGTTATGTTGACTGTTTTTATATGGTGGGTATTATATTAACAGATGTTGTATAGAAATTCAGGTTCTGTAACACAAAGTAGGAATTTTATGAGGAGAACTGTAAAAATGCTGCCTACATAAACATTTTGTTCTTTACATTTCTTAGTTAATTCAAGTGGCTAATTTTATTCAGTGTAAGGCTCAATGTTGCGCCGGTGTCCTTCAAATACGTTCTCTAAGCACTTTATAGCGCTGATTAAGTGATCAGTTAAAATGTAATCAATATTTAAATATTACAAATCAGCTAATAATCCAGGCAAAATCAAAACAGGTAAGTATTGCTTGTCAAATATAAAAAACGTCATAGACTATATCCCATTACAATCGCTGACGCCTATAATCTATCCTGCTGAAATCATCGTTTAAACATTAAATTTATTCATTTCTTATAAAAAAAAACCTATAAAGCAGAATGCTGATATATAAGCCGGCTATTTTCAAGCAAATTTTGCAGACGGCTACTATTATGTTGATACAGCCGGATATCAATATTTAATTCCTTTTTGAGATATTGAATTAAAGTATTGCACAATATTTCTTCATGTCCACTCATACTGCTTACAATAACTATTGCTTTATCATTGACTAATTTGTTCTTAACCGTAAAATAACCTTTGCCGGCGATGGATCTTACCAAACCCTGCTTTTTTAAAATACTATAAGCCTTTTCAACCGTATCTCTTGCTACTTTATGAGATATACTAAACCTGTTAATAGAGGGGAGCTGCTCACCTGCAGAAATATTACCCCTCTCAATTTCTGTTGCTATGGCACAAGCAATTTGATCAGCCTTCCTATCCCATTTATTGAACACAATTTTAAAAGGACCCATAAACTTTACACTTTTCCAAACTTTTTACGAGCGGAACAACTCCATTAGTATATTTTTCAAATCGCTAATCAAATATAAACACTGCTCCTAACAAAGATGCTACTCAATAACCCTGATTCTGAGGTATACCCAGATCCACTTCTCTTTGAGGGATGGGGAATACATATTCCTTAGGAAGATCAACAACAACGGAAGCGTCATAATGAATCAATGGTCCCTCTGTCTGAGCAGCTTCTTCTACGCGCTCTTTCAGGGTGCCTGTTCTTACCAGGTCAAACCATCTATGGCCTTCCAGGTAAAGCTCCCGTCTTCTCTCTTTCATAATCTCTGCAAGTGATATGCCTGAAAGGTTACCGGTATTGGCTCGCTTCCTGACATTATTCAAAACCTGTAAAGCATCCGCATCCCCTGTTTCGTATTTGGCTTCGGCCAGCATTAACAAAACATCTGCAAATCTTATAACCGGATAGTCAACACCCCCCAATTGAAATCCCTCTCCTACACCTCCATCAGCAGCGGGGTTTTGACTATCCAAAAACTTCCAGGAAAAAATTAAGTTGCCATAGGAGGCATTGCCATTCCGGCTATAAACTGTTGTTTGATAAGTTTGTCCCTGTACCGTAGTGTAGGGTCCCTGTACAATAAGCTGTTTCCTGCTATCGGAAGTTGAAAACAACGCTAACAAATCTTTCGTTAAAGCGGTTTGTGCATAGGAATTACCTCCATACAAGTTAGGATTTGCTGCCCAATCTGCCGCTCCCCTGTTCTTATTGCGATATGCTCCGTTAGCCAGACACTTAATGTAAAAAATGGCTTCTGCATTATTTTCAGTGAGGATATTAAAGTTATCGCTATAATTGGCCAGCAAAGAGTGTGGAGACGCATCAACAACCTTTGTAAGGTAGACTTTTGCTGAATCATAGTCTGCTGAAGTACCCCCGTAATTCAAAGCTTCGTTGTATTTCGCGCTGGACGCTCTTGTTAAAAAAACCTTGCCCAGCAAAGCTCTTGCTGCATGAACCGTTGCCCGTCCCCTGCTCTGACCATCATAAGACTCCGGCAGTACATTCCCGGCAAATTTCAGGTCTTCGATCACCTGTTTAAAAATAGTAAGGGCGCTAGCTTTGGGATTTATGGGATCTCCAGGTTGTGCCGGCTTAAGTGGCATAGGAACATCTCCAAAAAACCTTACAAGCGAGAACATATTAAATGCCCTTAAAAATCTTGCCTCTCCCTGAATTCTCAGGCTTTCTTCTTCATTCATAAAAGAAGAATCTATTTTTGACAACACAGTGTTGGCGCTGGAGACGCCACCGTAAAGAATATCCCAAATAGAGGACACCTCTGTATTTCCGGGATCAACTCTTGCGCTCATAAACTGCCGCCTTCTCGCATTGGATCCAATAAAATTGCAGTTATCGGATGCGGTCTCGGTCATCAGGTACCATTGCCTGTCTGACGCAATGGCGGCCATCTTATCGTAAGCATCAACAATAAGCGCTTTACCGTCTACTGCAGATAAGGGGTAGGCCGATTTGTTCTTTTCTTCTAAAATATTTTTAAAGCAGGAACTAAGCATGAGCACAACCAGGGAAGCACATGCTAACTTTTTAACTGGAAAAAATTTCATCTTTTATCATTTTACAGTGAAAGATTGATACCTATTAAGATTGATTTAGAAGCAGGATAACTACTTCCGTTGTCGTACCCATTTAATAAGGTGCCTGATCCGGATATTTCCGGATCAAGACCAAAGTACTTTGTGAATGTGAACATATTATTCGCACTGATATAAAGCCGTGCATTTCGCGCTTTAATACCTGATATTAACTTTTGGGGCAGGTTATAGCTTAAGGTAATATTCCTGAATCTCAGATATGACCCATCTTTGATCTGTGATGAGTTGGCAGCATCTTCAATAGCATATCCTATTTGCGGATATATGGCTCCCGGAGATGGATAAACCAAAGAGGGATCTGCCAATTCCGCAAAAACATTCCGGCCACGGGTACCCAGCAAATCCATAAACTCGTAATTGCTGTAATAAATATCATTACCATAAACTCCTTGTATAAAGAATGAAAGCTCAAGATTTTTATATCCAAGCGTATTACTCCAGCCATAAATGAATTTAGGATTGGGATTCCCTATGATTGTTCTGTCTTTGTCTCCATCCAAAATGCCATTTCCGTCTATATCAACAAATTTTAACTCTCCGGCCCTTTGTGAACGAAGGGTTGACGTATAAAGCCCATCCAGATCTTCCGGAAAAATTATACCATCGTTCTTCAAACCGTAAAAGAGTCCTACCGGTTGTCCTTCTAAAAGGATAAGTCCATTAGAAAATACCCGGTCAACCGGCAAGTCGATTATCTTTGACCTGTTGAAGCTATAGTTCAGCGAAGTATTCACATTGAAATCGCCAAAAACTTTTTTATAGCTCAAAGCAAGCTCTAACCCTTTATTCTGTATCTCACCAAAATTCTCAAGGTTACTACCAAATCCTGTAGAACCTGATAATGCCCTGGTAAACAGCAAGTCTTTGGTTCTTTTATAATAATAATCAGCAGTCAGCGAAATGGTTCTGTCAAATATGTCCATATCCACCCCCAGATCCAATTGACGAGTGGTTTCCCATTTCAGATTTGGATTTGCCAGCGAGCTTTGCCTGTATGAAGTTCCAAATGCCGTTTGGCTGGTTGAAACAGTGGCCTGTTTTGAATAAGGCGAAATACCCTGGTTCCCGGTAACGCCCAGGCTGGTCCGGAGTTTAAAATTATTTATCCAGCGAACATGGCTCATAAAAGGCTCTGACGAGATCCTCCATGCAAGTGCTCCTGACGGGAAAAAAGCGTAGCGGTTGTTGGCACCGAATTTTGATGATCCGTCAATTCTTGAACTAACAGTAAGTAAATAACGATTTTTTAAGGCATAGTTCACCCTGCCCAGATAAGAAACCAATCCTTCGTTGTTATACGATAACCCGGCATTTAGTTGATCCCTTCCCGGATCGGACTTACCAATATTATAGTAGGATAATTCATCAATTTCAAAGTTTTTATCGGAAACCGAAAGAGACTCATTCTCTAATGCCTGAAGGGTAAATCCCGCAACAACATTCAGCAAATGATGTTGATTGAATGTTTTATTATATGTAAGCGTATTTTCATTTAATATGTCTGTATATTGACCTCTTGTGGCGCTGGCGCTGCCAGACAAACCGCCTTCCAATGCCATTCCGCTTCCTGTTTTTTTATTAGCATAAGCATTTGATACCCGGTACGTCATATCAAGTCCAAGTGTAGAACGCCACGTCAGCTCCGGAGTAATCTGGTAACTTCCTACAATGTTTCCAAGCAGTTTTAATCTTTTGTTTTCATTAAAGTTATTAGTCGCTTCTATATAAGGGTTTACAAATCGCTTTCTTTCCGCATCATACGGATTAATGCCTACATAATCCAAAGGAAGTGTGGGAGGTGCCTGTCCCACAGCAAATAAAGGATTACTTGTGCTTTGATTTCCATTACTTATTGCAAGGTTTAAACCAAAGTTGATCTTTTTACTGACAGCAAAATCAAGATTACTTCTTAATGCCAGCCTTTTAAATCCCGATCCAATAACTATTCCTTCCTGATTAAAATACTCTCCGGATACCATATACTTTGTTTTGTCAGTACCTCCCGAAAAACGAAGACTGTAATTTTGGATCAGTGCATTCCTGAGAATGGCATCCTGCCAGTCGGTGTTAATACTTTCATTTCCTTTAAGCCGCCAGTCTTCCGTCAATTCCTCATTCGAGGTATTCGCACCTCTTGCCTCCTTCAGGAATGTTAAATACTGTTCTGAGTTCATAAGATTCAGCCGGTTCACAAAACTTTGAGTACCTACATATCCATCAAAATCTACCATTGTTTTCCCGGTTTTGCCCCGTTTAGTGGTAACTAATACTACACCATTGGAAGCTCTTGCCCCATAAATGGCTGTAGCGGAAGCATCTTTTAAAATATCAATGCTTTCAATATCCTGCGGATTAATATTGTTGATGTTATCCACGCCTACAAATCCATCTACCACATAAAGAACATCATTTCCTGCCGTAATGGAATTTCCTCCTCTTACTCTTATACTAACATTTCCACCTGGAGCAGCATCTGTCTGACGCACCATTACACCCGGAGCTCTCCCCTGTAAACCCTGGGAAAGATTAGTTAGCGGAACAGCCTTGAGATCTCTGGAAGTAACCGAGGAAACAGAGCCCGTCAGGTCGCTTTTCCGCATTGTGCCATACCCAACAACAACTATAGGATCTAATTCCAGGTTCTCTATAACAAGCGATACATCGATGCTTGTAGTTGCAGCATCAAACACAATATCCTTGCTCATATAACCTTTTGATGAAAACAAAAGAACTCCAGATGTTACATTGGGAGAAATTTCATAATACCCATCATTACCTGACATCACCGACTGGTTAGTTCCTTTTACGCTAATCGTTACACCCGAAACGACGTATCCGTTTTCAGCTCTTACAACGCCTTTAATTACTCTTTTGTCCTGGCTATAAAGGCTATAACAGCACAGGAATATAAGCAGCATCGTCATCATCCCTGCTTTCAGGGATCTTTTAATACTTTTCATATTTGTTTTATTTTTCTTTGAAATTTTAACCGTTAAGCTGTTTGTATATCGTTATTTAATATCAACGCTACTATTTCAATGATTTTAAATAGTCAAAATCAGGTATAAAGGCCATTACAGCATCTTCCTTTATCAAACCTGAAGTATCAGGTTGAACAATCAGGTCTCCATCTAACACGAGTTGAGGATTAATTTTTACCAGGTAATTCAGGATCCGCCCCTGCATATCTTTGTCCAATGCCAGCATACCAGGATACAATACGTTTATTGCTTCCCTGAAAGAACGTTCATAAATAGCAGCACTATGAGTTAGTGATTCTTTTTCAATAGTTCCTTTGATATGCTCATCCGTGGGATTGCTGACTCTCAAAGCGAGCATACGTGAAGGTGTGCTTTTAATAACCTGGAAAATCTCAGGAAAATCCACTGTCTGATCATCGTTTCTAATAAGGCTGTTCTGATAGTATCTTTTTAGCAGGTCTTCATAAGTAACATGAAAATTCCGGCTTTCTATCAACTTCTTCAGCGTTATAAACTGATTGTATCGGGACACGAAGAAATTGTAGTCATCAGCAACCAGTTCCCCTTGTTGGTTTACTACAGAATTAGCGATCTTTCTGATAATAATTTTTAGCGCAGTGTCTTTTTTATCAACCCTGTCATTCTCTTTTTCTATGAGAGATGCTATAGTTTTCCCGTATTCTTCATGGTTAGCTTTCTTCAACATCCTATCACTTACCATGGGCTTGATCTTCAAAATAAAATCTATACTTTCCGATAAAAAACGCCTGGACACTTTTTCTCTCCCGCTATCCGACAACTCCGGAAGCCGTACACCGGCCAACCCAGGCGAAATGGTTTTTATGGTTTGTATCGTTAGCGTGCCGCCTTTTAAACCAGGAGAAGAAACTTCTATAGTTATTTTTCCGGGAACATTTGTAGACCTTACCAGGTTGCTCACGGGGATAACAGTATACCCCGATCCGCTGTTCGCTTCTACACGTGATAAATCAGATTCATATACCGGCGCGCCTATCAAAGTTCCCTGCCCGGAAACATTCCAGATAAGCTTGTTAGCGGCACCTGTAACAATATTTCCTTTATTATCTTTTATAACTGCCCTGATTAAAGCTATCCCGGATCTGTCTGCAACGATGGTACTTTGTTTAGTTTCCAGTTCTATACAGAATGCCTTTCCGGGCATACGCACAATATGCTCATATCTCTTGCCTTTTTTAGTCCCAACAGCCTTCAACTCATATCCCGATACTACAATATTTTTAAAAGTAACTGTAGGGAAAGCCTTACCTAAAGGACTTAATTTTCCTTTTGAAACGCCATCTACAAATAGCTCAATTTCATCGCAGTTTGAATCCACAGTAATATCTTTATCCTGATCCAGGTATTTAGCCCGCCATGTATCGGGGTGGATATAAACCACCGGGTGATCCGTATAAAGCGCCTGCGTCAGGTAATAAATATATTTGGGCTCCCGGTAAGCATCTACCCACCCCTTGGCGTTCACATGCTTTAAAGGCGCATTTTGATACTCCCTGTCGCATCCATGATCCGCATATAACCAGGCCGAGCAGTTTTCACCTAAAATACCTCTCGTGCTTCCATCCTTTATCATTGCATTTCTCCATTGCCAGGTTTCATTACCAGCAGCCTGGCCCGAAACCGGTGTAGACGAAAACCCCTTTGGCGCATCAGAACTGTCAAACCACCCTCTGATGGTTACTCTCAGCAGTTGTTCAAGATCCAGATCCGCATGCGTATGCTGAATAAACGCACCTCCGTTCTCTCCTTTTCTAAGATGAATGATCCGGGTCGAGTCTTCCTCCAACGCCCACCTAGAATCTGCAGCATCCGATGTCTCATTTCCCATGCTCCAAAATAATATGCTTGGGTGATTCCTATCCCTCCTGATCATTTCCCTCACATTCTGTTCCTGAACTTCTTCGCTAAAATCAATGCTCTTTATATTCGGTACTTCCTCTACCATAATAACCCCAAGGCTATCTGCTAAATGATATAAATACGGATCATTGATATAGTGGCCTGCTCTCATAAAATTATGCCCCAGATTTACTCTGATGTCCAGCATATCCGATGTTGTTATGAACCGGGGTATAGCATCACCTAACCACGGATATTCCTGGTGCCTGTTAGTACCTTTAATATTAACTTTCTGATCATTGAGATAAAGTGCGTTCTCTTTCTTATCCCACCTGTACCATCTTACACCAAAATGGCTTTGATAGGTATCCGAAAGCTTTCCGTTTACAATTACTGAAATCACAGCTTTATAGAGATGCGGCGCTTCAGGAGACCACAATTGAGGTTTTTTCAGCACCGTTCTTTCAACAAAAGTTTCAAGTGTTCCAACAGGAAGATCCTGCTCTTTCCGGATGGTTTCTACCAGGTTTCCTGATGGCCCGAGAATACTTATTTCCAGTGTGCATTTTTGGGAAACAGCAGATTCATTTTTCACAAATGTCTTTATACTCAGGTTGGCGCTGTCATAACTTTCGTTTGAGGTTGTAATAAAGGACCCGCCTTCATGATCTGCACTTCCCTGGAAAGGAATAAACACCCGGTTTTTTAAAACCAGCCTTACACTTCTGTAAATGCCACCATAAAGATTCCAGTTTCCTGCAGTCATGGGGGGAATTTTATACACATCATTTCGCTGGTTGCTTACCATAACAACTATTAAGTTCTCCCGGTTAAGATTCAGATGATCAGAAATATCTACTGAAAAAGAAGTAAATCCTCCTTTGTGATCAGCAACAAATTTTCCGTTAACATAAACGCGAGCATATTTTTGAACTCCATCAAACTCCAGGAACACTTTTTTCTCTTTCAACCCTGCCCCTAAAAACATCCTTTTCCGATAACAGCCCCACCCTTTCCACCAATACGGGTCGTCCTGCTCAGATGGGTTTAAGATAAAGGGATGCAGCTCCCTGGTGGTCTCATATACCGACCATGTATGAGGTAGCGCAACAGCTGCCCATTTTTTATCATCAAAATCATGCTTTGCTGAAAAAACCGGCTCGTCATTTTCAGGGAAATAGTTAAATGTCCAGTCCCTGTTAATACAAATGGGTTCCTGGTAGTTTGTTCCGGCATCCCGGGCAAAACCAACGTTACCAAAATACAAGATGGTCCATAATATAAAGTGCACCCTGATGCTCATTAAAAGTGATTTTATTATTGATTTATTTTTTTTCTTTCAATGCCTGGCCCAAACAGGCGAATGCCCTCATCAACTTCGATCCGTTGAAATAAAAATCCGGAAAATCCAGTCCTTTAAGCGTACGGGATCTTATACCATTGGCAAATGCTGTTGGCAAGGGAGATTTCTCATCAAAAAAGACTTTGGCTGCAATCCTGGCGTAGTGCTCCGCCAGCCTGAGGTATTCATTATTACCGGTTTGCTTTGCATATAATACATTCAAAAGAATTTCTTTTGCAAATTCTTCTGACTGCACCTCATTGGAAAAATCTTTAATGTTTCCCGGCCTGGGTATATTTCCTGCTTTACGCAGGCCCTGTATGAAGTCTATATCATCCAGTTGTTCTGCCCAGGCCAGATTTTTCAAGGTCTCTTCTTCTGCCTGGTTTCCCAGATGATACCGGGCGAGAACGCGTAAATTTTCCGCAACATCCGGAAGTTGTTGTTCGAGTTGCTTTGCAAGCCACACGCAATGATGTGCTAACCGAACAGACTGCGGGGGTATTTCCTTTCCCGGATCTTTACCTTTCAGATCTACAGATAAATCGAATGGGTAAAACCCATATTTTTCACAGCGTTCCAATGACATTTTTAATACCGCTCTGAAATAACCCGCTAACTCACTTTTAAACCGGATATTTTCTGAATGCAAATAAGCCGCACACCAAACCCTCAGGTAAAAGGCCAAATGTGCAGGGAAAGCGCCCAGCTCTCCCTGCTGGCTTACCATACCATTATAATCTCCATGCCTGTTATAATAAGCCTTTTCCTTATTCCAGAAATGAGCCTTCCATATACCCGTAGCATATTTATCCAACGGTGAAACAGCGTCTCCTGGTGCGGGTTTGATAGCAGTTAATAATTTCAAAAACGGAACAAAATCTCTCACCTCATGGTAATTGGCTTCAAAGAAAAATTGAGAAGGTCCTTTAAAATAAAGCGGACAGTCATTGAACAGATCCCAACCCATGTGTTCTCCCCATGGGTACAGACCAGTAGAAGACTGAGTATGCTTAAACCAGTAATTTATAGCCTGGCTGGCTGCCGTTTCATATTTCGGGTTTCCTGTGATCGATGAAAGTTGAAACAACAGGTCATAAAGCGCTTTGTCCTCTATTGGGTCAGATCCAAACAAAGTAATTTTGTGAGGGCCTTCCTTTCCTAACCCCTGGGGATAGTTTAAAATCACGTTGTAATTAAATTTGTGATAAGGATTCCCGGCAGGAACTATTGAATCAGGTAGAGACAGCGCTCCTGAATTTGAAACTGTTTGAGACGCCGGAGCAAAAAGAGGGTAAGGTGTGGATTGCGGGTGCCGTTCCCTGGTGAGAATATTTGAAAATAAAGGGCTATGAACTTTTCCATACCGGTCCCTGCCATATTTAATCATTATATCGGCATAGTCGGTAGCCATTTTCAAATAGTCAATATTTTTAAGTGAGTAACCAGATTTTAGTATCTCTGATAGTCTTAACGGAGCGTACAACATGGCAAGCCTGTTGTCCCTGATCCACCAAAGCTTGTTTTCAGAAACAGTAGCCGCCAGGCTTTTCAACTGTAAATTCGTCCCGTGCTGCGGACTGAGCTCTACTTCGAGCAGGTCTTTTCCGTGAAATGCAACCTGAATTGCCCCCGCCGTGGCCGGAAACCGAACGTCAGTAACACTCCTTCCACTCTTTATATGAGCAATGCCGGCGCCTGATGACCAGAAGAACACCGAAACCTTTATCGTTTTACTATCGGCTGGCGGTTTAAACCGAAGTATCAATTTACTTTCATCGCTCAGCGCTGCAATAATTCCGAATACTCCTATACCTGCAGGATCAATAACGCCTCCTGCCTTATTAACAGTTCCATCATTCCACACCATCCGCTCATACCCGGTATCATTTTTCAGCAGAACGTTTCCTTTTATACCTAATTCTTTTATTATTCCCTGCCCGCCTTTTTTATAGTCTGTTGCTGATACCTGTACATCCCTGTTTTGACGTCCGTAACCAAAAACTGCCCAATCTATAGTTCCGGCTGAACTGAGATCCATCCAGCTGCATTTGGTAAAACAGGCTGTGTCTATCTGAGCAATAGCACATTTAAGAAAAAGAGAAAAGCAAACCGTTATTAAAAAGAATCTCATTTTAAGATAATTAGGAAAATTATAAATAAGTATAATACAACATCAGCAACCCACACAGCCTCAAAGCATCCTGTTCTGTTGTGTAAAAAACTTTTAAAAGCTATTTCATCTTTAAAATTTCATTGGCAGCGTTCAAAAAGGCTCCGGCGGCATATTCGTTTGTATCACCAGGATATACTTTTGTGGGCTTATGTCCTACACGCTGTACCGATCCCAGCCTACCCTGTCTATTCACTCTTTTAACCAAAGCGTTCCATGTTTTCAAAACAACAGGTCTGAACTCATCGGCCGGTAATAAATTGTTGTTAATACCCCATGCCATAGCAAAACAAAACAGGCTCGAGCCGCTGGTTTCAGGGTCGGGGTACGATGTTGTGTCATATAAACTACTCCGCCATAGTCCATCTTTTGGCTGAATGTTTTTTAACTTATAGGCCATTTCCAGGAATTGCTTTTCAAATCTGCTCCTGTTTTTGTATGATAAAGACATGTAAGCCAAAGTTCTTGCAAGTCCGGCCAGTACCCATCCATTACCTCTGCTCCAGAATACTTTTCTCCCATTTGGTTCTTTTACATATTTACCATGTTTCACCGGCTTGTAATTTATGTCCCTGTAATACAAGCTATCAGACTCATCATACAGATAGTCTGAAGTTTCCCACCACATACTATCCATTATTGCAATATATTTCTCTTCGTTTGTAACCTTGCTTAGCATAGCAAAAGCGGGGGGCGCCATAAATAGAGCATCACTCCATGACCAATTATTATCTTTAGACCATCCTACCTGTTGGCCAAACATAGGATTTGCCACAATTTGGTCAAAAACGTGAGAACAATGCGCTATCATTTTAGGATCAGGCTTTATTTCATATAGCTGTATGTAGGTTTGAGCAACCACCTGGTCGTCTGCGTGCCGAAGTTTTGGCCCAAGGTTCCAGTTATTCCTTTCCGCCCATTGCATTGCTTTCCGGAAGTATTTTTGTTCCCCGGTACTTTCAAATGTTGAAAGCACGCCTGTAAAAAAGACACCTCTCACCCATCCATTGGAAGGGACTGCCTCTATAATACCGTTAGCCATTACCGTGCTATCCTTTAAATGATTTAACTGATAGTCGCAAACCCTGGTCATAATTCTTTTAATAAAATCCTTACCTGTATGAGCCGATTGAGCGCTGGAAACTTCCCTGCAAAAAACAATGACTAATAGAATTACTATGGCTTCGTTATACTTTTTCACTGCACAAATATTAATATAGAAAACTTTCAGTAAAGTGGACAGCGAAAGTAGCTGCAGATCAAAAAAATGGCTGGTAAATTCCGATCAAAAAATGGGAAAAACCGGTCTTTTAAGGAATAATCCATTGTATTTGCGGATATTCTATGATATTTACATTTAAATCGCAGGGGCTGATTGTACACTTACATTCCTGTACTCAAATTACCGGATAAAAGAAGCTAAGTTTAATCCCTGGATAATAAACGAAACAATCAGCTTTCCATAAAAATTCAACAAATTTCATAAAGGCTGCTACTCATATTATTTTAAGAAAAATATGATTTACACATATCAAAAAACTGTCCTTTTAATTATACAGGCATTGACATTCCTGATAACGGGATATGCCCAAAACAGTCTTGTTAATTTTACTACCTATACTGATATAAACGGCCTGTCGAATAATTCAATTACCTGTATTTTCCAGGACTTCCGGGGCACTTTATGGTTGGGTACGCAAAATGGCCTGAACAGATTTGACGGATACAGCTTCCGGCAATATCACTCCAGAGAAAAAACAGAGGCTCTATCCAATGATGTGATCACCAGCATACAGGCAGATTATGAAGGCCGGTTAATTATTGGAACATCAAGTGGGTTAAACATTTATGACCCTGTAAACAGAAAATTCATTAAAGAGTATAGCAAGTATCCGATCCTGGAGCAATTTAAAAACTGTAGTATCAGCGCCCTATCGGGAAAAGGAGATCTCATTTGGATCGCATCAAAGGAAAAAGGATTAACCAGGTATGCCCAAAAGGAGAGGTCATTATCCAACCTGGCAAGTGAGCCCTTAAAGAACAAAACAATCCATTGTTTATATGAAGATAAGGGTCAAAAGCTGTATATCGGAACAGATAAAGGCTTGCTTGAATTTACCCTGGGCCCGAAAGGAGAACTGAAATACCAGGCGACCTGTTTCCCTAATGATATTATTAATGTTATTTATAAAGATTCTCATAAAAATCTATGGATAGGCACAAGGCAGGGACTAATTAAAATTAAAACAACAGAGCCTACGCAATTAATCCAAAACGAAGCATATACCAGGTTTACCTATCATCCTTATTCCCCTTACAGCATATCACATAACGATGTACGCTCTGTTACAGAAGACAAAACTCAAAATATCTGGATCGGAACAAGAGGCGGTGGTTTAAATATGCTTTCTCTCAATACCGGAACCGACGATATTTTGATTAAATATTTCCAGCATACTCCTCATAATCCTAACAGTCTTGTACAGAATGAAGTATTTACGACACTTGTCGATCATTCGGGAACCTTATGGGCAGGTACCTATAACGGCCTTAGTAAGATTGTAACCTCTTTTGAAAATTTTCATCATTTTCAAAACAACCCGGTCAACAGGCAAAGTATCTCCAACAATAATGTGGCAGCGATATTGCCGTGGGTCATTAACGGAGATCCGCTTATATTAATAGGAGGTTCGGGGGGGATCAATATTGCGAAGGAAAAAACTATCCATCAGCAAAACGACCATTTTTTTACCCTGGCAGATACAACCAGGGATATTGAAAAAAGGAAAGTGCAAAGTTTATTTGCCTTTGATTCAAGAACAATATGGATAGGAACAAAAAAAGGAATCAGGGTATATGATTACATAAACCGGAGATTCCTTGAATTACCGCCTATGCTAAAAAAGCTCCCGGAAGTAACTATCAGAAAGATTCACAGGGACGGAACCGGACTGATATGGATTGGTACCATTCATGGGCTCTTTACCTGGAACGAAAAAGATCAAACCCTGTCCTCCTCATTGCTCTCTTCCAAAAAGAAGCGGACTGCAGATTACAAGGACTATATCGAACCTAATCAATACGAAAACGTATTCGACATTACAGAAGATTTACAGGGCAATATATGGGTAGGTACCTGGGGAGGCGGTTTGGTGAAATTTAAAGCAGGTAATATAACCAATCAGCCAGTCAGGTATAATCATAACCCTTCCGATATAAAGAGCCTGTCCAGCAACTATGTGGCTTCGCTATACTGTAGTAGAGACGGTAAATTATGGATAGGAACTACTAACGGGCTAAACCTGTTAAGGCAGGTCAAAAACAGTAAGCAGCACAGTAGCGAATTTATATCCTATACTCCTCTTCCCAATTCTAACTCAAGCCAGGGTTTTCACGTTGCCGGTATATTGGAAGATCATAAAGGTAATTTATGGCTGTCCACTATTAACAGTATTTGCAAATTTATACCGCACAATGCAAGCTTCCTGAACTATCAATTCCCATTTGGAAATATCACAAAAGAAAACTACACAATGGGATTAGCTAAAGATAGCGACGGGTACCTCTATTTCGGGGGAATGAGTGGATTTTTCAGCTTTCATCCGGATAGCATCCCAACTACATCAAAGCATTTTCCAATCCTGTTGTCTGAATTCCAGGTTTCGGCCAGGAACACCCAGCAAAAAACCCCCGCAAAAATAGACTGGTCAAAACGAAGCGCTGTCCTTACCTACAAGGATATTGGGTTTTCATTTTCGTTTTCGTCTACTGACTACAGCATCTCGCAACAGGTTTCCTACGCTTATAAATTAGAAGGCTTTGATCAGGATTGGGTTTATAGAAATGCAGATCAGCGATACGCATCTTATGCGAATTTAAAGCCCGGCAACTACGTTCTAAAGGCAAAAGCAACCAATGCCCTTGGCGTATGGTCGCAGCCTGAAACCCTATTTACAATATTTGTAGAAACGCCATTATGGAAAAGATGGTGGGCCTATGCTATTTACTTCGTCGTTTTAATATCAGGTCTTTATCAACTTATCCGATATATGCTTGAACGGGAACGATTAAAAAACAGGCTTGAGATGGAGCAAATGGAAAAAGAAAAAATAAAAGAACTTGAAGAGTTAAAGCTTGGTTATTTCACCAATATATCACATGAGTTCAGAACACCACTGACCCTTATTTTAGGGCCGCTTGAACAGCTGTCCAGTAAAATATCTCCTCTTGCCGACCATATAACAAAAGAAAATTTATCCTTTATACGTAATAATATTGACCATTTGTTCCGGCTGATCAACCAGTTAATGGATTTCAGAAAAGTTGAGAGCAACAAACTAACGTTATCGGTTTCGGAAGGAGAAGTTATTCGTTTCATTGAGATGATCAAAGACTCATTTGCGGCATTGGCAGAGGGAAAGCATATCCGGTTATTCTTTACTACCGACAAACCTGTTCTTTACGCCTGGTGCGACTGGGACAAACTGGAGAAAATATTAAACAACCTGCTATATAACGCCATTACCTATACACCTTCCCAGGGAGAAATCAGATTAAAATTAACCCATGCAAACAATAGCGAATTAACTATTTCAATTGAAGACACCGGGTATGGTATCCCTAAAAACCAGGTTGATCATATATTCGAGCCGTTTTACCAGGCCAATACCAGCACCAATCAAAAACAATACGGTTATGGTATAGGACTATCGTTAGTTGAGAAGCTGGTAAAATTACACCATGGCTCTATTGCTGTTATGTCAGAAGTCAATAAAGGCTCAACCTTCCAGGTAACTATTCCTATTAATAAGGCTTCCTATTCGTCATCAGAAATTCATTTGCAACACAACACGGGGCCCATCGAACACAATACATTCACAATACCAGTATACCCTGTTGAAAAAGAGCTGCAAAACACAGCGCCCCATAACAGTTATAAACTGCTTATAGTTGATGACAACCCTGAAATCAGGAGATATTTGTTCAACTGCTTTTCTAACATTTACCAAATAGTAGAAGCAGCCGACGGATTTGAAGGACTGGAAAAAGCGCTATCGAATAATCCGGACATCATTATAACCGACGTTTTAATGCCTGAAATGGACGGCAATGAATTTTGTGAAAAAATAAAATCAAATATCGCCACCTGCCATATACCTATTATTATGTTAACCGCTGTAGATCAAAAAGAGCAACAAATAAAAGGGCTTGAGACAGGCGCGGATATATATATGGTAAAACCGTTTCATCATGATGTTCTTATAGCACAGGTAAAGCGACTTCTGGAAAGCAGGGAAACACTTAGAAAATATTTTCAAAAGGAAATTAATGTAGAACCAGGAGAAGTAACAGTAACTTCCATTGATTCTCTATTCCTTTCTGATGCCATGGAACTGATTGAGAAAAACATCAATAATGCAGACTACACGATCGATCAGTTTGCAAAGGACATGGCTATGGGGCGATCTGCATTATACAGGAAAATAAAGAATATAACCGGATTATCTCCCAACGATTTTATTAAGACGTTAAGGCTCAAAAAAGCAGCGCATTTACTCTCTACTAACAAAGGTAATATTTCAGAGATCTGCTACGAAGTAGGGTTTACTGATCCCGGATATTTTACAAAATGCTTTAAAAAACAATTCGGGCAAACACCTAAAGATTACATTGCTAAGGATGGAGATCTTTAAAGTGTATTTTCTTTGTTTTATAATACTACTGTAACGGGTTTTATAGAAGAGGCGCTGAATACTACTTTTACTGTTTCTGCTTTTCTCTTCTTCTTTATATAGGATACCAGGCGGCCACGGAAAGTTCTTTGTTTATTATCGGTATAATCACCCATATCGCTGTTATCCCCCGCTTCAAGACCCAACAAAGTCCCACCTCCTGTTATAGTACAGGTAATATCTACATCAGCATTCGTTACGGGCACACCATTTTTATCTACAACCTGTACTGCCACCTGAGCTACCTGATCTTTATTATTATCTGAATTAGAGATCACTTTTATTTTATACGGCGCCTCTGATGTTTTTACAATATAAACAGCAATAGTTTTGCTGGTTTCGTCTATCCCTTCTGCTTTTAATTCACCGGGCTCATAAGGCACATCCCAGTAAATAATTCCCGTTTTGTTATCGTAATTTTTTGTCTCGCCGATTTGCTTGCCGTTAAGTGTCAGCCTGGCTTTGGATGCATTGGTATAGCATACCACGCGTATGGTTTGTCCTTCCTTATAATTCCAGCCCGACCAGGCATCCATCGACAGCGACGCTTCTTTTTTTCCTTCTGTCTGCGACAAAACATCTTTCGGAACATTACTTCCTCTTACAAGATAAGTGCCTATATACACCATAGGCTTTTCGCCCCAGAGTGACTGCCTGAAATAGCCACGGGGTTTAATGAATCCGCCAAAATCCAGCAACCCCGAATAAAACCCTCTCGACGGCCATCTCCCTGATTCACCAAGGTAGTCGATACCCGTCCAGAGAAACTGTCCGAAAATATGCTCATTATCTGTCACCGCTTTCCAGGCTCCGAAATCATGGCGGTTCTCACTTCCGTATATCACCCGTTGAGGATATTTTTTATGGTCGCTTACATACCGGCTCTCTGTATAATTATATCCTGCAATATCC
>JAPUDO010000121.1 GCA_027493055.1 Niabella sp. | reverse complement strand
AGCTCGTACAGCGGTTCGAATCCGCTCGAGACCTCGGATAATAATTACTGAAACCCGCTCTCAGAGCGGGTTTTGTATTATGATAGCACTTATTCTTTTTAGTATATAAAAAAAGCCGGCTCTCATGAAGCCGGCTGTAAAATATGTTGTGATTGCAAGTTACACTCTTTCAAAGTGATTAAAGAAAAAGTTGCCTTCAATAGCAGCGTTTTCATCACTGTCACTGCCATGAACAGCATTTTCACCAACAGAGGCCGCAAAATCTTTACGGATAGTGCCTTCTGCGGCATTGGCAGGATTGGTAGCTCCAATCAGCTCACGGAAATCTGCCACTGCATTCTCTTTTTCCAGTATTGCAGCAATGATGGGTCCGCGGCTCATAAACTCAACTAACTCTCCGAAAAAGGGCCTTTCTTTATGTATAGCATAAAATTCACCAGCTTTTTCAGCAGAAAGTTTGGTGAGCTTTAGTGCCACCAGCTTAAATCCTGCCTTTGTGATCCGGTCTAAAATAGCACCTGCATGTCCGTTTTCCATAGCATCAGGCTTAATCATCGTAAATGTACGGTTACTCATATATTCATTTTTGGGTCGCAAAGGTACAAAAACTAAATATTTCTTAATGACCTTAATTTACCTATTTTTGCGCCTCTTAAATGAAACCGCTAAAAGATATATTTCCGCTTATTGCGCAGCCTGCCAGGGTGGTCATTACCATGCATCAGAAACCGGATGGTGATGCCATGGGTTCTGCGCTGGGTTTACGTGGTTTTTTGAAGCAGCTCGGACATGAAGTATCAGTTATTTCCCCAACTAACTGGGCAAGCTGGCTGAACTGGATGCCCGGGTGCGAAGGTGTTTTGAATTTTGAAAAATACCGGGAACGGTCCGTTGAGATATTGAACCAGGCCGATTATCTTTTTTGCCTCGATTTTAATATTTTTCACCGTACCAAAAACCTGGCAGCTGTGCTGGCCGGTTTGAATTGTGTAAAGGTTTTGATAGACCATCATGAGCAGCCCGATACACCCAGCTTTAATTACGGCATCAGCGATATTACCAAAAGCTCTACATGCGAAATGGTTTACGACTTTATTGTAGCAAGCGGTAATGACAGGCTGATCAATGCTGATATAGCACAATGCCTGTATGCAGGAGTAGTAACTGATACGGGGTCTTTCAGGTTTTCTTCTACCCATGCTACCGTACATTATATGGTAGCCAGGCTAATGGAAGCAGGATTGAATCATACACAGGTGCATAGTCATCTTTTTGATAATTTTTTAGAGAACAGGCTTCGTTTTATAGGCCATATATTAAGTAACCGTATGGAGTTTTTCTATGAGTATAACACAGCGCTCATAGCTATTACCAAACAGGATTTGCTTAAATATGAAATAAAAACAGGAGATACAGAGGGTTTGGTAAACTATCCGTTGACGGTACAGGGTATCAGGTTGGTAGGTTTGGTAATTGACAGGGATGAGGAAAGAAAATGGAGCTTCAGAAGCAAAGGCGACTTTGATTGTAATACCTTTGCGCGCAGGTATTTTAACGGAGGCGGTCATTTCAATGCGTCGGGGGGTAATACAAAAGACGGTTTGCAGCAAACCATAGAGAAATTTAAGATGGCTATTAAAGAAAATGAACATTTACTGGTATAGCCGCAATATAAATGTGTAAACAATAAAATCGTAAATAACAATTTAACAAATAACAAAAATGAGACGTTCTAAAATTTTAGGAGCAATGGTATTTGCAGCAGCAACATTTGTTGCGTGTAATAACGTTGACTACCAAACCAGTCCTAACGGATTAAAGTACAAGATATTTGACGGAGGCAGCAAAGACAGCACCAAAGAAGGTTATGTTTTAAAAATGAATGTAACTGTAAAATTAGGCGGTAGCAAGGATACCTTTTTGCTTGATACCTACGGAAAAATGCCTTTCTTCCAGCCTGTACAGTCTGTTCCAGCCGGTCAGCCATTTTATGATCCGGCAGAAGTATTTAATAAGCTGAAAAAAGGAGACAGCATGGTAGCTATTATATATATTGACTCCGCTATCAGCAAAGGATTAACCCAGGAAGCTCAATTACCTCCGTATATGAAAAAAGGAGATAAGCTGACTTATACTTATAAAGTGCTTGAAGTATTTAAGCAGGACAGCATAGCAAGAATTGATTATCAGAAGGAAATAGAGAAAGATGCCCCCCGCCAGAAAAAAGAGCAGGAAGAGATGATGAAGAAATTTAAAAAGGAGCAGGAGGATAAGCAAAAAG
The DNA here is from genome assembly GCA_027493055.1 of Niabella sp. Taxonomy (GTDB): domain Bacteria; phylum Bacteroidota; class Bacteroidia; order Chitinophagales; family Chitinophagaceae; genus Niabella. Next base: position 2,817 of record JAPUDO010000121.1, on the reverse strand, counting down.
CTGAAGAAGCTGAACTGGAAAAGTCTGGCGAAAAAGCCAAACAAAATAAAGAAGTGCAAACGTACCTGGATGGTAAAAAAATCTCTGCAACCCAGACACCCGTGGGCACTTTCATAAAAATTGATGATGCAGGTGCCGGTACACCGGTGGTTGATGGTAAATATGTAACTGTTAAATATGATGGAAAGAAGGTTAGCAACGACAGCACTTTTGATGCCAACCAGATTACAATAAAACTGGGCGATCAACCGTTTATCCGCGGTTTTGAAGATGGTTTAAGACAATTTAAGCAAGGTGGTAAAGGCGTTATCTATATTCCGGGATACCTGGCGTATGGAAAAGAGGGTGCCGGAGGGGCATTTAAGCCTTACGAGCCTTTATACTTTAAGGTTGAGATTGTAGCGGTAAGCGATACTGATCCTGCAGCTGCTGCACATGGCCCTAACGATGGACATGGACATTAAATAAATAATATAAGCTCCCGTAGCTGATTTTAATAAAGCCACTGTATTTTACGGTGGCTTTATTGTTTCCAGATAACTCCTGTTCAGGATGCAGCAGGACAGTTCTGCCATTGGTTCTTTATATATTAGACGTTGAAAACGATTGTTACAGGAATTTCCTGCACTATTCAACGCTATAAAATTATTTTCAGTGAGCCGTATTATATTGTTTCTGGTATTAGTTCTAACGGGTAAAGCTGCAATGTCCCAGCGCCTGATGGAGGCATTGGACAGGGGTGTGGTAGCCGTTCCCACAAATGATGGAAAGGTTTTGGTAAGCTGGCGTTTACTGGCTTCTGATGAAGAGGATATTGCCTTTAATGTGTACAGGAAAATAAAAGGCAGCACTGTAAAGATCAATCCAAAACCTGTTACCCGGGCCACTGCTCTTTTAGATGATTTTGCAGACAAGGCAGCGGAAAGAACTTATATAGTGAGGCCTGTTATCAAAAATAGAGAAACCCGCAAGGCGGGCTTTTTTGTGCTGAAGAATCTTTCCGATCCTTATATATCTATTCCACTTCAGATACCGGATGGATATGCCGCAAATGACGGTTCGGTAGGAGACCTGGATGGGGACGGGACCTACGAAATTGTATTGCATGTTGCAGGTCGCGGCAGGGATAACAGTCAGGCAGGATTTACAGACCCGCCGTTAATACAGGCGTACAAGTTAAACGGGCAGTTGTTATGGACCATTAACCTGGGAAAGAATATTCGTGAGGGGGCCCATTATACCCAGTTCCTGGTTTATGATCTTGATGGCGATGGCAGGGCCGAAGTGGCTATGAAAACAGCTGATGGTTCGGTAGATGGAAGGGGTACTGTTATTGGAGACTCCACCAAAGACTGGCGTAACGAAAGAGGATATATATTATCCGGCCCCGAATATTTGTCGGTATTTAACGGTGCTACGGGCGCTGTTATTCATACAACAGACTTTATACCACCGAGGGCTGCTTCTCTGGTTCCTTCTTTCCAGGAGTTAAAGCAGATATGGGGCGATGGTTATGGAAATCGCATGGACCGGTTTTTAGGGGCAGTGGCTTACCTGGATGGAAAACATCCGAGCCTTATTATGTCCAGGGGATATTATACAAGAACCGTTATTACTGCCTGGGACTTAAAAGATGGTAAGCTGCAAAAGCGCTGGACTTTTGACAGCAATTCGCCGGGCAATAGCGGGTATGCAGGCCAGGGTAACCATAACCTTACTGTTGCGGATGTAGATGCCGATGGAAAAGATGAGATCGTATTTGGTGCTATGTGCATTGACGATGATGGAACGGGTTTGTACAGTACTGGATTAGGACATGGAGATGCGATGCATGTTTCTGACCTGGATCCTTCTGTCCCCGGCCTTGAGGTATTTGATATCCAGGAACGATTTGATGATGCAGGCTGCAGCTTTCGTTCTGCAGCTACAGGAGCCGTTTACTGGAAAAAACCATCGATACAGGCAGGTGCAGACGGGGAAGGACCGGGACGTGGCCTGGCCCTGGATATAGACCCCAGGTACCCGGGTTTTGAATGCTGGGTAGCGGGTGCGGGAATCAAAGGACTATTTGACTGTAAGGGAAATAAAATTGCTGACCGTACCCCGCCGTGTAATATGGGTATTTACTGGGATGGAGATGTGCTGCGGGAAATTTTAAACGGAACGTTTATCGGCAAATGGGATTATGAGAACAGTGTTACTGTTGAATTGCTGAATACTGTAAACTTCCAGTGCCGTAGTAATAATGGCACTAAAATGAACCCGGTTTTATCGGCAGATATTTTGGGAGACTGGCGCGAGGAAGTGATTTACAGAACATCCGATAACAAAGAGCTGCGTATTTTTTCTACGCCTGTACCAACAGAGCACCGGTTTTATACTTTAATGCACGATCCTCAATACCGACTGAGCGTTGCCTGGCAAAATGTGGCCTATAACCAGCCTCCGCATACCAGCTTTTTCATGGGTGCAGGAATGAATCCGCCTCCCAGGCCTCATATTACTTTCACTACAGGCAAGTAGAATACCGATAGTATCAAGACAGGATCACTTGCTAACTAAGGTTTCCATCTTGGCCTGTGCCTCACCGTTATTTAATTTGTTGATCTGGATCTTTAAATGCTATTCATTGGGCGACACTAATGAACTGACCAGGTGATACTTTGACACAGGTCTGGCTATGCTATTGCTACGCTGCAAGTCCTGCGTCAGATGAGACAGGATCACTTGCTAACTCAGATCGTGCTGGCGCAGGCCTCTATACCTTAAGTGTTCGAAACCTTAGAAAAATCTCGAAGAGATGTTATTACTATAGAA
>JAPUDO010000120.1 GCA_027493055.1 Niabella sp. | reverse complement strand
CAACAGTAAAGCTATAATAGATACCCATATCTGTATTTCAATGGCATTTTGATTGTCGCCCACAAAGTATTGTAGCGGAAAGTTTTGCTTCAGTTTCTTAAAAAACAGTTCAATCTTCCGTCTGTATTTATAAAGAAGTGCTATAGTAGTTGCATCCAGCTCAAAATTATTGGTGATGAATTCAAAGCTGCGCTGCTTTTGATCATCCCACCAGCCTATGCGGCGAAGGCGAAGGATTTGAGGTTTGCCTTGTACATCTTTACATACCTGTTCTATCACAGCTTCTTTGAGTATGTTATCTGGCGAGCTGTCATCATGCAGGCATTCTGTTACATCGGTGAAGACAGCATTGTCTTTTTGCCGGGTAATGAAGTAAATGCCTGCATGGGTGAACGCGGCAAATTGTGCATAATTGTTGTATCCTTTGTCAAAAACAATGTAAAATCCTTCGGGCAGGCTTAGCTTTTTGTTGATGCGCTGGTCGCTGTCCGCCGCGGCATCAAATTGTATGAACGAGGGCATCAGCGAAGCGGCCTGTATCACCGTGTTTTTCTTGATACCACCCTTCTTACGACCGTTGGCTGTTGCCGTCACTAAGGGTGCTGCGTGGCAGCACATAATCAATGCCCAGATGATTGAGCTTACCTTCGGCAATGCTCAGCCCGCTTACAATCTCACGCAGTGATATACATACGGACAGCACACAATACAGCATACTGATAAAATGTTCGTAGAAATGTAGCCGTTTATAATAGCGATTTGCTTTGGTTCATGATAGTTTACACGTGTGGTAACCTGCAAACTATTAAAAAAGGGGGGCTATAACGCCGCCCCTAATTTTTTTGTCGGACAACAATGATTCGTATCATATACCCTACTCCTTCTTTTCCCAATCCTCCATTTCATCTTTGAAAAAGCAACAACGTTTAAATCACACCGATGTAAACCTGTAGCGATCAAGTCTGACGAAAGTATTCTACCTGTAATACCTGCACCTAAACTATAGAACGAATCTAATTTTAAAATAAGGATTTGAAAGAACGAATTATACAATAATTTCAAAACCTTATAATTTTAATTTTAAATTAAATATCAAAAAATATTAGTGTAAAAAAGATAAATAATGGGTTGTAATGCATGAAAAATTCCGTACTCTAAATAATATTCTTATATAGACAAAAAAGTATATAAAAAATAATAATGAAAAAAAAATATTTTTCTTTCATTTCATTTTTATATATCTTTATAAAATAAGATTTTGAAAAACAATTGCTTCACCATTAAAAATCAAAAATGAAAAAAGTTCTTTTTTGCTTCGCGCTTGCTCCTGCGATTTACATCGCCTCTTGCTCAAAAACTTCTGTGCCTGTAGTAGATGATCCTGAAGAAGAAGTGCCGCCACCGCCAACTTATACTCATGGCTCATTAAAGAGTATAGTTGTGGCCGGATCCGGCACCAAGGAAGATAATAATACAGCCAACTACACTTTCGCAGGTCACAGGCACATGCACCACCGTTTCACCGATTTTGATTCGGCAACTACAGAAGTGCCGGCTACAAACACAAAAGCAGGCTGGCTAGCCCATACAGGCGGAATTTACCCGATAATAACCTCCGATGATTTTAACAGCCAGGCAGCCGAATCGGGTGTTACGATATCTATGACCGGTGGCCCCACCCCCTCAGGGAAATTTGCCAAACGGCATAACAATGATGACATCAAGGCCTTATTTCCCAAAAATTCCAGATTGAGAAACTTTAATCTTTTCCAAAATGTTGGAGTAAAATCCCATCTACACGTTGGATTTTACCTGAGAGTTTTTCGAGCACAAAGCACCGGAAAATTCGCCAGATTCTTTTGGCGCAGAGGCGATCTGGACCCTTCTGATGTAAGAATTAACCACGACTTTTGGATTGCGAAAAAAGCAGGTACCCAATTTAACTGGAGGACCGAATGGGTAAAAGATGGCTATCTGCCAGGATGGGCCGACCAAAAATTTGAAGTAGACGATAAATGGATTCGCTTTGAGATGCTTTTTGACTTCACTAATGATTCGTATCAGATACTTGTTGATGGAAACCCTTTGACAGACGAATCGAACGGGTATAACGGTATCATGACTGGACATCTGGGTTCTAATTGCACACTCCGGTATGGCTTGCTAGGCAACACAATAGAGGAGATGTTACCAGATCAGTTTGTCGGTTGGGCACAACCTTTTGTTGATTTCGACACAAAACGCATAGAGCTGGCAGATAATGCTACCTGGAGCGCAAGAACAAAATCTGTTATTCAGCCCATCAAATCCTGGACATCGGACAATATTCAGTTTATTGTTAACCAGGGAGATTTTGCTGATCTTACCAACAAGCATATTTTTTATGTTGATGGCACAACAGTAACTTATATAGGTGCGTTATGATAACACAATACAAACAAAGTAAAATGCAAACTACCTACCTTTTATGAGTACCTTATTAGCGTATAGAGCTAACAGGGAAATCAAATACTTAAAAAGGAAGGTATCTTTCTCCTACGCTTTTGAAGATGAATACTTAAAAGCGTAAAGTAATCGGGATAGAAGCCCTGCATCTTCAATGCTATAATTGAAGATGCAGGGTCTTTCTACGCTGCGAAAGCATTACTCGGCAGCATACAAACTTTTGATGTAGTGTTAATATTCAAGCCTTGTAAGTTCTTTTTATTAATGGGTATTATCCCTAACCATACTTACCGGGAATACTTATCGTTGCGTCCCAACGCCTATAAAGCATTCCGCACTTGATTAACTATATCAAAGATTCTAAGTGTACACAGCTTCAACTTTTCGGCAGATTATGGCCAGGCTACACATACCGGCCGGCATCAAAGATTCATAAGTGCCCGTTTAGGTCTAAATTACCGCGTCGAAGGTTTTTTATAGATCGAACCGCTGACCTCAACCCCGTTAATATTTACTTTTCTTTCCTGGGGCAGAAGCGTATAAAAACAGGAAGGCTAATACATTTTTCATATTGTTTAAAAAAGTTAGTTTTAAAATCTGATAGTTCTTTGTTGAAATGTATCTAAAAAAAGCTGTGCTATAAAAAATAACACAGCTTTTCTCATATAATTGATAACTATAAGCTACGCAAGGTTGGGGTTTCTTCCTATAGTTCCCAATAAAGGCTCCTGGCTTTTAAGCTGGCTGATCTGCTCAGAAAGCTCCTGCAATTTGGCCGCTTTATCAGCTTCACTGATTAACTGCGATGCAGCGATTTGCTTTTCCTGTATTTCCAATACCTGCAGTGCAAAATCTTTTGACGCCTTGATCCTTTCTTTATACCAGTCAGACTGCAATACATATTCCGGGGTGAACATGTTACGGATTTCAGGGTCGGCCAGTGTTTTACCTTCGTAATGGCCATGAACCATAATATGGATAATAGCTTTTAACGGGGGACAGGCTTCCTCAATGCTTCCGTCGGTAAACCATGCCCTGGCAACTTCTGCCTGAGATTCTGCAATATACATCACCCCCTCGGCATAATCTTTTGCGTTTTGCAGTTCGGGGCGAAGCATATCCAGCGGGAAAACGCCATCGGGACTGGTGAAAAGGCGGCCACCAAAACGCATTAAAAAAGCAGGGCTGATGCGGTATCCCAGCCGTGATGCCGGTATGCGGACCCCACCATAATCAAAGTCTTCCACTTTTTCAAGATAACCACGGTCGATCAGGTACTTGGGGTCTCTTTCATGAATGCTCATGCGCGACCACAGCTCAGGCACCCAATAGCTGATATCGTGGTCCACCTGATATTTATGACCTATAAATCCACAGGCTGTAGAGAAGCCTGGTAAACCGGTAAGCACTGCACTTACCAGGGCCGCATTAATATCAGCCACAGGACGCAACATGTTGAAGGGGCCTTTGGTAAGCGCTCCTTCTGATCCAAAACCGGTGGTGGAAGGGGATTTTCCTGAAAGCGTAGCAATGCAGTCCATCATCAGTTCAGGAATTTCCTGGTAATGAATGGGCCCATATACGGCCAGCATTTTAATGCCTTCTGAAGGGGGATTATTCCGGCGGCCAATTAATAAGCTGTCTACAGGGTTAACAAGAGGCTGCTCCGGCAGCATTTTACGGAATAACCGTGTGCCCAGCTCACATGCAAAACGGGGCTGCGGATTGGCAAGATCCGGTCTGTCCTGCAGATAACGTACGTTTTTGGTAATGCTTTTGCCAACCACCCTTGGGTGAGAAGTGGAAACAAAATATTCCCCATCTTTTAGCTTTGCTGCTTTTTCGATGGTTTCCTGCATGGCAGGAGTGAATTTTTCAAACTCAATGATATTGGCCATCAGCTCCCGCGCATCTTTAGCTTCCAGCGGCTCATAGTTGGAAAAGAATACTCCTGTTTTGCTGAAGTCAGATTCGGCCTGGCGGTCCTGCCCTTTATGAATAGCATCATCAGGACGCTGGAACAGCTTGTTCTCACAGTTCTCCACTACTTTTACTGATGCCGCCTGCTGTTCAGGCAACAGGGTTGATATAGCGCTGCCGGGATAAACAGACGATACAGAAATGTCATCTTCAGTCTGGATTTTGGTAGCCGGCATAAAATCCTGGCGAAGGCGGAAAGTACGCCATGTGCCATCCTTATTCAGCCCGATCCTCAAATAGCGTGAGGTTACTTTCAATCCTTTATACTTAAGCTGGTGCCCGGGCTCGTTATCCATAACATCCACACTGAAATAAGAGCGCCAGTTATCGCTCCAGTCGGCCTGGTATAAACGTTTGATACAAAGCACTAAGCTTTTTATCTGGGAAGGGATATTACGTACCCAGTTGTTATACTCATCGGTATAAGTAGGGTGTTCGTTCAGCATCCGTATTACAGAACCCATACTGCGTTTGGGACTCATCAATGGCCGGCTGGCCGCTTCTGTATGGTTCCTTACCATATCTTTATAGCGGTCGCCATAATACCGGTTAATGATCACTTCTGCCGCGTCAAGTTCCTCTTCCAGGTTATTTACATAGAAGTTTTCTGCCAGGATAAGGTCGTGTATGGATTTTGATATCTCGGACTTACCACCGCCGGATACGGTAGATGGTTTATGCAGGAACACCCCTTCTGCCACCGTGCCTTTTAAATACCAGGATTGGGTGATATTATGTTTCCGCAGCTCTACTTTATAGCCTGACGGGTGTAAATATGTTATATTTTTTTCAAGAGGAATGCTTTGTTTTTCCCCGTTATGGGTCCATGATACCGATAGCGACAGCACATCAATAAAAGTATCTTCCCTTATGAGGTAAATATTGCGAAATTTTTTATGGATGGCATATCCTTTGGGCTGTGCTTCAAACTGTTCTGCATAATTTTCCATGGCCCAGTCGTAAGAAAAGCTGATGCCTTTATGAATACGGCTGTCCTGTGCAAAGAATGCACCAAGATTGTAGGAAGGATATACAAGCGCGCCGCCGGCATGCTCTTCTTCGGCATTACCTAAAAGGTTGGTGGCAAAACTGATCTGTGTTTTTACTTCCTTCTTGCAATAACCATAATAGTTATCCGCAATAAGAGTAATTACCCAGCCTTCTTTGGTGCGGTGCGTGCATTTGAAAGCATTACCATTGTTGTACAGCTCTTCCTCGCTGCTCCAGCACATGCCCTGTTCCTTTTGTTGTTCGGTAGCTTCCGAAATATGCGGAAGGCCCAGTTCTTTTTTGGTTCTCAGCAAAAGCTGAGGCGCTAATACTACCATCCCGGTTACGCCGGTAAAGGAGCCTGCTTTATATATGATATCGTTTTCCGGTAAGCGGGTATCTCCCGGGTTGCCAAAAATATTCTCTACGAAATCGAGATTGGACGCCATACCTCCGGGAACTAAAAAACGTATTTCTGAGCGCATTTCTTTTTGCAGGCCGGAAATTTCGGGCTTCACCAGCGGGTGAAGCACTAACCCTAAGAAGGATTGCTGCCCGTTGTAGGGAAGCTCGCCAGATTCAGGATCTAACTGGAATGCGGCTTCCAGCATTTTAGCATAAACAGCCTTGGGTACGCGTAATTTATCATCAGCAATGGCCATACCTCCTTCCGAAACGTGAAAGCTGCCTGCTGTAGTACGGCGATCAGAGGCGGGGTTGTGCAGTACGCCCTGCATAACGCGATAAGATTTTACATGTTTTCCTATGTATTCGTTTTTATCTACCGGCAGAGAGAGCAGGCGTGCCTGTCCGGGCTCCACCAGGTCAATGTGTGCGGGAACAGCAAAGCTTTCTCCAAATTCAGATTGTAAAAACCCGTTTAAACGTAAATCAATAGGTGCAGGGGGATGAGGACTCAAACTTTGTAGCGGTGCTACTTCAGCGTCCTTGAAATTCGTTGTCATATTTAACCTGTTGTTTTTATTATTTTTTGTTGCGGTTATTTTTTATAACCGATGGAAAAGGTTGATTCCAAAGATAATGAAGTGTAAAGTACAGGACAAGTATGTAGGTTATGGATTTATATGATTGTCGTCATGTAAAACAACGAGGTCTTCCGGGAAGAAGGACCTCGCATAAAGGAGTACATAAAAACATAATATTTACCAGCCTAATATCCAGGCAAACATCAGCGGCGCAACAATAGTGGCATCACTTTCCACGATAAATTTAGGGGTGTGAATATCCAGCTTGCCCCAGGTTATTTTTTCGTTAGGAACCGCCCCGCTGTAAGAGCCGTAAGAGGTGGTGCTATCACTTATCTGGCAAAAATAGCTCCAGAAAGGAACATCATGCCATTCCAGGTCCTGGTACATCATTGGCACCACGCAAATAGGGAAGTCGCCTGCAATACCACCGCCTATCTGGAAAAAACCCACGCCTTTACCGGCAGCGTTGTTACGGTACCAGTCTGTAAGCCAAACCATATATTCAATACCGCTTTTCACCGTACTGGCCTTCAGTTCTTCCTTAATAACATAGCTGGCAAAAATGTTACCGGTAGTGCTATCTTCCCAGCCCGGGCAAATAATAGGCAGGTTTTTTTCTGCAGCTGCTATGATCCAGCTGTCTTTGGGGTCAATTTCATAATACTGTTCCAGCTCTCCGCTTAAAACGGTTTTATATAGAAACTCGTGGGGAAAATAACGTTCTCCATTGGCTTCGGCATCCTTCCATTGCTTCACCAGGTGTTTTTGCAGGCGGCGGAAGGCTTCTTCTTCCGGAATACAGGTATCGGTAACACGGTTATAATGGTTTTCCAAAAGATCCCATTCTTCCTGGGGTGTAAGATCGCGGTAATGAGGCACACGCTTGTAATGACTGTGCGCTACCAGGTTCATTACATCTTCTTCCAGGTTGGCACCGGTGCAGCTGATGATGTGTATCTTATCCTGGCGTATCATTTCTGCCAAAGAAATCCCCAGTTCTGCAGTGCTCATAGCACCGGCAAGGGTAACCATCATTTTGCCGCCTTCCAGCAAATGGGTTTCGTAGCCTTTGGCAGCGTCCATTAACGCAGCCGCATTAAAATGGCGGTAATGATGTTCTATAAATTGCGATACAGGTCCTTTGTTCATGATTCAAAAAACTTTTTATACGCCTTCAGATCACAAAATCGTGAGACATTGCGGAGAACAAAAATATTTATTTTTGATATTGAAAAGCGGTTAAGATTTTTTTATATTATTTTTTAAAATAAGATCGTGGCAAAGATTAATAAAAAGCAATTAACAGCCCCCGCAGCGGCAGCACTCTTAAAGCTATTAAAAACGCGGTTTGAGAAACACAGCAGTCGCCATAAAGGAATAGAATGGGCTAAAGTGCAGGCTAAATTAGAAGGTAACGCTGAAAAATTATGGTCGCTCAATGAAATGGAATACACTGGTGGCGAGCCCGATGTAGTGGGGTATGATAAAAAAACCGGGGAGTATATCTTTTATGATTGCGCTGCGGAAAGCCCCAAAGGCAGGAGGAGTATTTGTTATGACAGGGAAGGGAGGGAGTCAAGAAAAGAGCACCGGCCCGAAAATAATGCGGTTGATATGGCCGCTGAAATGGGGGTTGAGCTGTTAACGGAAGAAGAATACCGGCATTTGCAAACATTGGGCAATTTTGATACAAAAACATCCAGCTGGATAAAAACACCGGATGATGTAAGAGAAATGGGCGGGGCTATTTTTGGTGATTTCAGGTTTGGCCGTGTGTTTATATATCACAACGGCGCACAGTCTTATTACGGTGTCAGAGGGTTCAGAGGCTCTTTAACGGTTTGAAATATTTTCGTAACTTGCCTGTATGGGAATCATATCTGCTAAAAGAAGGTATCAGCGCCCGCCAAGAACAGCCATGGAAGTGTATGAAATGCTTCCGGAAGGCACCCTGGCGGAAGTAATTAATAATACACTTTATATGTCTCCTGCACCTAACCTCCAACACCAACGCCTGTTAGGCAGATTATTTACTCTTATGAATACCTATATTACAGAGAACGATCTGGGAGAGTGCTTTATTACCCCGGTTGATGTGTATTTAGGAGATAAGAATGCCGTACAGCCGGATATTATTTTTATAGCCCAAAATCATCTTTCCGCCATTATTAAAGACGGGAAAGTAAAAGGCGCTCCGGATCTGATCGTTGAAGTATTGTCGGGTAACAAAAAGCATGATCTGCAGGTAAAGAAAAATTTATATGAGGCATTTGGCGTGCAGGAATATTTTATCATCAACCCGGTAGATAACGAAGTAATTACTTACTATTTAAATGGTAATAAATTTTCTTTACAGGAAAGTAAAGCCGGAAAGATCAAATCCCGGGTTTTGCAAAAAACAATTTCATTTTTATAAACATTTCTAAAGCCCGGTGAAAACCTCATGAAGAGGTTCTAAACCATTGAATGAACTACTTAGCCCACGCATATTTATCTTTTAATAATGACCAGGTTTTGCTGGGTAATATGATCAGCGACTTTGTAAAAGGTAAAAAACAATTTTTATATCCGCCGGAAATACACAAAGGAATTTTGCTTCACAGGGCAATTGATGAGTTTACTGATTTTCATCCTGCTACACAAAAGGCAAAATCAGTTTTCAGGGCAGATTACCGGTTATACAGCGGGGCATTTACAGATGTAGTTTTTGATCATTTTCTGGCTATAAATAAAACGGAATTTGCTGATGATGGGCTTTACCGCTTTTCCCAGGAAACATATAAGAAGCTGGGCCGGCAGCAGGCGCAAATGCCGGAATTGTTTAAAAGGATGTTTTATTATATGCAATCGGAAAACTGGCTGTCCGGATATCAAACAAGAGAAGGCATTTATCAAAGTTTTGGAGGATTGGTAAAAAGAGCTGCATATTTGCATGACAGTGCCCCGGCTATAGAAATCTTTAACCGGCATTATATTTTTTTAGGAGATTGTTTTAACGAATTTTGGCGGGAGTTAAAAAATTTTGCCTTTAATAAGTATAAGGAGCTGATGAATGATACATGAAAGGTGGGTGGTGCTGATCTGAAAATTAAAATAAAGATGAAAAGAGTATTTCTGTTCCTGTTTTTGGCTTTTTTAAGTACTTCGTTTTTGAATGCACAGCACTGGGCCCCGGTAGATAAATCGCCGCTGGACCAGATCTATTTTCCGGCAGATTATCCATCGTTAAAAATAAAAGGAACAAAGGAGCCGTTGCGTATGCGGATTATTTACAGCAGGCCCAATAAAAATAACAGGCTCATCTTTGGCTCTGAAATTGTGCCCTATGGAAAAGTGTGGAGACTTGGTGCTAATGAGGCCACAGAACTGAACTTATTTACCGATGCAAAAATTGGCGGGAAAAAAGTGCCGGCCGGCCGGTACACGCTATATGCTTTGGTTAGTGAAAAAAGCTGGACCTTTATTGTTAACAAAGAAACCGATACCTGGGGCGCCTTTAAGTATAATCCTGCAAAGGACGTTTGCAGGGTTACAGCTGATGTGAAAGCGCTGGATAAACCGATAGAATCTTTGACCATTGACCTGGAAAAAACTGCTAATGGTGTAAACCTTGTAGCCGGCTGGGATACTGTTTCAGCAACATTGCCAATTTTATTTTAAATACTTGTGATTGTATGTGTACTGTTTATAAATGTGTTGTTGCTATATGTTTTGCTTCATTGTTTGTCACAGGCTGTAAGGAAAAGGAAAATGGAAAAGCCGTTAATGAGCAGCCGGTAACGCATGATACTGCTGCCAGGGATACTGCGGCTCATGAGCCACATGCAGTGATAGAAGATAATAACCTGTATGCCGATGTGGATATTTCACCTATGGATATGAGCTATTTCCCGGCAAAATATCCCCAGATGAAAATTGCTGATCCTAATATTGCGCCACCCGTGATGCGTGTCATTTACAGCCGCCCCCATTTGCAGGGCCGTAAACTATTTGAGGAAATTTTAAAATACGGGCAAACCTGGAGGCTGGGCGCCAATGAGGCTACCGAGCTTAATATCTTTCAGCCGGTAACCATTGGAGATAAAAAAATACCTGTAGGACGCTATACTTTATACGCTATTCCAAAAGCAGGCTATTGGACCATAGCTATAAACAGCAGCCTGGACCAGTGGGGCCTGAAACAGGATCCGGCCAGGGATGTGGTGAGGGTACAGGTACCGGTAACCTATTACAACCCGCCTATGGAGTATTTTACTATGGTATTTGAAAAAACAGATACAGGCGCCAATCTTATTATGGCCTGGGATGATGCAGTAGCAAAGCTGCCGGTGAAGATTTAAGCGGTGAAACAGGGCTCCCGGAGATAAAAAAAGGAGAAGATAAGAATATCCCCTCCTAAGTTTTACATGAAAAAGTTGTCAGGTTACTCCAGTAACCATCGGGGAGCTGAAGCCTATTTATCCCCTCTTTTATATTTTGAGATAGTCTCTGTTTCACCAGAGTCTTTGGCACTAATATGAATATAGTTACTGTCGTCTTTTAATACAATACTGTAATTAACACCTTGCTTATCAGTTACTTCAGTAACGCCGGTAATTTCTTTGTCAGGATATCCCTTTTTAACAGCATACAAAACGGTAGCAGGCAATTTATCTCCCTTATAATAACGGACTGTTTGTACCAGGTTCCCTTTTGCATCCAGCTTAACGCGGGTTTTAATATTATTATCCTCAAAAGAGGCTTCATAATGTCTTCCGGAGTTTGTCCAGCTTACATTTTCTGCGTCTTTAAAAGTTTCATTAAAAGTTTTTAAGGCTTTTTCAAAGGGGTCTGTATTAATGGCCTTTGCATTAATATTCAGCGCAAAAATAATAGCAGCGGTGAGAATTAAGCTTTTCATCTGATTTGATTTTTAATATTTTAAGATTATGTTTTATTTGTTTCACAAACATACGCCCCGTGTATATTACAAGGCAAGTGTATAGGGGCGAACCATCTGTAAATACCCGGTGAATAGCCATTTTTCCGCCATGAAAACCTGCTTGCCATACAACCGTTTTACTTTCTTTTCAATAGTGCGATACCTTGTGTTATCGCTTCTCATACAGCTCCAATCTTTCTGTCACGAGGTAAAGGTACTTCCGGTAACAGCAGCCTGTCAAGCTAAATAGTGACTAACGGTAATTAGTTTAATTGAAAGAATTTTAACCGGTGAAGAAAACAACAGGAAACAGTCTACAAGAGGTTTAAATATCATTTAAGCGGTAGGTGCTACCGTAATAAAGGAACTGATCCAAACATAGCCATTGAGGATGAGCGGCAAATAATTACGAAGGTTTTCATAGCCTTTAGCCCCTTTTTTTATATTGCATATAAACAGTTATAATGTTGCAGAATAAACTATATTCGCCAAAATCTGCCGGTTTTTATGCAAAATATGGAGAAAACAAGCCAAAACAATTCCAAAGATGCTTTAAGAAAGTTTATCAGCAGCCTCAACAACAGCTACGTTCATTGGGATAAGTTTAAGGACATGCCATTACCTGTTGAAGGCAGCCGCCAGGATATATGGGAACAGGTAACCAGCGAGCGTGAGCAGGGATTTACCCGGAAACTGTCCATTGGAGATACAGGAATAAAATGGTGGATCAGCAATTCCATGGAAGCTCAACTGCACAGTCTGGATATAGGCCTTGCCGGAGGCCGGGGTATGGAAGCATTGCAGGAAAGCAAGCATATACACCGCCACAAAACAAATGCACTGGTTGATGAAAGCATTGCTTCGGCATTGCTGGCAGGAGCCGTTGTATCTAAGAAAACTGCCAAGGAAATGCTGCTTAAAAAACGCAGCCCGCAAAATACAGATGAGCAGATCTGTATTAATATATACCGCTCTTTACAGCTGGCATTTTCCAAAAAAGAAGAGCCTTTGACTGATACTTTGTTACTGCAGCTGCACCAGGTCCTTACAAAGGATACGATCAAATTAAAAGGCATCGGCCAATACAGGACCAATAATAAAGTGGATACCTCTTTAATTGACGCTTTGGCCGGTTACAAGCCTGTTGATGCCAGGCTGGTTGCCCCGTTAATGGAAACTGTTTTTGATTTATATAATAATGATGCCGCGCCCTTCTTTATTCATCCGCTGGTAAAAGCCGGTATTATTCATTACCTTGTAGTAACGATCCGTCCTTTTAAAGATGCCAACGGAAGAATGGCAAGATTGCTGGCGCAGATGTACCTGCTGAAAAAAGATTACTGGGTGGCTGCATTTATATCGGTATCCAACGTAATTTCAAAACTCAGGCCTCAATATCATAAATCTATTGTACAGTCACAAACAGATGCCAACAATACAGGGTATTTTATACAGTTCTATATACAGTCCGTACAAATGGCATATAAATCGCTGAGGGATTTTGTGCTGCGCATTAGCAGGGAAAAAGCAAGAACAGCGGCAAATAAACTGCCCGGCTATAATGAACGTCAGACGGCAGTATTACAGTGGCTGAAAGAAGATGCTGAAAAAGTGGTAACCATTCGTGAGCTGCGATCCATATATGGTATATCTAAAGAAACAGCAAGAACGGATCTTACTGCATTAGTAAATAAAGGATGGATAAAATATTATCATATCAATAAAAAAACGTACGCCTTTGTAAAAGGCGATGCTTTTGATACACAGATACAGCAAATAAATGTTTAAATAAAAGGACAGAAAACAGGATTATTGGTCGGTTGGAGTGTTTAAAACAGGCGGGTGAAATATGTTTGAAAAAGGACTGAAAGAATTTTTAGATAAAAAAGCAGCACAATATGAGCAGCCGGGATTTATAAAGGATGATCCCATCTGTATCCCGCACCGGTTTACAAAAAAACAGGATATTGAAATAGCCGGTTTCTTTGCTGCAGTTCTTGCATGGGGTAACCGTAAAAGTATTATTAACTCCTGCAATCGCTTACTTGGATGGATGGATAATGCGCCTTATGATTTCATCATGAATTTTGAGGAAGCCGATTTACATCCTTTTATGAAGTTTGCGCACCGTACATTTAATCCTATTGATCTTTTTCACTTTTTCGATTATTTGAAATATCATTACAGTTATCTGGGAGCGCACTCTTTTGAAACAGCATTTACAAAATATCTGAATAAGAAAGACGAGGATACCGAACCGGCGCTAACCGGCTTCCATTATTCTTTTTTTAATGAAGAAATTTTTCCGGAATACCCGCGGCGCACGGTGAAACATATTGCCTCTCCTGCAAAAAAATCGGCCTGTAAAAGATTAAATATGTTTTTGCGATGGATGGTGCGCAGCAATACCAATGGCGTAGATTTTGGCATCTGGAAAAATATAAAAACTTCACAGCTGGTTTGCCCGCTGGATGTACATGTTGCTCGTGTGGCACGTTATTTCAACCTGCTGCAAAGGCCGGGTAATGACTGGCTTTCTGCTGTTGAGCTTACCCGGAATCTAAAACAGCTGGATGCAAAGGACCCTGTGAAGTATGATTTTGCTTTGTTTGGCCTGGGGGTGGTGGAGAAATTCTGATATTTTGTATAGGAACCCTATCGGATGAAATGTAAAGTGGATGTTGGTTTTACTTCTTTCCAAACATCAGCTCCTTTACTTTCTCTTTATCTTCTTTTTCTTTTTTAAGGTCGAACATAGTGCCAAACACATGGTCCCAAATGGTGCTGCTCACCCCAAAGCCTTTATGCTCGTCTTTATAATGATGCAAATGATGGTTACGCCATAGCCCTTTCATCCATTTAAACGGCGGGTTCCAGGCGTGGATAGCATAGTGCATGGTTCCGTACATCAGGTAGCCCAGCATAAATCCCGGGAAAAACATGAACGCATATCGTCCTATTATTAGGTAAAACAGGCTGAACAATACTGATGCAATGATAATGCTGGGTACCGGTGGCATAAAAAGACGTTCCCTGTCGCGGGGATAATGGTGGTGATTCCCATGCATGATATAAGCTATTTTTTGAATAGAGGGATTATCGCTTACCCAGTGAAAAATAAAGCGATGGGCCAGGTATTCAAAAAACGACCAGAAGAACATACCGCAGAAAAATATCAGGAATACGTAGCTTACAGAAAAATTGAGGGAAGCTGCACTGTAATATAATAAATAAGAAATAACAGGTATATAAATAACACAGATAACTAACTGGTGGGTTTTAGTGAGCATCTCCAGGTAATCATTCTTAAAAAGCCGGGCCTGTCCTTTATTATGGATCTTTTCAAATTTCATGGGGGCAAAAAAATTAATAACCGGCAATGCGAAATGCACGAGGTCATGTTTAGGATTAAAAACAAATAGCAAAAATGATGCTAATTAATATAACAGCTTAAGAATAAAAGAGTTCATTTTGCCTTTACTTTTGTTTGAACAAGGCTACGTAATCTTCAAAGATATAATTTCTTTCAGTATTTCCAGTTCTTCAAACAAGGTTAATAAGCTATAAGCTGTTTTTAGCGTTTTGCCGGTAAGGATGCTTATTTTTTGTGCATCTACAATGGGTTGAGAATATAATTGTTCTACTATTTTATATGCATCTCCGCTCCGGCTGCCAATACCTTTTAGCGTATTGTCCAGTGTTTTTTGAAGCTGTAAAATTCCGTCAAAAGTTTTTACACCGTTTTGTGCTGTTTCTATGATCCCTGCCAGAAAGAACTTAAACCACTGGCTTATATCGTTATGTGTACAAACCCATGTTAAATTATCGTAATACAGTAGCCGGTTGCGTTCAAAAAAGTCGGAGAGGTATAATATAGGTTGTTTCAGGATGCCTTTATTTACCAGGTACAATGTTATTAACAACCGCCCTACCCTTCTATTCCCGTCAAGGAAAGGATGCACTGTCTCAAACTGGTAATGTATCAATGCAATTGGCGGTCTGCATTGCTTAACATTTGTAATACTCCCATATCGGAAATCTCCCAGTCCCGGTTAATAAACTCTGGCTGAAAGCTTTTATAATAACCCTGATTTATATAGTTGCCCGAATGAAATTGCTGCATAAATTACTTTTAACAGACCTTTTATTGTATAAAATAACAAAAAAGTAAATAACTACCATTGTAATGTTATTAATAATTAGGGTTAAATGCAGCATTGTTAATCATACAGCAACTTCCACTTGCTTAAGTCAGGTGTTACTATTCGCTTTCTTTTTAATTCATAGTCATATATTTTCTCACCCACTTCCCTGAAAAACGGGTAGCCTGTTTCTGTGTACTCATATTTATTATCGTTCAGCATCTCATCGCTGTTGACATAAATACTGCCGCTGAGCATAAACTCAATATTATTCTTAAAATCAACGATGTAACAAACATCGGTTAAAAAGCCATGGCTCCAGCCGGTTTTATTAAAGCTTCGGATATGGTCAGGAACAGGCCGCTTGCCATCCCTGAAAAAAAAGAACTTGGTATAGCTGTCAAAAAATTCGCTTGTATCATATTTCGGGTAAATACTTTCTGATGGTTTTTCAGACATGTATTGATAGAGCTTTCTATAGTCATCCTCCGTTAAATCAAACCTTCCTGCTGCAGGTACCGATTGCGGAAACAGCAATGTTTGCAGCATGAGCTGCAGGTCCTGCAGCGTTGCTTTATTATGCCTGGTAAAATCATAAGGAGCATTGATAACATTATCGTCAGCATCCCAATGCGCCTTACCTATCCAGATTTTTTTACTGAAATCAAACCGGGCATTACTTGTTGCCGGGGGCTGTATGTATGCTTCCTCTCCTTTTTCAATAAACCGTACCTGGTTGGTATGCAGGTTTTCTTCATGGGTCATTTTTACAAAGCGGCGTGTAATGCGCATATCCTTATACCCTTTTTTCCATAGCGTTTCATTCAGGTATTGCTGGCCGCAAAATTCATACAGGCGGTTATAAGCATCATTATCGCTGACTACAAATATTTTTTTTACATAATGATCAATGGAGGGCAGTCCTGAAGCAGCAGTGCTGTCATGAGTTACGGCAGTTTGCCCGCTAAAGCTGCTGTCAGTAAGCATGGCAGAATATTTATTGATGCCTTTATTTTTAAGGGAGTTGATCTTTTCCAAAGCCACCAACGCAACAGGAAGCTTCACCATAGAAGCCGGGTAAAAATATTGCTCTTTATCTGTGTTCAAATAGTAATGGGTAAATTTGGGCAGGTTATTTCTATTCCGGTCAATTTTTGTATATATTATTTGATAACGAAAGGTATCCGGACGGTTTAAAATATCTGTAAGCAACGGCGATGCGTTTTTCCTTAATAACGCTTCGAGCCATTTATCATTCTTTATTTGAGCGTTGGTTTCTGTCATAAATAAAAACGTAAAGAAAAGTAACGCAAGTAGCTTTTTCATTTGCAAAAGGTAAATCAAAAATCACAAATTGCCGTTACCTTTGCCGCGCAAAAAAAATTATATGAAGCAAACTCCTTTTACACAAAAGCACATTGCCCTTGGTGCAAAAATGGCCGAATTTGCCGGCTATAATATGCCGATCAGTTATAGCGGTATTAATGAAGAGCACCACACTGTAAGAAATGCGGCAGGTGTATTTGATGTGAGCCACATGGGTGAGTTTATATTAAAAGGAGAAAATGCCCTGGCTTTAATACAACAACTAACTACCAACGATGCCTCCAAACTAAAGAACGGCCAGGCGCAATACAGCGCGTTTACTAATGAAAACGGGGGTATTGTTGATGATTTGCTGGTGTACTGCATTGAAGAAAACCGTGTATATATGCTGGTGGTAAATGCAGCCAATATTGAAAAAGACTGGAACTGGATACAACAACACAATGTGGGGGAGGCCGTGGAGATGCATAATATTTCCGATAAAACCGCTTTATTGGCTATCCAGGGACCCCAGGCAGCAGCTATTCTACAGCCGCTTACGGATATTGATATACTGAATCTTAAATACTACACTTTCGTAAAGGGAAAGTTTGCCGGGGTAGAAAATGTACTTATCAGCGCAACCGGTTATACCGGCGCCGGTGGTGTGGAAATTTATTTTGAGGATAAAGAGGGTGCTGCAGATATCATCTGGGAGGCCATCTTTGCTGCAGGAGTATCAAAAGGATTAAAACCTGCCGGACTTGCCGCGCGTGACACGTTAAGGCTCGAAATGGGATATTGCTTATATGGCAATGACCTGGATGATACTACCTCTCCACTTGAAGCCGGCCTTGGCTGGATAACAAAATTCACTAAAGCGTTTACCGCAAATGATATTTTGCAAAAGCAAAAAACCGATGGGGTGCAACGCCGGCTGGTTGGTTTTGAGCTGACTGATAAAGGTATTCCCCGGCATGGCTACGAAATTGTGGATGATGCAGGTAATAATATTGGTGTGGTTACATCCGGCACACAATCCCCAACATTAGGAAAAGCCATTGGCCTGGGTTATGTACAAACCGAAAAAACAGGCATCGGCGCTGTTATTTTCATTAAAGTGCGCGATAAGCAACTGGCTGCCACTGTAGTTAAAATGCCGTTTATTTAAAGATCTTATACCACGCATGCACGAATGAAGGGAGGGACAATGAATCTTTATTCGTGCATCCGTGGTTTTTTAATTTGCTGAAACCATGTCTCAAAAACCGACACTGTTTACCTCTCTTTCGCCGTCATTATTGCATTTATACGATGTAAAAGATACGGTGGTTGTTGTAATAGATGTTTTTCGGGCCACGTCTACCATTGCAGCGGCATTGTATAATGGCGCTAAATATATCATACCGGTGGATACTGTTCCAAAAGCAGTAGAGATAAGCAACGCGGTGAGCGGTATTGCTGCAGGAGAGCGTGATGGAAAGCTGGCAGAAGGGCTGAGCCATGGCAACTCACCACTGGAATATACCCGCGATTTTATTGAAGATAAAATACTGGTGCTTACCACTACCAACGGAACAAAGCTGCTGCACATGGCATTAGCCAACGGTGCCGATGATATTATTACAGGATCATTTCCTAACCTGTCCTTGGTATGTAACTATCTTACCAGCCAAAACAAGAATGCTATACTGGCCTGTGCCGGCTGGAAAGACCGCTTTAATATGGAGGATACTTTATTTGCCGGGGCGGTTATACACAGGGTAAAAGAACATTTTACTATTCATTGCGACAGCTCTTTTATGGCTGAAAATATGTATGCACAAAACAAGAACGATCTCTTATCGTTTGCCAGGAACTTTACCCATTACCACAGGCTGGTAAACCGTTTTGGCTATATTGCTGATATTGATTTCTGCCTTACAGAAGATGTAGCAGATGTGCTGCCCTTATATAAGTATAAAGAAGAAAAGCTGGTGAGAGGGTAGGCGCTGCTTGTTAACTTAACCGAAGTTATCCGCATTAAAGATTTTGTCGATAGCCTGGGGACCATAGACCATGATCCATGGACATTTCATAACCTATATGACAACTTACCATTACCAGAACTATCCTAATTCAGGTATTTTAAAATAGCATCGCTCATAGGCTGGGTTTTGGGAGAGAATGTTGCAATCAGCTCACCTTTTTCATTGACCAGGAACTTGCCAAAATTCCAGGTAACCGGGTTATCCAGGTTTTTCTTCTTTGCTTCTTCTATAAGATATTTATAAACAGGTGCCATATCTTTTCCTTTTACAGAAATTTTTGCCGCCATAGGAAAAGTTACTCCATAATTCTTTTGACAGAACTCAGCTATATTTTCATTACTTCCCGGTTCCTGCCCTAAAAAGTTATTGGCAGGGAATCCTATAACTATCAACTGGTCTTTATATTTTTTATACAGGGCTTCAAGTCCTTCATATTGTGGCGTATTGCCACATTTGCTGGCAGTATTTACAATCAGTATTTTTTTACCCTTAAAATCTGCAAAGTTTATGGAACCTCCAGTGAGGCCGTCTACTTTAAATTTATATAACGGACTTGCTGCAAGCAATATACCGGACAGGAGCAAAGAGAAAAGTAATGTTTTCATTTGTAAGATATTTAAAGCAAAGATACTATTTGATACGGACGGTATGTTTGTTCACAAAGATTTTAGGAGCAGCGTCGTTGATTTCACAAAATTCAGATTTTATCTGCATAACATAATGTGGCAATATTAATGCCGGTTTCTTCTGCTTCAGATAAAGCTGCGGCACAGGCTTCCAGGGTAGCCCCGGTGGTTATTACATCATCCACTAAAAGTACTTGTTTATCAGCAACGCTGCTCTCATCTGCCAGTATAAATTTACCTTCCATATTTTGCCATCTTTCAATACGGCTTTTCCTGGTTTGTGTTTCTGTTGCTGAAACTCTTTTTACGGCGTGGGTGATTACCGGGATCTGTAGTATTTCTGCTATTCCGTTGCATAAAATTTCTGCCTGGTTATACCCGCGTTTGTGTATCCTGCTTTCATGCAATGGCAAGGGAATCAGCGCTTGCAGGTGCCGGAACCGGCAGCTTTCCAGCAGCCGGTTGCCCATTATCAAACCCAGCTGATGCCCCAGGTCTTTATTGTTCCGGTATTTAAATGTGTGCATTATGTTTTGTAAGGAAGATTGCTTGGTAAAATAAAGCAGGGCCGTGGCTTTGTTAAACTGTACTCTGCCATACAGGATCTTCTCAACAGGATTATCATCCATTTTTTCAAAACCGCTGAAAGGCAGGTTGTGAATGTATTGAACACAAATATTGCTTCCTGCCGGTAAAATATCTGTACCACATCCCGCACATACATGAGGATAAAAAAGATGCAATAAGGAATCTTTAATAAGTGTTAAGGTGCTCATAGTTATATATTATAATAAACCCCTTTTCGGTAATTAGGTTCAGACGTTGGTGATACACCAACATCGGCGGTAAATTTCTCCTTCGGGGGTTAGCAGGCTAAAACAGGTACTGGTATACTTCTTCCACCCTTGACATGGTTACTACTTCTATATTAAATTTTTGCCGGCTTTGCCTTAAAGACTGGTTATATTTTGATACGATGATCTTCTCAAAGCCCAGCTTTTCCGCTTCGGCTATACGCTGGTCAATTTTATTTACTGCACGAATCTCACCGCTCAATCCAACTTCCCCCGCAAAGCAAATGTTTTGCGTCAAGGGTACATCTTCATAAGAAGAGAGCAAAGCGCATAAAACCGCCAGGTCAATTGACGGATCTTCTACCTTAATACCTCCCGCAATGTTCAGGAATACATCTTTCACCCCAAAATGGAAACCGCCCCGTTTTTCCAGTACTGCCAGTAATAATTGTAATCTTCTTAAATCAAATCCGGTAACTGTTCTTTGCGGCGTGCCGTACACCGATTGGGTTACTAAAGATTGTACTTCAATCAGTAAGGGCCTTACTCCTTCCAGCGTAGCGGCAATGGCAATACCGCTCAGTTGCTCTTCTTTCTGGGTGATCAGGATTTCGCTGGGATTGGATACGCCGCGCATGCCCCTGTCTGTCATTTCGTAAATACCCAGCTCGCTGGTGCTGCCAAACCGGTTTTTGTGCGTGCGTAAAATACGGTAAGCATAGTGCCTGTCGCCTTCAAACTGTAATACCACATCTACCATGTGCTCCAACACTTTTGGCCCCGCAATGCCTCCTTCTTTTGTAATGTGCCCTATTAAAAACACCGGCGTATGGGTTTCTTTGGCATAGCGTTGAAACTCACCTGCGCATTCTTTGATCTGCGATATGCTTCCCTGCGATGCGTCAATCAAACCTGATTGCAATGTTTGTACCGAATCCACAATCACAACATCAGGTTTCAGCTTCTTTATTTCCTGGAAAATGGTTTGAACCGATGTTTCTGTAAGCAAAAAGAAGTGATCGTTACTGAAGGCTGCGCTATTCTTACTATCGGGATACAACCTGTCGGCCCGCATTTTTATTTGCTGCTCGCTTTCTTCTCCGCTTATATATAACACCTTTTGATCCTGCAGCAGTAAGCCATTCTGCAGAAACAGGGTGCTTTTACCAATGCCCGGTTCTCCGGCCACCAATATAATGCTGCCTGCTACAATACCACCTCCCAAAACCCTGTTCAGCTCGGCATCGGCAGTAATGATCCTTTCTTCTTCGCCACTTTTTACCTGTGCTAAAGACACTGCTTTAGACGCACGCCTGTCGTTGTTATTATAATCGTTCCAGGTTTGTTTTCCATTTGCTTTTTCAATTACTTCTTCTACAAAGCTGTTCCATTGTCCGCATGCCGGGCATTGCCCCAGCCACTTTACACTTTCGTATCCGCAGCTTTGACAGAAAAAAGACTTCTTCACTTTACTCATCCTATAAAATTAGTGAATGGTAAACAGCGAACAGATATTTTTTTGTGATACAGGGTTCAGCACATAGCATCGTTTTAAAATTTTCTCTTTGGGGAAGTCATATGAAGATATATAAACAGCAAAAAGGCCTCACTCGCGCTTGGCCTTTTTACTTACTAACCCATTAAATTCTGCTACTAAGGTACAAATTGAGTTTAACATTAAAAAATGAAATTCTCAGGAGGGAAGGTTAAAAAATTATAAAGCGCGCGATTTATGGCAGGAAGTAAATGTGTAAACTATTGATTATTAATAAAAAATAAATTATTTGAATAGGTTAAAAATTTATCAAATAGTTTTCTACATGACAAAAAGTCGCATTTTTGGCTTAATTTGTGAATGGTTTCGGATTTGATAGTGTACCTGGAAATAAATCTTTATTTATAATGACTCCATCTATTTTTTTAGTGTCCATGATTTTTGTCGGTATCAGTATGCTGGTGTCGATGGTTTTAAAAAGTAAGTTTAAGAAATATGCCCAGATTCCTTTGCGCAAAGGGTTGACTGGCAGGGAAATAGCACAAAAAATGCTTCATGAAAACGGGATTTATGACGTTCAGGTCATTTCCACACCTGGTTTTTTGTCTGACCACTATGATCCCACCAAAAAAACGGTAAATTTAAGTCCTGATGTATATGATGGAAGGAGTATCTCTGCAGCTGCTGTGGCAGCGCATGAATGTGGCCATGCGGTACAACATGCAACTGCTTACGGTCCGCTGGAAATGCGCAGTAAGTTAGTGCCGGCGGTTCAGTTCAGCTCTATGATCGTAAACTGGGTATTATTAATAGGTGTGGTAATGGCTGCTTCAGGAAATACCACATTGCTGCTGATAGGCATTATATTAATGGCTGTTACTGTTGTATTCAGCCTTATTACTTTGCCGGTAGAATTTGATGCCAGCAAGCGGGCCCTGGCCTGGTTACAGCACACCAATGTAACGGACAGCCAGGAATACCCCATGGCAAAAGATGCTTTAAAATGGGCGGCTACCACTTACGTAGTTGCTGCATTGGCCGCTGTAGTTACACTTGTTCAATATATAATGATTTACCTGGGAAGAAGGGATTAGGAGAGAGCCTTTTTCAAATATACTTTTACAGGCCCGGATTTTCCCGGGCTTTTTTGTGATTTCAATACGCATAAATAATAATTATCTCAAGAATGGCCTGGTATTTTTGCTATGGAAGAGAAGCCCTTATGCCCAAACGTACATATTACTGATTATCTGAAATATGCAGCATGGTCAGCAATAGCAAAAGTTTATATCAAATCTATTAAAAACGCTTGCTGGATTCTTTGCACCTGTTGCTATCATACTCCCATTTCCTTGTCCTCTTCCAGTAAAAATTTATTAAAACCCACACCCATATCATTTTGCTGATAAAGGTCTTTCACCGAGCCAAAGCCGATAGCGTCTTTCATTTGCCCTGCTTCAATGGTTTCAGAAGCTTTGCGCACCATGTTTTTGCCATACTGGTCTTTAATAGTATACATAATTTTCCGTAGCCGGTCTAATTGCAGCCGGTTGTCAAAAAGGCTGTATTGTAATGTTTCTGAAGACACAAAGTCACCTACCTCCAGGCCCATGAACTTCATATCTTTTCTTAATACTTTCAGCGGCTGTAGCTTTTCGTATGCCACAATCTTATATTTTACCTGCTGCAGCATTTCCATGGCGTCCTGAAGGGGATGGATCAGTCTGATGCTGGTTTTCCATTCTCCTGCGCTGTAATAACCCGCATAAAAACTAAGCTCCCGGCAAAATACATTTTGTTTTACCAGCCTTTGCTCCAGCCGGGTGCATAAAGAAATAAGCATAGCCTGTAATGTTTCGTAGCCCGACCTTGTTTGGGCAGAAAGGCTGCGCATCGCGCTCATTCTTTTATAATCAGTTGTAGAAAGGTCTACTTCTTTAAAATGCAGCCGGTAATACCAATAGTTGCCGGTTACGCCGCCAAACACTTTTCTTAATAAGGATTCTGAGGCATTACGAAAGTCGATGGGCGTGTAAATGCCGGCCCGGTTCAGGCGTTTTTCCCCGGCCCGGGCTATACCGGGTATATCAGTGAGGGAGAGCTGTGCGAGATAGTGATCTATATTTTCCGGAGTTATTTGGATCAGCCCGTCAGGTTTCTGGATCTCAGTAGCCAGCTTGGCCAGGAAAACGTTGGCGGCAATGCCAATAGAGCAGGTTATATACGCTCCCACCGTATTATGGATATCTTTTTTTATTTGCCGGGCGAGCGCAATGGGGTCTTTATAAATGTAGGTATAGTTGGTCAGGTCTACAACCGCTTCATCAATACTTTTAGGAATTACGCTATCCGCATCGCAGTAAGAGCGCAATATGTTCATGATCTGCACATGAATACGGCGATAGAGGAACGGCCTTGTGGGAACCATTTCAAAATCAGGACATAGCGCCTTGCATTGGCTGGCGTACATCCCTGTTTTTACGCCGAATTTTTTTGCTTCTTTAGACGCTGCAATAACCACGGCATTAGGCCCGCTGTAAGGACATACGCCAATAGGTTTGTTGCGCAAACGCTTTTCTAACTGCTGCTCACAGCTGGCAAAATAGCTGTTCATGTCTATATACATTACCAATGCTGCTCCGTTTTTATTTAGCGAGTTATAATTTACAGGTTTCATGACTTGGGATATTTCAGGCAATAAAAATACTAAAAAATTTAGTATTTTTGACCTGTTATCCCTGGTAAAGAAGTATGACGAAAAGCACTTTTTATTCCGGTTCCTGTAAAAGGAATAAAAGAGGAAGGCATGAGGAAGTTGGCTATAGAAAGTAGCAATACCTGATTATTATCAGTTAATGGTATTTTCTGTCATCGTTATTGTAAAATTATTTAAGTAACATTGAACCTGTTCCCGGAAGCTTTTTTGTAAAGCGAAAAATATTCTTTCACTTAAATTATTTAAACATGATATTTCAAATTAACACGGACAATCATTTAACAGTAAGTTCTGAGTACGCTGAAAAAATTGAAGCCATGGTTGTTGGTGAAGTAGATCACTTTGCTGAGCACCTTACACGCATTGAAGTATATCTGTCTGATCAAAATGCTCATAAGGAAACCGCTACAGATAAGCGTTGCAACATTGAAGTCCGGCTGAAAGGAAAGCCGCCGGTTGTTGTTTCTGATGATGGGGCCACTTATGATCAGGCTATAACAGGAGCTGCAGCTAAACTTAAAACAACGCTCCATACTATAATAGAAAAAAGCAGGGGGCATTAACCGGACACAGGTTTTTTATGCTATCCGCCAGTTTAATCACTGGCGGTTTTTTTATGCTGTATGCAATCTTCAACAACCAAAAAAGCCTGGGAATGAATCATGAAGAGCTGTTCTAAAGCTGAATTTAAGGGGCGGATAAGAGCTAACCCCGGTCATATTTGCTAATGACATCTATCATTCCAAAATGATGTTTAAGTCATAAAAATAATTAACATCTTCTTAGACTTTTGTGTAACAACAATCAGAAAACAATACAGACATGAAAAAAATACAATTAGTCGCACTGTTTATCCTTGGATTAGGAATAAACCTTTTTGCGCAGGACACTTACAAACTTGTTGAAGCCAAAAGCAAAAACCTGGTAACCGGAACTTCCACCTTGCACGACTGGCGATGCATAGCTGAAAAACAATCAGGTACCGCAGTTATCAAAACGGATGGGGCATTTGAAATAAAATCGCTTTATGCCAGGATAGCTGCCAAATCGCTGAAAAGTATTAAGGAAAATGGCAGTTACTATGATGGTGGCATGGATAAAAATGCTTACAAAGCTTTAAATGCTGATCAATATCCTGAGATAGTGTACACGCTTTCAGGTATCTCAAATGTAAAAACATCGGGAAACACATCTACATTCACAGCAACAGGCAGCCTTACCATTTCAGGTAAGACCAACAAAGTTACTTTCCCGGTAAAGGCTGTAGTAACAGGCAATAGCGTGGTTTTCACCGGCTCTGTTAAGTTCAAGCTTACCTCGTTTGATATTACCCCGCCTAAAGCCCTGATGGGAACCATTAAAACTGGTGACGATGTAACGGTTGTGCTAAACTCAACCTATTCCAAATAATACCTAACCCATTATTAATATTTAAATAAAGTTTTTATGAAACGCTTATCACTGGCTATCGCTTTGCTGGGAGGCTTCTCCATTGCAAATGCACAAACTGAAGAATCTTTCTTATCAAAACTGCAACCCGAAATACAATATACAAGGCCCGGGGATAAAACCGGCCTGAACCAGTTTGAGACAACCAAAGAAGAAACAGTTCCTTACGAGGGGCTTAAAGTAAAATTCGGGGCTGGCTTTTCTCAACAGTTCCAAAGCCTTTCCCACAGCAACTCAGGAGCGGTTCCTCTTTATCCAAGGCTGGCTCCGGGTTTTGGCATAGCCCAGGCCAACTTAAATATAGATGTTCAGCTGTATGATGGTATTAAGCTGAACCTTACAACCTACCTGGCTTCAAGGCACCACAATGAGGCATGGGTAAAAGGTGGTTATATCCAGTTTGATAAATTGCCTTTTAAAGGCGAAGGATGGGATAAACTGATGCAGTACGCAACCATTAAAATGGGACACATGGAAATCAACTATGGCGATCAGCACTTCCGCCGTTCTGACGGAGGGAATACCATTCACAATCCGTTTATAGAAAACTATATCATGGATGCATTTGCTACTGAAATTGGTGGTGAGGTTTACCTGCAAAACAAAGGTGTTATGGGTATGCTGGGTATTTCTAATGGTCTCATCAATGGAACACAACAGTCCCCCATACTGGCAGTTGGAACTGATACTACCCGATACCACCGTAATCCATCTGTTTACCTGAAAGGTGCAGTGGATAAAAACCTGGGAGAAGTAAGGGTAAGAGGTGCGGCTTCTTTATATTACAACAACAGCTCAGGCCGCAGTACGTTATATGCAGGTGACCGTACCGGCAGCAACTATTTTTATGTAATGGAAGGGGCCGCTGCAACTGCATCTGCCAATGCTACTTCAGGCCGCTATAGCCCTAATCTTACTAACCAGATACTGGCCATACAATTGAATGGCTTTGTAAAAGCAAAAGGGTTTGAGCTTTTCGGAACATACGAAAATGCAAAGGGCCGCAGCATCAACGAAAAGGTGGCGAACTTTGATAAACGCAACGTAAACCAGTTTGCTGTGGATGCTCTTTACAGGATTGGCGCAAAAGAAAAAGTATATATTGGCGGCCGTTATAATACTGTACGTGGCCAGCTGGTAACGAGCAATAAGGACAAGCAAAGCATTGACAGGATTGCTGTTGGCGGCGGATGGTTCCTTACCAATAATATTTTACTGAAAGGTGAATATGTAAATCAGAAATACAACGATTTCCCCACAGCCAATATACTTTCAAAAGGAGAATTTAAAGGTGTTGTGATGCAGGCTGTGGTAGGCTTCTAATCAATCATTGAAGAAAGGGCAGGCTCACGGCCGCCCTTTTCTTTTTACCTTATTCTTATCGCTAACAATAAAAATTTAGGGTAATGTTTCTGATAAAATTTTTATGGTGTGGAGTACTGTACTTTTTTTTCAGCGGAGCAACAGCCCAAACCTACCAGGCTTCCGTATCGGAAGGGAGCTCTTTTACTTTGAACGGCTCTTCTAATATTAACGAGTTCAGGCTTGTGTACACAGGAAGCTTTGGCAGCGGGAGTAAAGTCAGGATAAAAAAAGAAGAAAGCCGGCTTAATGTAAAGGCCAGTGCTTTAAACCTGGGCGTACTTGATTTTAAAAGCGCCAATAGCTATATTACCAAAGATTTCAGAAAGATGCTGCGTGCTGATGTTTACCCAACGCTTTCCATTGAGGTACTAAGTGTATGGCTACAGAAAAATCAGCCTGACAAAATATCTGCGCTTATTAATCTTACTATAGCGGGTTGCACCAAACAGGAGCTCATCACCCTTGCTATTACAGAGCAAAAAGACGCTTTCCTGCAATGTAAAGGCAGCCATGCCATCTCTCTTAAAAAATATGCACTTGTGGCTCCTAAAAAAGCATTGGGCGCAGTACAGGTAAATGACAATGTAACTATAGATATGCTGCTAAACCTGCAATATAAAAAAGCAGATTAGAGGATATTCTTTTAACAAAGACAAACAGGGTAGAAAAACGCCTGACGTCTTGGTTTATTGCCAGCCTCCACCCAGCTCTTTATACATGCTTACAACTGCGCTTAGCTGACCTTTTTTTATATCCGCCAGGTCCAGCCTGGCTTCCAGGGCATCGCGCTGCGTCATCAGCACTTCAAAGTAATCGGCACGCGCCGCCTTGTATAGCGCATCAGATATTTCAACCGACTTCAACAGCGCCTCTACCTGTTTTACTTTTTGCCCGTAGGTTTTTTGCAGATTGCTGATGTTGGACAATTGATTTGCTACCCTGATGTATCCATTTAAAATGGATCGCTCATAATTATATACAGCCTGCAGCTGCCTTGCATTGGCAGAAAGATATTGTGCTTTTATAGCACTTTTATTGATCAGCGGACCTGCAAGATCTCCTGCAAGGGAGGCAATGAGCGACTCAGGGAACTTTACCAGGTAAGTAGGGTTAAAAGCATTAAACCCAAGCATAGCCGATATATTGAACGAAGGATAAAATTGCGCCCTGGCCACCTTCACATCTAACCTTGATGCCGCCAGCTCCAGCTCTGCCTGCCTGATATCCGGCCGGTTGGCCAATAGCTGCGATGGCACACCAGCACTTACCGGTGTAAGCGGAAGGCTTAAAAAATCCGACTTTTCGCGGGGTATCTCCTGCGGATATCTTGCCAGTAAAAAATTGATCCTGTTTTCTGTTTCCTTAATCTCCTGCAATAGTTCAAACTCGCGACTTTGCGTGCCCTTTACTTCTGCTTCAAATTTTTGCACGGCCAGCTCATTAGCCCTTGCTGCCTGTTTTTGTACTTTTACAATAGCCAGGGCATTTTGCTGCAGCCCTATATTTTGTTTTACAATACTTAACTGGTAATCCAATGCCAGCAACTCATAGTAGGAGCTGGCAATCTCCGCTATCAGGTTGGTCAGCACAAAGTTTTTACCTTCCACTGTAGCCAGGTAACGCGATATTTCGGCATCTTTTGCGTTATGCAGCTTATGCCATATATCCGCTTCCCAGTCTGCTTCCAGCCCTATTTTAAAATCACCTAAATAGTCAGGCACTTTTTTACCAGGCGTCATTTCTGTAGAAGCATCACCTGCACCCTGACTGGTATAGCGTCCTGGTTTGTCTATGCCCGCCCCGGCCCCGTAACCTACCGATGGCAGCAGCTCGCCTTTCTTTGCCATTACCTCATTTTTTGCCATCTCAATTTCCTGCAAAGTAATCTTCAGCTCCTGGTTATCTTTTAATGCCGTATCAATAAGGCGGCACAGGTAAGGATCCGTAAAAAACTCCTGCCACTTAACCAGCGCAGTATTTGTTGTATCCGCCGCAACATCATATTGTTCCGGCATGGCTTTGTTCTCCTGCTTTTGAACAGCTTTGGGAATATTGCAGCCTGCGTACAATACACCGATGCAAAGTATTATATATAGATGTCGTTTCTTCATTGCTTTTGTTTGTTTTACTATTGAGTAAGATCTTCGGACAAAGGATTTTCATCTTCTATTTTTATCAGCTTTCGTTTGGCGGCAATAGAGCCAAAAATGAAATACAAGCCGGGTATTACAATTACTCCGAAGAGCGTTCCAAACAGCATACCACCTGCTGCTGCAGTGCCTATTGTTCTGTTGCCTGTTTTTCCGGGGCCGCTTGCAAACACTAAGGGAATAAGGCCGGCAATAAAGGCAAAAGAGGTCATTAAAATAGGACGGAACCGCACTTTTGCTCCTTCCATTGCAGCCTGTATAATTGTTAATCCCTGGCTATGCCTTTGCGCTGCAAACTCCACAATCAATACCGCGTTTTTACCCAATAAGCCAATCAGCATTACCATGGCTATTTGTGCATAGATGTTGTTTTCCAGTCCAAGTAATTTTAAGAAAAGGAATGCTCCAAATATACCGGCAGGTAAAGAAAGTATTACCGCAAGCGGAAGCACAAAGCTCTCGTACTGCGCAGAAAGAATCAGGTACACAAACCCTAAGCAAACAAGGAAAATAAATATGGCTTCATTACCACGCGATACTTCGTCTTTTGAAATGCCTGCCCAGTCTATACCGAATCCCCGTGGTAATGTTTTCTTTGCCACTTCGTTGATGGTATTTATTGCTTCCCCACTACTATATCCCGGTGCTGCCGAACCGCTGATTTCCGATGCATTATACATATTGTGCCGTGTGATCTCTGAAAGGCCATACACTTTTTCCATCTTCATAAACGCGGAGAACGGCACCATTTCATCCCGGCTATTCTTTACATATAATTTCAATATATCATCCGGCAATGCCCTGTACTGTGGCAATGCCTGTACAATTACCTTATACTGCCTGTCGTATTTTATAAAGTTGGTTTCGTAGTTACTCCCTATGAGTGTTGACAAAGTATTCATTGCATTATCAATTGTCACGCCTTTTTGCTGTGCCAGGTCATTATCAATTCTCAGCATATATTGCGGAAAGCTGGCGCTGTAAAAAGTAAATACGGAAGACAGCTCTTTTTGCTTGTTCAGCTCTTTTACAAAATCCCTGCTTACTTTTTCCATTAATTGATAATTACCACTGCCGGCTTTATCAAGCAGGCGCAGCTCAAATCCGCCTGCAGCACCATAACCGGGTACAGCAGGAGGCTGAAAAAATTCTATTGTTGCACCCGGAATATTTTTTGCTTTTTCTTCCAGCTCTTCAATAAGCTGCTGTGCAGAAACCTTGCGGTCTTGCCAGTCTTTCAGGTTAATAAGACAGGTTCCTGAATTAGCGCCTGTTCCTTCCGTCAATACCTCATAGCCTGCTAAGGAAGAAACAGATTGCACCCCATCCATATGCTCACATAGTTCTTGCAGTCTTTCAGAAATTTCGTTGGTGCGTTCCAATGAGGATCCTGGTGGAGTAAGAATAATAGCATAGATCATTCCCTGGTCCTCACCGGGAATAAACCCGGAAGGTACGCTGCTGCTTAACAGCCATGTACCTATGCAAAAAACAATCAGCAGACCAAACGTTATCAATCTCCGGCTTATTATCCGGCTCAGGAATTTCATATACCGCCTGGATAAAAAATCAAAGCGATTATTAAAAGCGTCTAAAAATTTATCAACCGGGGTTCTCTTTTTATGCTGGCCATGATGATTTTTTAGCATAATAGCACAAAGCGCGGGAGTAAGTGTAAGCGCCACCAACCCGGAAAGGATAATGCCGGTAGCCATAGTAATAGAAAACTGCCGGTAAAAAATGCCAACAGGCCCCGACATAAAAGCTACCGGTATAAAAACTGATGCCATTAAAAATGTGATGGCAATGATAGCACCGCCTATTTCCTTCATTGCCTGTTGCGTGGCTTTTAACGGAGAGATATTGCTTTTCTCCATTTTGGCATGGACCGCTTCTATCACTACAATGGCATCATCTACTACCACACCAATCGCCAGCACTAATGCGAATAGCGTAATAAGGTTTAGCGTAATGCCAAAAAACTGCATAAAGACAAATGTGCCTATTAACGATACCGGCACTGCAATGGTTGGGATTAAAGTAGAGCGCCAGTCGCCAAGAAAGATAAACACTACAATGCCTACCAGTATGAAAGCTTCTACCAGTGTATGAACTACTTTTTCCATTGACGCATCCAGGAATTTTGATACATCGTAGCTTATTTCATAATCCATGCCTTTGGGAAAATTTTCTTTCAGCTCTTTCATCTTCGCTTTCACATCTTTAATTACCTGGCTGGCATTGCTTCCGTAAGATTGCTTTAGCATAATAGCCGCAGACGCCTTCCCGTTAAGATGAGAGTACAGGTCGTACATAGAGCTGCCAAATTCAACATCGGCTACGTCTTTCAATCGCAGTAACGACCCGTCAGCGCCGGCTCTCACAACAATATTTTCATATCCTTCCTTAGAGCTGTAACGGCCTGGATATTTCAGCACATACTCAAACGATTGTGATCTTTTACCGGAGCTTTCCCCTGTTTTACCCGGAGAGGCTTCAAGACTTTGCTCATTCAACGCTTCCATCACTTCATCTGCAGAGATCTTATACGCCAGCATTTTATCGGGTTTTAACCAGATGCGCATAGCATACTCCCTGTTCCCTAAAATATCTGCGAAGCCCACTCCATCCACGCGTTTCAGCTCTGAAAGAATATTAATATCTGCATAGTTGTACAAAAAGTTTTCTCCCAGGGATGTATCCCTGCTGTACAGGTTGATATACATCAGCATGTTGGATTCTTCCCGGCTGATCTTTACTCCTTCTCTTACAACCAGCGGTGGCAGCTTATTGGTAACGGCAGCTACGCGGTTTTGTACATTCAGCGAAGCCTGGTTAGGGTCGGTCCCTAAATTGAATACCACCTGTATGCTTGCTTCGCCATCATTTCCGGCATCGGAAGCCATATACTTCATGCCGGGCACGCCATTCAATGCCCGCTCCAGCGGAATGACCACCGACTTAATTAATAGCTCATTATTAGCACCCGGGTACTCTGCCGTAATGTTTACTTTAGGCGGAGAGATGGACGGAAACTGCGTTACAGGCAAATGGGTTAAGGCCAGCACGCCCAGGAAAACAATGATAAGCGATATCACTATAGAAAGGACGGGCCTTTTTATAAATCTGTTAAACATAAAAATCGGGCTTTAAATGTGTTACTCTGCTTTTAATTTTAAACTGCTGATCACTTCCTGTGGGGACTGGTAGTTGTAGTGGATTCTTTGATCGTCCTTAACTGTTTGAACACCTTCCAGCAGTATTTTGTCGCCGGCAGCCAGGCCTTTGCTTACAATGTACACATCGGGTAATTCTGCTTCAATAGTAATGTTTCGGGATTTGACGATATTGTTCTTATCTACTACAAATACATAGATCTTATCCTGCAATTCATAGGTAGCTTTTTGCGGAATAAGCAGTGCATTTCGGAGTGGTACGGTCATTTTTACTTTACCGGTTTCGCCATTTCTTAAAATACCGCCAGGGTTAGGAAACCTTGCACGAAATGCAATATTGCCGGTTTCACTATCGAACTCGCTTTCTACTGTTTCTACCATGCCCGGTGCATCAAGCGGCTCTCCGTTGGCAAGAATAAGATCAACATGCTGCCTGTTATTCTTTTGCGCATTCATCTGGTAGTTCAGGTATTCAGGCTCCGACACATTGAAGTAAGCAAATACCTGGCTGTTATCAGAAAGATTGGTAAGCAGCGCACCTTCATCTACCAGGCTTCCCTGCTTTAAAGGAATACGGTCAATTGTTCCGCTAAAAGGCGCTCTTATTTCTGTAAAAGATAAATGCGTCCTGGCCAGCTTTGTTTCGGCCCTGGCCTGGTCCAGCTTTGCCTGCGCCAAGGCCTGTTCACTTTTGGAAACGATGTCTTTATCTGCCAGCATTTTTGCATTCTGCCATTCAATTTCAGCAGCTTTTGTTTCGGCCTGTGCTTTCATCAGCTCGGCTTCATATAACTGAGGCATGATCCTGAAAAGCAACTGGCCTGCTTTTACATACTGGCCTTCATCTACATAAATATGCTGTAAAAAGCCTTTTTCCTGGGCCCGTACTTCAATGTTGCGGACGGATTTTATCTGGGAAACATATTCTTTATTAAGAGCCGTATCAATTTGTAAAGGACTGGTAACAATGTATTTTACACTTTCTTCTTTTTCTTTGGCTTCTGATTTGCAGCTTGCCTGGCATATCAATGCACATATACCTGTGAATAGTAAAACGCGTTTCATATAAATGAAATGGATAAATTTTTTGTAGAAATGGATAGTTCCGGCAGCTATTAAAATAGCGGCAGTGGGAGGTGATAGTCAGTACCGGTTGCTGAATAATATAAAACGAGAGGATATTAATTTTTTAAGCAGGGTGCGTAAAACACATTGCCTCAACCGATGCTTAAAGAAGGATCAGATTTTAATTACGCGGAAGCGAATGTAGTATTGGTAAACCGGAAGGATAAAGGCGCCGGTAACTTTTTTAAACCTGTGCAGGTGGCTGACAATAAAGAGAAAAGCTACTATAACAGTAGTTAAGAAGATCCACCTGGCATTTAAAACATTTAAATAATCTTCCTCCGCATCTTCAAAGGCAAGATCGCCCGCATCTTTTTTTTCTATACTGGTTTTGAGCGTAAGAGGAGAGGGGTTTGATAAGCCAGACTTTACAGGGTTGCTCTTTTCTGTTTGCTGAATTCCGGTATAGCGAATATGGGTCTGATACGCCCGTGCATAAGCCTGCCCGTCTGCCTGTAAAAACAGCGACAAAAAAATTGTAACAAATGCAACGAGCCTCATCCCGGTTTTATTTATGCCGCCAAAAGTAAAAGAAAGATCGAAATGTTAAACAATTTATTGTTTGCTATGTAAGTAAAAGAATGGTTAAAGTTTAGCAAAGGCTGGTTTATTACTTTTTGTTACCCATGGCGTATTGAATGCCACCCAGCAGGTGCTGCAGGAACAAAGGCTCGCTGTACGATTCATTGGTATGGCCCAGCCCTGTATAAAACACGCGGCCGCCTTCAAAGTTATGGTACCATGCCATAGGGTGAAAATCACCATTCTTGCCACCCTCGTAGCTTTTTTCATCAATTGTTATCAGCGCTTTTATACCAGGATTAATATTTTTGAAATTATACCATTCGTCCTTCCTTTCCCAAACATCGGGTAAATGCTTTGTTGC
Organism: Niabella sp.; assembly: GCA_027493055.1. GTDB lineage: Bacteria > Bacteroidota > Bacteroidia > Chitinophagales > Chitinophagaceae > Niabella. The sequence continues at coordinate 111,325 of JAPUDO010000120.1, read as the reverse complement.
CAGATGGCTCTTATCCTTCACTATCAGCTTTGCTGCCTGCTGTTTGGGATGATTATCAAACCAGGCTCCGATCATTTTATTATACCAGGGCCATTCATATTCAGTGTCCGTAGCTGCATGTACACCCACAAAACCACCGCCGGACCGGATATATTGCTGTAAAGCTGTTTTCTGACCTTCATTGAATAATGTTCCCGTGGTATTTAAAAAGATAACGGCTGCATATTTTTTTAAATGTTTGGTTGTAAAAGCAGCCGGATCGGTTGTTGTGTCAACCTTGAAGCCATTCTCACTGCCCAGCTTTTGTACAGCTGCAATACCTGCAGGTATAGAAGTATGGTAAAAACCCGCTGTTTTGCTCATTATTAAAACCCTGGGCGGATTTTTAAACGACACTAATACCAGTGTCATCCAGGTTAAAGCGATAATTATTTTTAAACGGCTGAACATATTACAGATTGCTTTATATGCATATACGAATTAACTAAAGTAATGTAAATAATTCTTACTATCCACATTTTTTGAACCATTGTTTAGCGTGAAACCGAATACTATCCGGGACTTTAGCTATATTTGCAGCGCAAATTCAAATACAATTTATTTTTTTAAATAATATAAAGATGAAAAAGATCACATTTACGCTACCTGCTGAAGCTTTAGGCACCGCTACAGAAGCCTTTTTACTTGGAGACTTTAACGAGTGGAATTTAGACAAAGGCATCAGCTTAAGCGTACAACCAGATGGCTCTTTAGCCGCTTCTGTTGACCTTGAACCCGGTAAAACTTATGAATACCGTTTTTTATTGAACAACGGCACCTGGATTAATGACTGGGCCGCAGAGCAGTACGCACACAATGCTGCTTTCGGTATAGAAAACTCTGTGATTTCTGTTCCTGCAGAAGTTGCCCAGGAAAAAGCAGCCGTTAAAAAGGCTAAAGCCCCTAAAAAAGAAGCAAAGGTTAATAAAGAAACTGTTGCAGCTGAGCCAAAAGCTAAAGCAAAAAAGGAAACTAAAGCCGCTGTTGGGAAAGATGACCTTACCAGGATTGAAGGCATCGGAAGCAAAATAGCTAAATTGCTGGAAGCAGATGGCATCAACACTTTTGCTGCGTTAGGAAAAGCAACAGGAAAGACGCTGAAAGCTGTTTTAGAAGCTGCCGGTCCTAAATTCCAGTTACACGATCCTGCATCATGGCCTAAGCAAGCTAAATTAGCTGCCGCCGGAAAATGGGATGAGTTAGCTGCATTACAGGAAAAACTGGTAGGCGGTAAATAAGCTTAGGGCTTTTTTACCGGCTTTTTGGAGAAACTTATCAGCAACGCCGGAAGTAAAATAAGGTTGGTAACCGTAGCTGTTATCAATGTTACAGAGGTAAGCCAGCCTAATGCGCTGGTGCCGCCAAACCCGCTGAAGCAGAAGATTACAAATCCTGCTATTAATACCATAGACGTGTAAATGATACTGATGCCCGTGCTGTGTATGGTTTGTATTACAGTACTTTCGGGGTTATTATTATGGTGGCTCAGCTCCTGTTTGTAGTTTACCAGGAATCTTATGGTAATGTCTATGGCAATACCCAGTGCAACGCTGAATATAAGCACAGTGCTGGGCTTTAGCGGCACGCCCGCCCAGCCCATGATGCCGGCTGTTATTCCTAGCGGAATAATATTGGGAATTAAAGAGCACAATAAGATACGCAGCGATTTAAACAGGTACAGCATACAGAGGGCTATTAAAAGAAAAGCCCAGAAAATGCTTTCCTGTAACCCGTTGATGATAAACCGCCCTCCTTCCAAAAAGGCAATACTGCTGCCGGTAAGAGATACATTGTACTGATCCTTAGGGAAAAGCTCGTTGGCGCGTTTCTGAATGCTGTCCAGCAGTTTTGGTAAAGCCAGGGTGCCTATATCGGCCATGTTCACGCTTAACCTGGCCTCCTGTTTAGTACTATCCATAAACCGGGAAACAAGCCTGGTAAGGGTATTTTCATTACCTGTAGTACCGGTGCTGCCTGTTTTCATATTGAGGTATTGGGCCAATCCCGGTAAATCAAATTCAGAAGGCATGGAATAGCTGCTGCTGTCACCTTCATAAAAGGCCTGTTTGGCAAATTTTAATCCCTCTACAAGGCTTAAAGGACGGGCTACTTCCGGCCTTGCGGCCAGGTATTGGGCAAAAGAGTCTATTTTAACAAGATTGTTGAAATTTCGGGTTACGCCGTACTTCTTTTTGGTATCTATTATAATTTCCAGTGGCATTACCCCTTTAAAGTTCTTTTCAAAAAACTTAAGATCAGTATAAATTTTATCCGTTTTAGGCACATCATCTACCATATAAGCATTGCTTTGAAGGCGCAGTGCTCCTGCAACGGCTATAACAACCAGCGCGGTAGTTATAATGTATATCTGCCTGCGGTGGGATAAAGACCATTTCTCCAGCCTGCCCAGCCAGCGGTTCAGTCTTGGGTTATATAAATACCTGGTATGTTTTTCTTTGGGAGGCGGCAGGAAATAAAGGGTAATGGGTATTAGTATCAGTGATATAAAGAACAGCAGCATAATATTGATTCCTGCCACTACGCCAAACTCTTTTAATATGGCGCTTTTGGTAAGTGCAAAAACAGCAAAGCCAATAGCCGCAGCTACATTGCAGAACAGTGTTACAATGCCCATGCGGCTTACCATGTCTGTAATGGCATCTTTCTTTTTTTCTCGGGTCGGGATATGATCTCCCAGCCTGGCTTGCTTTTGCCAGCTGGTATGGTATTTATTGAGGAAATAAATACAGTTAGGGATACCTATTACCACAATCAATGGCGGAATTAAGGCGGTAAGCAACGTGATCTTATAGCCAAAAAAGTGCATGGTGGCCAGGCTGAACAATACACCAATGATTACCACGGCAAGAGAGAGCAGCATAGAGCTTACCGACCTGAAAAAAAGCAATAATATAATGGCTGAAAGCACAATGGATGCGGTAAGGAAATAACGCATTTCGTTGGCGATGCGTGCCGCCAGTACTGTTCTGATATAGGGAAGACCGCTTAGCTTTACTTCTACCTTAGTGGCCTGTTCAAATTTTTTAATTTGTGCTGTTACTGCATTGATAGCGGCGTCTCTTTTTTTTGAGTTAATGACATTGGCATCCATGCCCAGCCCCATCAGGTAGGCATTGGTAGAAGGGTTGTAAAGCAGCCCGTTATAGAATGGCAGGTTGCGGAATATGGCAGCGCTTTCATCTAACTGCGCTTGTGTGAGTGTTGTAGCGGGGAAAATTCTTTTGGCCTGCAGCTTTTCTGAAGCGGGATCTTTCACAAGGTTAACAGCTCCGGGTACGCTTAATATATCTAAAACGCCGGGCACTTTTTTAAGGCTGTTTTGGAGGCTAACATACTCATTAAATACCTTTTCCGTAAATAACTGATCGGTCTGAACACCAACAATAAGCATATTGCCATCTTCTCCGTATTTCTTCTTAAACTCCTGGTAAGCAATGTTTACCGGGTGATTGGTAGGAATGGCCTTGGTGAATTCGTATCCCAGCTCCACTTTAGTGGCCTGGTAGCCGGATAGTATAGTTGCTGCAATTAATATTGTTAATAATATGAACCTGTATTTAATAACGGCTTTACCCAGCTTTTCCCACATAGAACGTATTTTAATCTTTTTAAAACCCTGTTTAGTTTACTAACTTTTTGAAAGGCTGCATGCTTGCAGTACACACAAAGAAAAGAAAAAAATTATCTTGCATGCTTATATTATTACAGGTTGTCCGGTAAAATTCATAAAACCAAAGGAATAGTGCTCCGCCACGTGAAGTATGGTGAAACCAGCATTATTGCCTCTGTGTACACCGAATTGTTTGGGCTGCAGTCTTATTTATTGAACGGGATAAGAGCCGCGGGAAAGAAAGGCGGCGGTCGCATCGGCTTTTTTCAGCCGGCTGCCATACTGGACATGGAAGTGTACTATAACGAATTTAAGCAACTGAACCGGGTAAAGGAATACAGGTTTGCCTGTGTGTACCGGCATATTTTTTCTGATGTGCTGAAAAACGGGGTAGCGGCTTATATGGTAGAGCTTTTGACCCAATGCCTGAAACAACCCGAAAACAATTATGGCCTGTTTGCTTTTACAGAAGATTGTTTTACCGCGCTTGATGACTGCAATGATAAGGTAATGGCCAATTTTCCTGTTTTTTTTGCAGTGCAGCTTACGCATTTTTTTGGTTTTTTACCGCAAAATATTACGCCCGGTACACTGGAAAGTAGCGAGGTGTTCTTTGATATAGAAGAAGGTGTTTTTACCAATGCGCCGGTATTTCATCATTTGTATCTCGAAAAAAGATATGCGCTCATACTGGCAGCGCTTTTGCAGGTGCGGCATCCGCAGGAGCTGGCAGAGGTTGAAGCTAATGCCGAAGCCCGGCGCAGGATACTGGAAGCAATGGAAAAGTATTACAGCCTGCATATACAGGATTTTGGAAAGCTGAAAACATTGCCGGTGCTGAAAGAGATCATGCGATAGCGCAAAAACCGGCGCTGTTAGCCTTCTCTTACGGATTATGCTTCCAGGAATTGTTGCCCGTTTAAGGGACTCTCGAAAAATCAAAAAAAAACTTACAAAGATAATATTTTCCTTTCACCATTTCCCGGAAATAAAATATTCCTCAAAACATTCGGAAAAGCGGAAATCTTTCTTTTATTTTTGCCGATTGTCCTTTTTGAAAACAATCTGAAAGAACAATAGAAAAGATATAATTATAAATAACTTTCAAATTTTATAACTCACCTCCCTCTTTCCGGCCGGAGAGAGGGTTGGGGGATGAGGCTTTATGGCATTACCACATATTTTAAAGCACGTTTACACAAACGGTACCGATGAAGTGATAAGGCGCGGTAAAAAAACACACGCGCTCGGTTTTGTTGAGCTGGTTGAGTTTGATAAACTTACCGGCAATATTGTATTTCGTGTAAAGGACGATACCTACAGCAGCTTTTATAAAGTATATATCCAGAAGTATAGCGATCCCAGGCAAATATCTTTAAGATGCACCTGCCCCTATAACCTGGGTGATATTTGCAAGCACGAAGTAGCCTCCCTGTTCCAGCTGCAGGAGCTGCTGGACAAAGGACAGCTGGGTGATGAGGAAGTGTATTACGATCAACGCCATACTGTTATAAAGCTGCGGAATCTTGACCTGCGCTCACTGCGCTCACTTTGCAGCAGTGACAGCTTTAACGAAGCAGAGAAATTTTTACAGAAGAAAAAAGCAAAGATCGTATCTGCAAAAGATGAAACAGTAAAAGCGGTTGTTGTCCTTGACGGGAAAGACCATACAGTGGTTATTCGTAAAAACGATGAGAGAAGCTTTGATACCAGCTGTGATTACGAGGATACAGAGTATCCACTGTGTTTACCCAAGGTGATTGTGTTTATGCAGCTGATAAAGCAGCATGGGTCAGATTATTTTGATACCATCCGCAATCGTGATGTAGAAAAGAACAAACTGCTTGAAGCATATGGTTACTCGCTTGCCGATGACCTGAAAGGAAAGTTTGAATTTGTTTTTAAAGAAGGGAAGCCTTTTTTACGTGTATTGGACAGCAGTATCAAGCGGGTAAATATGCCTGGCAGTGCAGCGGCTCCCAAACTGGTGGTGGCACAGCAAAAAAAGCAGGAGGCTGCCGCAGAGACTGATGTGGCTGTTGAAACGGTGGCAGCTCCGGTCAGCCGCCTGGGCATTGTTTTCAATTTCAACAAAAGAGCCTATCCCTACTTCACCGTTGATACGGTTATTGGCGAAACCAATGAAGCGCAAAACGGATTTGCAGGAGCGGTAGAAGCACTGGATATTGCAAAGTATATTGACACCAGCAATTATAGTGAACATGATATAGCATTGCTTAACACAGTGCGGAAACTGCAGGATACGGAACTGAAAAAATATATACTCCGCAATACACCTTTTGGTAATGCTTTGGAAGAGCCGGCGCTGGACGGGGAACTGAATGAAGAGGAGAAAAAGCTGGCTGACGAATACCTGTTGCCCCGTATTAAAAAACTGCTGGCAGATGCAGCAGAGAACCCACTGGCATTTATTCTTCCCCAGGGAAAAAAGTTTATAACACAAAATCTTCAAAGCGCGGATGCTATTGAAACCCCCGTAACAATAGAGTTTTTTATAGATAAAAGCGGGGATGATTTTATTTGCGAATGCCTGGTCAGGGCAAGAGGTATGGTGCATGGTATTGAAGAAAACGAAGCACCCACTCCGCTGGTATACCTGTATAATCACCAGTTATTTGCACTGCCTGATGCAGATACCGTATCGCTATTACAAAAGTTTTCTAAAGACGGTAAAATAATTATACCGCAGGAAGAATGGCCGCTTACCCTGCACGAGTTTATACTGCCGCTGGCCAAAGAGTATAAAACAGATTTTGATCCTTCACTTTTACAGGTTATAAAAGGCGTAGAGCCGGAGGTAAAGCTGTTCCTTACAGAGAAAGGCGACTTCCTGGTTTTCCGCCCGGTATTTTCTTACAAGGGCCACGAAACAAGCGCTGTGGGAAAGCAGGTAATGCTGATTCCCGAAGGAAGTAAAATATTAGCCGTTCACCGCAACAAAGAAAAAGAAGAGGCCTTTATACAAAAGCTGCAGAACCTTCACTCCAACTTTATCATAAATGAAGAAGAGGGAACCCTTGCCTTAAAAGGCGTTGAGATCTTAAAGGAAAACTGGTTCTTTTTATTTGTGGATGCTATGAAAGAAATGCAGGTGCCTGTATTTGGACATGAAGCGCTGCGCAATTTCCGTTTCAACACTGCAAAGCCGCAGACAAAGATCTTCATCAGCAGCAATACCGACTGGTTTGATGCCAAGGTTGATATTATGTTTGGAGAGCAGAAAGTATCTATTGCAGAAGTAAAGCGCGCCCTGGCCGCCAAGCAGCAATATGTACAGCTTAATGATGGCACTTTAGGGATCTTGCCGGATGAGTGGCTTAAAAAATATTCCTTGCTTTTCAGGGTTGGTGAAGGAAGCAATAACAAGCTGAAGCTGTCGCAATACCATAAAAGTGTAATTGACGAATTGTATGAACTGCAAAACGAGGAAGAGCTGCAGTTTGAGCTGGAAGAGAAATATAACCGCTTAAAAGATTTTGAAAAAATATCTGAAGTAGCGCCACCGCAGCACTTACAGCAAACGCTAAGGCCTTACCAGGTTGCAGGCTTCCAATGGCTGAGTTATTTACAAAACATTAACTGGGGTGGTATCCTGGCCGATGATATGGGTTTGGGTAAAACCATACAGGCGCTGTCTTTCCTTCAGCATTATAAATACAGTCACCCCGAAATGAAAGCTTTGGTGGTTTGTCCTACCACGCTTATCTATAACTGGGAAAATGAGATCAGAAAATTCACGCCCCAGATGTCTTATTGCATACATCATGGCAGCACGCGGGCCAGGAACTCCGATGAAATATTAAAACAGGATATTACCATCACCACTTACGGTACTTTACGGAGCGATATCAAGCTGTTCCTGAATGTAAAATTTGATTACCTGGTGCTGGATGAAAGCCAGGCTATTAAAAACCCGTCGAGCAAAGTAACGCGTGCGGCTTCGCTGCTTAATGCAAAGCACCGCCTGTGCATGAGCGGTACGCCTTTACAAAATAATACCTTTGATATTTATGCACAGATGAACTTCCTGAATCCGGGGATGCTGGGAAGCATTGAGTTTTTCAGGCAGGAGTTTGCTATTCCTATTGATAAATTAGGTGAAGCAGACAGGAAAGAGCACCTCAGGAAAATATTATATCCCTTTATCTTACGCCGGACCAAAGAGCAGGTAGCAAAAGATCTTCCGGAAAAACAGGAAATGATCTTATGGTGCGAAATGGGCGATGAGCAACGCCGTATTTATGATGCATATAGAAATGACTACCGCGATAAAATTTTAGGAACGATCGATAACCAGGGGTTGGGTAAATCGCAGCTTACTATTTTACAGGGATTGATGAAGCTGCGCCAGATATGCGACTCGCCGGCTATTTTAAATGAAGAAGAAGCTTTTGAAAATCACTCTATAAAAATTGAAGAGCTGGCGCGTGAAATTACTGAGGATATGAGCGACCATAAAGCACTGGTCTTCTCGCAGTTTTTAGGAATGCTGGGTCTTATCAGGCAAAAGCTGGATGAGCTGGGTGTAAAATATGAATATTTTGATGGCAGCACTTCGGCGCCCGACAGGGAGAAAGCCATTCAGAACTTCCAGAATAATGATGAAGTGCGGGTGTTCCTCATCTCGTTAAAAGCCGGAGGAGTGGGTTTAAACCTTACCGCGGCGGATTATGTATATATTGTAGACCCCTGGTGGAATCCTGCGGTAGAGCAGCAGGCCATAGACCGTACGCATCGTATTGGTCAAACCAAAAATATTTTTGCCTACAGGATGATTTGTAAGGATACTATTGAAGACAAGATCCTCAAGCTCCAGGAAAAGAAAAAAGCACTGGCAAGGGATCTTATTTCAGATGAATCGGGCTTTGTAAAATCGCTGACCAAGGAAGATGTAGAGTATTTGTTCAGTTAATTCGTTAGTATTATTTAGCCGGCAGTAAATATATGGCGTCTGTGTTGTGTCTCCGAAGTAGTTCCAGGGACACTCACTTCATCTACACAATATATAGCGTCCTGTTTATTCGCGGGTTTTCTAAGCAGAGTCTCACCCCTGGCCTTGCGCTGGCTGTGGACTCTGTGAATATTAAAAACAGGAATACTGTTTACCACCGGGTCTTGCTCACTCACTTATCCGGGTTAGAATAACGGGTGGAGAAGTAATTTATGTGTTCTCCTGATGACGGTGAGCGTATTTGTTTAGTTAATTGAAGTAAAAAAAGTTGGTGTTCGTCTATTTAAAAAATAAGTTTGCGAATGAAATTCCGTCGGCTCATATCTTTATTAATCATAGCTGCGATATTGATCGCGTTTTTTACCAATCCCAAAGAAAGTGATTTCAATGCATTCATTCAGCCTGCCATCAGCAGGCAGCAGTCCCCACCTCTGGTTGAGTATAAAAACAACCTTATTTATTCCAATGCAACAATAACCTATTTCAACCCCGCTTCTGTAAATGGTAAGTTTATTGCCGCGGCCAGCAAGGAAAAGTATATCGGGCTTTTTGGCCGGTTCTGGAAAGTAAAGAACTAAGGCTTGCTTTTTGAGGATTTTATTTAGGGGAGGACACATAGATTTAAACATATCGCCGCTATGCGGCTCAAATGGCAGTTTGCTTTCCTGTTTATTAATATAAGCGCCGCTATGCGGCTGATTTGGACTTTATCTTACCGCATCGCGGTAACCTGTTTCTAGACGTTAATTCCATAATTACAAGAGCTGCGCAAGGTTTGTCTGGATATTTAAAAAATGAATTTATAGGTTCGTATAGATTTAATTAAGCGGTGCGTAATTGTTTTGATCCTCAAAAAATTTTCATACCATAAAGTTTATTAGAAAAGCACATAAAAAAGAAGCTATTTTCTGTGCTGCATAATTGGTGTTTTATCTTACCGCATCGCGGTAACCTGTTTATAGAAGATATTAATTCCCCGGTTAAAAAGCGCTGCGTAGCTGCGCAATGTTTTCTGATATATAAAGAAACAAATTTTATGCGTTTGCCCTGATTTTGTTTTCCAGAGAATGATCACAAATACAAAACAATATAAAACACTACGGATATTTACTTCAGCCTGTTGATTATTTTTTGAACCTGTTTATAATAGGCGCCGGATTCGCCCACCATATCTGCGTAATTAATAGCATCCTCTTTTTTATCCAGTTTGTAGGCTGATAAAGCAGCAAAAAAAGCAGCATCTTCTTTATAAGCAGAGGGACCGGTGGCTAACTTTTCCAACAGGGGCAGGGCCTTTTTATATTGCTTTGTTTTAACAAGGCTTACTGCATAAAAGAACTGAGCCGTAGCATCCCCGGGATTAGCGGTTGCCTGTTGTTGCAGCAATGGAATGGCTTCTTTATATTTCCCTTCATTAAAAAGCAATGCGCCTTTATTAGATAATGCTTCTGACCCTCTTACTACGGCCTGTGGCATTTCAGGAACGTTGTAGTTATCAATACTTGAAGGAACAGAGAAGTAAATAATTATAATTGCGGCTGCGGCAGCAACGCTGATCATGTATTTTTTTAAGGAAACAACTTTTGCCGGTTGTTTCTTTTCCTGTTTAAAATATTGCCGGGTAAGCGGTGTTACAATTTCTTTGATGGCAGCATCATTTGCCGGCAACAGGTTCTTCTTTAATATAGCATCTGCCTCCAGCCAATCTTCATAGTCCTGTTTTAATGCGGCATTAGTTTGCAGCTCGCTTTCAAATGCAGCACGCTCCGGGCCTGTCATCCAGCCTTCGATATATGCTTCTATTTTTTCAAAATGAGTCATGCTGCATTATGTTTTTTATTTCTTACAAGCGCTATTAATTCAGCCATACAAAGCGATTTCTTTTTCCGCAGGTAAGCATAGCTTACGCCCATCTCGTCTGCCAGCTGCTGCTGCGGTTTATCGGTATAGCAGGCCACAATAATTTCGCGGCAACGTGCACTTATTTTTTGAAGCATTTCCATCACGCTACTTTCCTTCTCTAAAGTATCAGCGTATAAGGCTGCTGCTTCAGTATCTCCGCTTGCTATTTGGGTATATCCGTCGTCTATACTTTTTGTTACCCCCTGCCGTTTGTTTTTTTCTGCCTGGTTGATCCATTTCCGCTTACAGATCAGCAGTAGAAAGGCTTCCAGCGGGCAGGTAAGCACAAAAGAGCCATCCCTGGCCAGCTTGTAAACATCAATAACCGCTTCCTGGAAAATATCACCGGCTTCTTCTTCACCGGCGCCTTTTGATAAGAGATACTTCTTTATGCCGGGCGCAAAATTTTTATAGATACCCTCTATTTGCAGGGAATCGTGGTTTTTGAGCGCTTCAATATATTGTTGATCAGTATGCAAATATTTGGTTTGTAATCAGCTAATGTAATAAAATTCTTTTTTGTGATAATATTTGAATAAATTTAATTGCAAACATGTTTAAACAAGCTCTGCTGTAAAATCAGGGGTAACAAAATATATATCAATTGATATACTGAAAACTGCCAGCGTGAAAAATGTATATAATTTTTTTTTCTGCCTCCTGTTAGCCGGCTTTGCCGCTGCACAGCCGACTGGCAAAGACAGTTCTATTGTTGCTGTAACAGACAGCAGCAATAAGGTTTCCTTTTCTGTAAAGCTGCCGGCGCTTACACAAATACCCGGTGCTCCTGAGCCTTTTTATACTTATCTCTGGGATTTTGGTGATGGGCATTTCAGCACAGCCGAAAATCCGCAGCATGTGTATGAGAAGGATGGCGCGTATGACTGCATACTCTATGCGGTTAATAATTATGATGACGGGAAAAAACCCCAGCGTAAAAAAGAAAAAATAAAAATTGAAAAACCCTCCGGTGGCCGGGCCATGGCTTCTGTAGCCGAAAAGGATTTCTTTAAAGCCAACGGCCTGTTTGAGCTGAAATACAACTGTATGGCTAAGCCTGATGATACCATGGTGCTGATTGTAGGTTGGAAGAATACAGCCATGCAGGAACAGAAAGGTAAGCTCTATTTAATGCTGAACGAAAAGCAGTTTGAGCAAACCTGTTTTGATACATCGGAGTTTAGAAGCTATGATGAAGCCTCTTTATTAATGGCGCACCGCAATGTAAATGAAATTCCGGGATTTAAGGCTTCTTTGCTGGTTACCGAAAGCGGCAGCCCGGCATCCCGCTTTGTACAAAAGGTGGATGCCGCAGCGGCCGGCTCTTTATTTTCCAATACGGTATCATTGTATAAAAATGTGCTTAGTGCAGATCTGAAAATGGTGCCTTCCGGCGAAGCCCGCTTCTCTTTTTTACAATTACATGTTACTCCCGAAATGATAAAAGATACCAATGCAACGCTTACCATTACAGGCGTATATATACCTGATCAGGGACCGCCCGTAATGCACCGGTTAAGCGTTCCGGTAGTAAACTCTCACGATCCCAATAAAATGAACATAAAAGGAGGGCGGCTCAGCTACCGCTTCTTAAAAAAGTACAAGCCGCTGAATTATAAAGTAAGATTTCAAAACAATGGTAAGGGCCCTGCACGTAAAATAGCGCTGGATATGACATTGGCTCCTGAACTGAATCCCGAAACAATAAAAGTTACAGATATGCATCCCTATTGCCCGCCCTGTGATAGCCTGGCAAAAGAAAAGCGCGGCTGCTGGGAGCTGGAAAAGAACGAGAAAGGTGCTGTCTTTACTTTTCACGGGATTTATTTACCGGGTACCAATCAAAAAGGTGTGGAAGATAAGGACAGTACCAAGGGGTTCATGGAGTTTAGCGTGGTAACCAAAAAGAAGCTGGAAAACAAACCATTCAAATCGCGCACGGCCATTTACTTTGACAAGAATGAGCCGGTCATTACCAACTATGCAACCGGGCGATTTAAAAAAAGTCCTTCGCCAATTTTTATGGCAGGCTATGAAAAGGCGTTGGGGCGTGATGCTGTAACAAGCGATGGTATAGTAATAGGTGTGGGCCTCGCTCCCCTTGCTCCCTACCTGCCTTACTTCCAGGTGGAACTGTATTATAAGGCAGGTATAAGCACGCAAACCGTTCATTTTACAGGGATAGAAAAGCGGGGAACTGTTTTTATTGATTCTCTGAAAAGAGCATTTGAATATACTTCTTTCGATTCCACGCAAACCACTAAAATAAGCCAGGTAAAGCTTATCCCGCTTCAGCTTCGGTACAATATCAATGATTATGTTTCTATTGGCGCCGGTGCAGTAGTAACAGCTGATATTAGCGGCGATATTAAAACATCAAATAATTACAATATCATTAGTGCCAATGGCGTTCAGCTTCCGTACGGCATATCAGCAACAGAAAAAATAAAAGCATTCAGCAACTGGCAGGCCCGCCCGTTTTTTGATCTGCAGGTGGGTAAAGTAAAGCTGGGCCCGCATTTGGGCCTCAGGTATTATTACAATGGTAAAAACAGTAGCTTTGGGTACATATATGCAGGATGGCGTTTGTAACTAAAGCTCCCGACTATTTTAAAATACCGTTTTTTATTGTATTGCTGGCAGCAATTGTGCTGTTGTTTGTCAATGCTATTGCTCCGCAGCAAAAGTTATCGCAGGAGTATAGCCATTTTAAAAAGAAAGATTCTTTATCGGGATATATCAATTATCTGTTCGACAGGATAGATGAAACGCCCGTGCTTGCCGCTAAGGCAGATTCTGTACTGGATAATATCTGGCGGCAGCCAAAAGACCCCGATGAAAAAATAGCGTATTATAATCTGCTTACCAACATCGCTTACCATCTTTTACAAAGCGGGCAGGTAAAGTCTTCTACCCGGTGGTATGAGAAAGCATTGGGTTTTTACCAGGAAAATAAAAACGACAAAGTACTGGCAGGTGAATGGGCATTTGAAGAGTATGTATGTAAACCCCTGGGAAATAATTATACCCGCACAGGAGATTTCACCAAAGCCGTTATTATACAGCAAACAGCCATCCGGTCTGCAACAGAAAATGGCAGGGAAGGAATGCTGCCGGGGTTATATGCCAACCTTGCCACCACTTATTTTTACATGCAGGACTATGCAATGGTACAGGTCATTACAGGAAAAGGGCTTGAAGCTATCAGAACCGGGAACGGCCGGGCCGCGATCCAGCTATATAATCTCAAAACAGAGGCTTACCTGGAAACAGCACAAACAGATAGTGCAAAATACTGGAACGATAAGGCGTTGCTTAAAAAAATGACGGCTGACGATAATATAGCCTGGCAGGTTACATCGCTTGCAAATAAAGCCCGTATTCTTAATGCAGAGCATAAACCCGGCCCGGCAATAGCCTGTCTTCATGATGCCTGGGATTTAGGATCTTTTGTTTCGCCAAGAGAAAAAGCCCGCCTGGCTAACGCATTAGGGAATAACTATTTTTTAAAAGGCAGTCCGGAAGAAAGCTTATTATGGTATAATAAAGCATTATCCTTTTTCCAGCGCGATAGCATTGGTTTATACCCCGATTTTACGGTAACCACTTCCATGTTTGGCCTGGCACAGGTTTTTGAAAAAACAGATCAGGCAGATAGTACCTCCTTTTGGTACACACAGGCTGTTTTAAATGATTACTACACCCAGCAGTTAATAGATGCCTGGATGTATAGCAACAGCAGTATTTATTCAAACGAATTGCTTACAGAAAAAGGCATAGCCTGGCACCATGCCATGTACAACCATACCAAAGAGGAAACGTATTTACTAAAAGCAGTATGGCTTGCAGAACTGTCAAAGGGCCGGAAACTGATGTACAACCAGCAGCGCAGCCAGCGCCTGCAAGCAGATACAGGTGTTGCAGCGCCAGCTTTTGATGAACTGCGTAACGATTATTTATTGCTGGCACAGGCAGCCATACCACAGGAGCAGGAGGCCATAAGAGCACGTATAGCAGAAAAAGAATACCAGCTAAGCTTAACCAAAAGCAATTATGAAGAACAATTATCGGCCCCGAGGTACGATAAGTTCCTGGCATGGCTGAATGATGCTCGACGGCATAGCAATATAGTAAGCTATTATTGCTCCGATACTGCTTTTTACATGGTGCATATAAGTTCTTCGTCTGTAAGTCACGTGGCAGAAGCTCCGGCCTCTTTCCAGGGCATTAATCATTTTGTAAATACTTATTTCTATAACGGTCCGGGCGCTTTCAATAATAACCCTCCCGGATATTACCAGTCTGCTGCAGCTCTTTTAAAAAAATATTTACCAGATGCGTCTTCCCGGGCATCGGCGTACATTATTTCACCTGCTGGCGCGTTGCATCTTTTACCGTTTGAAGCGCTTTCCTATAGCGGGCAAAAACCTCAATACTTTGGTGCTGCCAATGCAATAAGCTACCAGTTCTCTTTATTACAACTGTTGAATAATGCGAAATATAAGGAAGCTGCAGGAATGGCTGTTTTTAGTTTTGAGCAGAAGCATTTAGGGTTTCCGGCATTGCCTTCGGCAAAAGAGGAAGCCTCATTTTTAAAAAAATTGTTCAACTGCAAAAGGTACAACGCTGCCACTGCAACCGATCATATTTTCTATAAAGAATTAAATGAGAACAATATCGTCCATTTATCTTCCCATGCTGTTGCTGATGACAGCAGCGCGCAGCCCTTTATTGTGCTGCAAAATAAATTATACCTGGGACAGATGCAATACAGCCGCTCCAAATGTCCGTTAGTAGTGCTGGCGGCCTGCGAAACCGGCAAAGGGGCATCCCTGCACCAGGAGGGAATGCTAAGCCTGGGGCGCACTTTTATAGGCAAAGGAGTGGGAGGCGTGCTTTCTGCCCGCTGGCAGGTAGATGATGCCACCACCACCGCACTTCTGAAAAATTTTTATAAGGAGCTGATCCGGGTGAAAGAGCCGGCTAAAGCATTACAACAAGCCAGGGCAATATATTTTGGGGAGAAAACATCCGCCGCCGATCAAAATCCATGGCTTTGGGCTGCCATTTATTACCAGGGAAACAACCTTCCCGTATCTGTTAAGCCGGCAGGTAGCTCCTTTTTTATTTACGTGTGTATTGGTTTGCTGATAGCTGCAGCAGCAGCGGTTGCTGTCATTTTAAAAAAGCGATAAAAAATTTTCAACTAAGGGGTAACAATTGTTCCAGGTGCTGATATACCTGTAAACAAACATTTAAAACAATTTAAAACCCATAGTTATGAAAAAGACATTCTTATTAACTGCCGCTATTGCCATTGCTGCCATTACTGTCAGCTCCTGTAAAAAAAATGATAATTCTGTTAACGTTCCGGAAGCAGATGATAAAGCCTCCACACAATTGATGGATGCTTTTTTTGCCAGGCATGCACCTAAAGATGAAAAATTTACAGTAGATGCTGCGGCAGGAGCAACCATTACTTTAAGCAGTGGCACAAAAATCACTTTCCCTGCCAATGCTTTTAAAACCAGTGGAGGCGTTGTTATCTCCGGGAATGTTTCTGTTTCCGCAAGGGATATTTTAGACGCTTCTGATATGATTCTGGCCGATAAGCCTACCCTTACTTCGGGAGGAGAAATGCTCCAGTCTTTTGGCGAAATAATTGTAAAGGCCGAACAAAACAATAATCAGCTGGTTTTAAACGGGGCGAAGCCGCCAAGCGTTGTTGTTCCTATAGGAGCCGGGGCAAATGGCCAGCAAAGAGAAGTGCCTATGTGGGACGGAGACAGTACCATCAGCTATACCTTAAGCGGCTACAATCATGAAAACATCAGCGTTTCTGTAACCAGCCAGGTAAACGTAAGAAGAGGCATTGTATGGGATCAGATTTCTGGTTTTGGAGCGGCTTCCCCGGCAACAACTATTTTTCCCCTGGACGCGTTAGGCCAATGGAGAAACTGCGATGCTTTATATAACGATCCCCGCCCTAAAACAACTGTTCTTGGATATTTTGGCGATAAATTCAATACCGAAACAGGTAACAACTATTCCAGCTCAGACCCCAGCCTGTTATTCTTTAAAACAAAGCATACCAATACATTAGTAAAACTTTATAACGTTATTTTTTCCCCGGCTGCGGGTAAGGAAGGGTTGTTAAGCTATCAAAACTCCATCCCGGTAGGACAGGAGGGAACGTTCCTGGCGCTCAGCGCTAAAAATGGAAAGCTTTATGCAGAAATGAGGGATGTAACCATACCTGCTCCCGATGCCGGAAAAACTTATGCAGGGTTCACGTTCAATATGACTGAAGTATCTGAAAGCCAGCTGTTAAGCCTTATTAACCAGATGAGTACCAAATAAAGCGGTACGCCGGAACCTATGAACCTGGGATTGCTGAAAAGCAATCCTTTTTTTGTATTAGGGCCAAAAAAAAGGGTCCTTCCGTAGAAACGGACTGACCTCTAACGATTGCTTGCCATATGAAAAAACTTAAAAAATCTTTTTTGTCACACTTCCTCTTTTTCTTTCACCTCCAAAATAACCCCGTTGTGTTATTGTTACACAAAGATAATTGCTATTTGTACAATTATAAATCCAACTTAATCCTTAAAATACTACTTTCAAGCGCATAATATTTTCTGAAATCCTTTAGGGGACTATGTTTTAGGGTATTGATAAAGAGATGCCCAAGCGAAAATATTTACTCCAGATGGTTTAAAAACGGAAAATTCAGCTTGTATGGTTATTTTTTGAATGATGCTGTTAGCATTAAAGGTCCGGCATCTTTTGATTTTCACGGGCTCTTCAAAGCTGATCCCCTGGCCAAAACCCACCCGGCCAGAAATAAAAAAGGTCCCTCCGTAGAAACGGACTGACCCCTAACGATTGCTTGCCATATGAAAAAAAACTTATAATCTATTTTTGATAGCTTTCGCTTTCTGGTGCAAAGATAAAACGGATAAAAACAAAGGAATAATAACTTAATGTTAATTTTTTCGCCCCAAGGCCGAATAAAATGCTAAAAATTCAACACCATATTGTGTTTCACGGGATATTGATATTTATGCCCAAGACCTATCGATCTTCCCTGTTTATTGATCTGAAACAAGTATTTTTCTACCGGGTTTAAAAAATTTGTAAAAAAAATTAAGAAAAAGTTAAGGCCGTATAGAAAATAATTATACCTTAGCGTCCCTATACGTCAAAAAAACAGGTTTGAAGTATAGCAAACATCAGCTAAGCGTAGCCAGTGTTTAAAAATGACCTCTAATTGATTGCCTCTAACGATTGCAAGCCTTGTGTTTTTTAAATTGTTAATCCGGGTTTCCTCCCGGATTTTTTTATGTCAGCCAATTCCATGACACTAAATAAAAAAGGTCCTTCCGTAGAAACGGACTGACCTCTAACGATTGCTTGCCATATGAAAAAAACTTAAAAACTTTGTATTCCTTCTCACTTTCCTTTCTTCTCTTTGAAATAACTCTTTGTGTTATTGTTACACAAAAGTAGCTGCAATTCTTTCTGTTTTAAAACCAACTTAATGCCATTCATTTTATTTTCAAACGGTATTTATTTACTGAAATATTGTACAGGTAAGGGATTCAGGGGATATAAAGCATTATACCCAACGTGAAAATATTGTATAAAAAAGGCCTTTTTGAATGGTGTTACAACATTATTTCCTTCTCACACGCTCCCTCTTATACCAAAAATGAAGGGAGGGCTGAATAAAATATCCTGGAACTTATAGCGTTTTATATTTTAAAACGGGTGTGATTAACATTTTCAATTATCTAATATCAGTAGATTTGTAATTATGGCTAAGACTCCTTCACAAAATCAGGGTGCGTTCTCCTTTTTTGATGAGGTGGAGAAAGTAGATCCACTTCCTAAGCCCAGAAAGCACTCGTTGAAGCCTCCTGCACAGATAGAAGTGATGGAGGAAAGCCCTGTTGAAGCTGTTCCTCCTGCAAAGGTGAGCGGGGATCAGGAAAAAGAGCCACCTGTTGAGAGTGCAGATGCAGGAACTGTCGAAGCATTTCAGGAAGAAACAGTGAAAAAGCAGGATCTTGAAATAAAAGTAGCTGAGGATAAATCGTTTATTTCAGAAGAAGAGGTGTCTGATACAGATGAAACAGATCAGCCGGATTTTACCGGAAAGGTATCTGCCAGTGAGGATGCAGGAGCAGAGATTGTTGAAGCGTTTCCGAAAGAAACAGTGAAAAAGCAGGGCTCTGAAATAAAAGAGATTGATAATCAGACATTTATTTCGGAAGAAGTGGTGTCTGATGCAGATGAAACAGATCAGCAGGAGTTTACCGGAAAAATACCTGTTACAGACCCGGACCGGTTGTTTGAACGCAGGAGCACAAGGGGGCGGAAATCGGTAAAAGAGCATACTATTGCTGCAGGTATGATAGAGATGCCGGATGATGAAGTATTATTTTCGAAGCAATACTACAGCATGGGAGAAGTTACTACCATGTTTAAAGAAAACCATTCGCTGATACGCTACTGGGAAAGTGAGTTTGATATTTTAAAACCCAAAAAAAACGGGAAAGGCGACCGGTTTTTCCGGCCTGTCGATGTAAAAAATCTTTACCTGATATACGATTTGCTGCGCCGGAGAAAATTTACCATTGAAGGCGCGCGGGAATATCTGAAGAATAATAAAAATGCCGGTGAAAGGTTAGCCGCCGTACAATCGCTTGAAAAAATAAAAGCATTCTTTTTAGAGTTAAAGGCAACGCTGTGATGCCTCCACATGGTATTCTGAAAGTAGCAGAGATTAAAATTCCCCAACTTTCGGGGCACAAAGCTGAAAGCAAAATGCTGAAGGCTGGTTTCTTCTCAACTTCTGACCTCGGTCTTCTGACTTCCCG
Organism: Niabella sp.; assembly: GCA_027493055.1. Classification (GTDB taxonomy): domain Bacteria; phylum Bacteroidota; class Bacteroidia; order Chitinophagales; family Chitinophagaceae; genus Niabella. The sequence continues at coordinate 91,899 of JAPUDO010000120.1, read as the reverse complement.
GCTTTCCTTATAACTACCGCATTTTTTGCCGGATGATGAATGCATTGTACTTTTATCGCATTCAATTAACAATTATAGATGAAGCACACATTTTTTACCTTTATCCTGGTAACGCTCTTCTTTTTTACCCACGCACAACAATATGAAACCGTTAAAGACCGCACGGGCAAAAACCTGCTGAAAGGTTTTGTAACCGACAGTATTTTACTTGCAGACACGGTTAATTATAATTGGTTTGCTGAGCACGAGCGTGCTTATACTCCTGGTGAAGCAATTATAAAGCGTTTTTCTGAAACAAAAGACAGCGTTACATTTCTTATTTTTTTTGGAACCTGGTGCGCTGACTCGCATTATGTAATTCCCCGTTTTTACAAAATTGCAGCTCAAGCCGGTTTTGATAAAAAGCGGATCACCTTATTTGGTTTGGACAGGACTAAAAAAGATGATGCGCATTTCGCTGCTAACCTGGCTATTGCACATGTACCCACTATTATTGTGCTTAAAAATGGCAAAGAGCTGGGCCGCGTGGTAGAATATGGTGTTACAGGCCGGTTTGATGAAGAGCTGGCCGCTATTGTGGCTGCTGCGAAGTAGTTGTAGTGGGCTCCCCGCTTACAATACTGATATTGGTTGATTTTCCGGACAGATCCACACCCAGGGTTTCCATCAGTTGCATTATCTCGAGGTTTACTTTTTGCCTGGTGTTATTAAACGCTTTTATATTATCGGGAGCAGTGTAATAGTCGGCTGTTATTACCAGCGCATTCGGCATAATATCGGTCAGATTCAGGTTGAAGTTCAGAATTTCAGGAACAGATAATATTTTTTTTATACCATCGAGCAGTGCTCTTACCTTTTGCGGTGGTGTGTCCACACCTATTTCCAGTCGAAGGTCGGCACGGCGTTGAGTTCTATTGCTCAGGTTATCCAGCACACTGTCCACCATTTGTTTATTAGGCACTGTTACGTATGTTTTGGCATCGGTGCGTATGCGGGTGCTGCGCAGTCCTATTTTTTCCACTACGCCGCTAAAATTGCCTCCTTTTACTGCATCGCCGGTTTGAAAAGGTTTATCAAAAAATATGATGAAAGAAGCTATCAGGTTTTCAAGGCTTTCCTTCAATGCCAATGCAACGGCTGCGCCTACAATGCTAAGCCCTGTAACCAACCCTTTAATATCATAATTAAAAGTATATTTTAAAAGCAGCAATGCTCCTATAATGCCAATCACCACTTTTATAAAATCTTTAAAGAAAAATACCAGCTGGTGGTTGGCATTATCGCCTTGTTGTATGTACCGTTCCTTAATTAAAAGAATTGCAAAATCTACCAACTTAATTAAAAACCGGAAAAACGTAATGATAATAAGAGCGGAGCCGGTCATGCGCAGCAGCTCCTGCAGTTTCAGCCGGTAGATATTAAAATCCATTGCCTGGGGGAAATTAAGTTTGTCTAAGGCAATAACAGTTATAAAAGTAGCAATAAACAACCCCAGCGGTTTTGCAATAAGACCTTCAAAAGAGACGCTGTCAATGTTCTTATATCTTTTTTTTAAAATAAAAAAGAAAAAAGAAGCAACATAATGAGCTATATATTTTTTAAATAAAAAGACTACCAGTATAGTACCGGCTACAATCAAATAAGTTTGTACCGTATTGTCTAAAATTTCCTGTTGCAAAAACATCATACCTTAATATTATAAACATAAAAGTACTGTGTATATTGCAAAAAATATACGACCAAAACATGACCGCTTTAAATATTTGCCTGGCAGTTAACCTTATTATTTTATTCATCGCCTTTTTTTTCAGAAAAAATAACGCCTTGCCCAATAAAATACTCGCGCTTATTTTATTAGATACAGCTATTTCATTTTTGGGCAATGCCAGCATTACGGGTGGGGTATTTGAGCAGTTTCCTTACTTCTTTTTTCTTTCGTGGTGCACCAATACCTATTTTGGCCCCCTGGTTTTTGCCTATACCTGCTCCTTTACAGGCTCCAAAATAAATTTGAAGCACCCTATATGGCTTGTTGCTTTCCTGTGTTGTATATTCGGTCTCTCGTTTCCGGCTGCTTACCTTGCGCTGCCGGTGCAGGAACGACCAGCATTCGCGGCTTCGCTGCTACAGGAACCTTTACCCTGGCAAATGTCTGTCATTAATATTGTTGGCATGCCGCTTATCCTTGCAAGTGTAATTGCATCGGCAATAAAGATCTCCGGGTATAAAAGGCGGCTGGTTTTAACCGTATCTAACCTCGAAAAAACCAGGTTGTCTTTTATCACAAGGTTTATTGTCCTTGGGGGCATTCTTACAGTGATTACTGCTGTCTTGTACCTGGTTTTGCCAGAGTACCTGGTAGAATACCTGTACCTGCCCTGCCTTATTACGCTTATTTACTTTTTTATCCTGTACTATTCTGTGCGGCACCATGCCATTTTTACTACAGAAAGCTACGAACAGTTTTTGGAGGATACCCGCCCGGCTATAGAACAGAGCGAAGAGGCCCGCATTAAACAGGAAACCGTTACCCAAACCGAGCTGGTTACGCTGGCTGCAAGCATTGAGGATTTTATAACCCGATCTGGTATATATGCCAATCCCGATCTTACCATTAATATGCTGGCGGATAGCATGGGTGTGCCGGCAGAAAAAATTTCAACGGCCATTAATAAAGCGATGCGCAAAAATTTTTATGAACTGGTCAACGAAAAACGGGTAGCTAAAGCTAAAACGCTCCTGGATAATAAAATAAACCAGGTAACCATTGAAGCCATTGCTTACGAAGCCGGCTTTAACAGCCGGGCTTCTTTTTACCGGGCATTTAAAAAATACACCACCCTTACGCCTTCTGAATATATAAGTACATTGTCTTAAAGCTGGTTGTTTCACATTGATTTACAACCAAATACGATTTGTTGCGACAAATTTTTCCTTTGTTGCGACAAACTTCGGGCTTGTCATGTGCCTTATTAAATACAATCCCCGGTAGTTTTGATCCACTTAAAACAAAAACCTGCCATGAACCAAAAGTTAACTGCTTTTATCTTTTTCCTCTTTAGTGTATGCTTTTCCGCCAATGCCCAGCGCCCTTTTATTACGGTATGGCAAACACCCAATACAGTAATACGGATAGATGCTATTGGTGAATTTACTTATACATGGAAAGATATTAATAATGCATTGCACACCGGGAGCGGAGCCGGTGGTACAACATCTGCGGGCGTATCATCTACAAACATATCGTTTGGCACAGCCGGCAGGTATCAGCTTGAAATCACTCCTGCAGCAGGTGGCCGTCCGTTTTCCCATTTAGAAATGAATTATGGCTATCCCGATGCAAATTATCTTCGTGAAGTTATCCAATGGGGAGATGTAGCCTGGAGCAGTATGGCGTTTACATTTATGGGCGCGCAGAACCTTTCTGCTGTCCCTTCCGATGTACCTGACCTAAGCGAGGTAACCGATATGAGCAACATGTTCCTGGATTGCTTTGTTCTTACCACTATTCCTCATATTGACCAATGGGATGTAAGCCATGTAACGGATATGAACCGCCTGTTTGGTTTCTGTATGGTATTGACCAATATTCCCGGTATCAGCGAATGGGATGTGAGCAAGGTAAAAGACATGAGTGGCATGTTTGCTGCTGCACACCTGTTTAATGAAAACATCAGTGGATGGAATGTGGGCCAGGTAGAAAATATGGAAAATATGTTTGCGGATGCACCAAAATTCAATATTGACATCAGTGGGTGGGATGTAAGCAACGTAACTGATATGAATAATATGTTTTACGTTGCTACTGCGTTTAACCAGCCCATTGGCCAATGGAAAGAAAAAACAGGTAAGGTGCAAAATACCATGGCGATGTTTGCAAGCGCCACAGCTTTTAACCAGGACCTCAACGAATGGGATATGAGCCAGGTAACAGACATGCAGCAAATGTTTTTAGGCGCCACAGCTTTTAACGGGGATATCAGCGACTGGGATGTGAGTAAGGTAGCGTACATGTCAGGAATGTTTGGACAGGCGACTTCTTTTAACAGGGATATTAGCAGATGGGATGTGAGCAATGTGGTGAATATGTCGGATATGTTTTCCGGCGCGACAACTTTTAATGCAAACGTTGGCGGCTGGGATGTGCGTAAGGTAACTAATACCAGCTATATGTTTTACAGGGCTGCAGCATTTAACCAAAACATCGGGGCCTGGAAGCTGAATGCGTTAACAACTTCAATGTTCAGCTCTTCTGCCGAAGGAATGCTATCAAACAGCGGTATGGATTGTATCAACTACAGCAAAACGCTGATAGGATGGGCGGGTAACATTGATCATATACAGGGGGGCTTAAAACTGGGAGCAGACGGCTTAAAGTATGGCCTTGGTGACCCTTACGATGCAAGGCAAACGCTGCGCAGCAAGTTTACAATAACAGGTGATGTTACGGGCGACTGTGTTGTAAGCCTTCCTGTACATTTTGGGGATATTACAGCCCTCTTTAAAGGCAATAATTTATATGTAAATTGGACCACCCTTTCTGAAGCCGGCAACAGCTATTTTGATATAGAAGCTTCTGCCGATGGCAAAAACTTCATCAAAATGGGTGAAGTAAAAAGCCTTGCTGTGGATGGTAACACCTCAGCAGCGCTGAAATACAGTTTTAGTAAAGATGCAGCCGCAGGAAGCGGGCTGCTGGGCATATCCGTACTGGCATTAGCGTTGGGTTTAAGTATTACAGGTCGTGGCAGGAAAAAAGTATGCCAAATGCTGGCCATAACCGGAATGGTAATGATTAGTTTGGCAGCCTGCTCTAAAAATGATGCGCCGGCAGATTTCTCCAATAACGGCAAACTGTTTATCCGCATCAAACAGGTGGATAAAGACGGGCATTTTGAATACAGCAAAACGGTAAAGGTGATAATGGAGTAAACCTGCCAGCCCAACCTTTGGCTTTAGCCACGAATGCCCTCCTGTACCATTCGGGGGCAGGCACGAATAATTTTTGCGCCCGCCCTGGATGGCAAAACATTACCCACTATTAAAACCTTGCTTTCTCCTACCTTTAACGCCTGGAATTTATGGCGCAAACGCAAGACTGGGAAGGCAAATCAAAAGGCAATAAAGCTGGGTATGGCATTTTCATCAGCATCCTGAAGCGCATGGGCGTATTACCCGCCTATTGCCTGCTGGTTTTTGTAGCAGCGTACTATTATTTGTTTAGCTGGAAATCATCCCGCGTGATATGGTATTATTTTAGAAAAAGACTGAAGTTTTCTTTTTCCAGGGCACTTATAAAATTATACAGCAACTACTTCTGGTTTGGTCAGGCTATTATTGACCGGATTGTAATGATGGCCGGTATCAAAAACAGGTTCACTTTCAATTTTGATGGCGAAGAGCACCTGCACCAGATGGTGGCCAAAGGCAAAGGCGGGTTGCTGCTGAGCGCTCATATTGGTAATTGGGAAATTGCCGGCCACCTTTTAAAACGCCTCAACACTAAAATAAATATTGTAATGTTTGATGGTGAGCACGAGCAACTAAAACAATACCTCGAAAACACAACCGGGCACAGAAATGCCCATATCATTGTTATAAAAGACAATCTCTCTCATATTTATGAGATCATGGAAGCGCTGAACAAAAACGAGCTGGTTTGTATGCACTCAGACAGGTTCTTACCCGGAAATAAGACCCTTGAAACAGCTTTTTTAGGAAAACCGGCAAAGTTCCCACAGGGGCCTTTTGCATTGGCTTCCAGGCTTGATGTTCCTGTTTCTTTTGTGTTTGCGTTAAAGGAATCGCTTTATCATTACCATTTTTTTGCAACAGAAGCTATTGAATATAAAAGCGCAGGACACTCCTCGCCAGAGTATGTTCTAACGCCATTTGTGGAAGCCATGACGGAAAAAGTAAGGCGCTATCCCTCGCAATGGTATAATTATTATGATTTCTGGAAATAAGGGGCCTGTTTAAAATCCCTAAGTTTCCTTACTTTTAACGCCATTAATCACTTGTTTTGAGCCTCACCACTGATATACTGCCCTATATACCCCAGCGTGCACCATTTGTAATGGTAGATAGCCTGGAAGCCTGTGATGCAACCGGCGCTTCAACCCGTTTTACTGTAAAGGAGGATAATCTTTTTGTATTCAATGGACGATTGACGGAACCGGCCCTGGTAGAGAATATTGCACAAACAGCTGCTGCGCGTATAGGATATATTTGTCAGCAGGAACAAAAGGCAGTACCGGTTGGATTTATTGGTGCTGTTCAGCATTTAAAAATCAGCAGCCTCCCGCAAACCGGGGAGGTGCTTGATACGGTTATTAAGATTAAGCACCAAATATTCAATGCAACGGTAATAGAAGGGAAAATTGCTGTGAATGGAAAAGATATCGGATCTTGCGAAATGAAAATATTTATATCAGCGTAATTAAAAACGTCCCTAAATGAAAAAGTTATTCTCTACAATTTCCATTTTAGTCATTATTGTCTTATTTGCATTTCAGTCAAAGGCTCAAACCCTTAAAGAGGTTTTGAATAATACTGAAACGCCTGTTTTTTATTATGGTATTGATTTTACCAAAGCAAAGCTGATCAACGATCCCAATGCCAATCCTACAGACATTATAACGCGACAGTTTGCCGGGCTGAACGCGCTGATGGTCAACGAGGCTAAAAAATATGATATCGCCGGTGCTTTCAGAAGATCAGAACTACATAGCGATCTAAGCTATACCGATAAAAGAAATGAAAAGGCAGACCCCGATAAGCTGCAATCAACAAACACCGAGGATTTTAACCGTTTAAAAGAAAGCGATATCCAGGCCTTAATAAAAGGGTTTGATGGCGGCAACAGGTCCGGAACAGGGTTGTTATTTGTAGTAGACGCTATGAGCAAAACACAAAAAGCTATTTCCGTTTGGGTTGTTTTATTTGATATTAAAAGCAAAAAAGTATTGATGGCAAAAAGAATGGAAGGGGGAGTGGGTATGGGATTCAGCTTCAGGAACTACTGGGCTACAGGCTTTAAAAAGATCATTGACCAGATATCCAAATCTGAATATAAGAAGTGGAAGTCGGAAGTTGACGGATAATGGCAGTTGATAGTTTAAGGATGACAGATGACGGGGTGTTGATGCCTGAAGTAATCAATATTCAGTTCATTTAAACAGAAAAATAGATTTAGTAATAAACGAAAGGTCTCATCTTTTCCAAAACATGACAATGACAAAAACCCTTAGCCATACTATAGAAGTGCTGATCCGGTTTAACGAAGCAGATCCGCTGGGGATTGTCTGGCATGGCCATTATATCCGCTATTTTGAAGACGGGCGTGAGGCTTTCGGAAAGCAGTACGGTATAGGGTATATGGATTTTTTTAAAGAAAACGTGGTGGTCCCTATTGTTCATGCTGAATGCAAGTATAAAAAATCGCTCAAATTTGGTGATAAGGTCATTGTAGAAGCCACCTATCATCCCTGCGAAGCAGCCAAAATCATTTTTACGTATAAGCTCTATAAAAAAGGAGCGCCCGCGGTTATTGCCACGGGTACCACTACGCAGGTCTTTTTGGAAAAAGATACGCAAACCTTATTATTAAATAATCCCGCTTTTTTTGAGGCCTGGAAAAAACAACAGGGGCTGTAATTTTTTTATGAACCCGGCAGCAGCACTATTATCAACCATCTTGCGTCGCACACTTCTGCGGCTGTGCATATATGAGCACCTAAAAAGTGTAGGGGGCGAGGCCCGGGAGGAGCTATGAAACCTGTTTACGCTATATCAGACAATATCATTTCACCATTAGGCCATACTACCGGCCAAAACTTTTCGCGGCTGCTAAAAGGTGAAAGCAGCGTGCAATTACATGAAGCCGGCAGCAAAAGCTCCAGGGCATTTTTTAGTTCGCTTTTTCCTGAAAGTTTCTGGCAGAAAGAACCCATTCCTTTTTTTACAAAATTTGAGCAGCTGCTGGCTTTATCTATAAGCAATGTGCTGGAACAAACAAAACTTAACACGGGGGACGGGAAAACCGGGTTGATCATTTCTTCTACCAAAGGAAATATCGGCCTGCTTGAAGAGCAGGATATCTCTGGCCGGCTGAAACAGGAGATCAGCCTTACTTCATCAGCAGAGAAACTGGCAAAACATTTTGGCTTTGCCGCATCACCCCTTATTATATCCCAGGCCTGTATTTCCGGTCTCGTGGCTTTAATTACTGCCAAAAGAATACTGCAGGCCGGTATGTATGAAAATATTATAGTGGCAGGGGCTGATCTTATCACAAGATTTATCCTGTCGGGTTTTCAGTCTTTTCAGGCAGTAAGCGATGAAGTTTGCAAACCCTTTGACGCAAACCGGAAAGGCATCAACCTGGGCGAGGCGGCCGCTTCCATTGTGCTATCTGTAAACCAACCTGGTACAGAAAGTGGTATAGAGCTGCGGGGAGGGGCAGTAAGTAACGATGCCAATCATATTTCCGGGCCGTCGCGTACGGGACAGGAATTATTTAATGCCATGCAGCAGGCAATGAGCGAAGCAAAGGTTACTGCAAAAGAAATAGACTTTATTTCGTTACATGGTACGGCTACATTATATAATGATGATATGGAGAGTAAGGCGGTTCATCTGGCCGGGTTACAATCTGTACCAGTTAATAGCTTAAAGGGTTATTACGGGCATACATTAGGTGCTGCCGGGCTTATTGAAAGTGTTATCAGCATACAATCACTAAAAGAAAATATAATGATCCCTACTAAAGGGTTTGATACACCCGGCACTGCTGAAAATATAAACGTTTGCAGTACCTTGCAGCACACAAAGCTAAATACCTGCTTAAAAACGGCATCCGGTTTTGGGGGTTGTAATGCAGCGGTTGTGTGGAAAAAGATATAGGGTTGTTTAAGGTCGCAAATTGCGACCTTAAAAATCAATTTTGCATATCAAAAGAAGAAGGGGCCATCAGATATAACTTTTTTGGCTTTTAACGAATCCGAAGGATTCATATATTTATAGCTCAATGGTTAGTAGGTGGAGTTCGACCCCGAAGGGGTCGCATATCTCAGGTGCTTTATTTTTACTATATACATGTGACCTCTTCGAGGTCTTAAATTTAAAAATTATGCATTTGAGATGCTCTCTTTATTATACTTAGTAAGATAACAAACAACAAATCGAATAGATGACAAATCTTTACAGCAAGGACAAACGAACTGCTTTAGATGCGAAACATTACGCACAGGTAATTGCACATGGACCTATAGTATTCCAGGTGGCAAAAATGTTACGGGACAAAGGAATTTTAGCTACTATCGAAGATGCCAGATCAGGCATAACCCTGGCAGACATTGTTGAAAAAACCCAGGTCCCTGAATATGGGGTAAGGGTTTTGCTGGAAGCCGGGCTGGGTATGGAAATGGTAACCGTAGATGATAAGGGAAAATACTACCTGGCCAAAACCGGTTATTTTATTTTGCACGATCCGCTTACCCGGGTAAACATGAATTTTATGCAGGATATTTGCTACAAAGGTTTATTTCACCTGGAAGAGGCTATTGATACAGGTAAACCTGCGGGCCTGAAAGAGCTTGGAAACTGGAATACGGTTTATGAAGGTCTTTCTCAATTGCAGCCTCACCAGCAAAAAAGCTGGTTTGAGTATGACCATTTTTTTTCAGATATTGCTTTTCCCGCGGTATTAAAACATATTTATAAGCCGGAAAATCATATTAAAAAGCTACTCGAAATTGGCGGAAATACGGGAAAGTGGGCGTTAGCTTCCACAAAATTTGACAACGATGTGAGGATAACGATAGTGGACCTCCCGGGACAGGCAGCTATGGCCAAAAAGAATATTGAAGATTTAGGTTTGAGTAACAGGGTTGATTTTTACCCCGCGAATGTGCTGGATGAAAACGTTCAGTTCCCCACCGGGTACGATGCGGTTTGGATGAGCCAGTTTCTGGATTGCTTTTCGGAGGACGAGATTGTAAGTATTATGCAACGTTGTGGAAAAGCTATCAATGAAGATGGCGCTATTTATATTTTAGAAGCTTTCTGGGATAACCAGCGTTTTGAGACTGCTGCATTTTGCATCCAGCAACTTTCTATCTATTTTACAGCAATAGCCAATGGTAACAGCCAGATGTATGACAGCCGCGTCTTTAAAAAATGTATTGAAAAGGCAGGGTTTGATATAGTTGAGGAAACAGATGGCATTGGACTAAGCCATACGCTGCTGAAGTGTAAGAAGAGGAAGTAGGCTAACGGGTTGAAAAGTTTATAAGTTGAAAAGGGGAGAGGAGAATGTTATGTGATATATATTTAAAATAACCGTTATGGAACTCCAGGTAATACAAAATAAAATTTACGAACTGAGGGGGTTGAAAGTTATGCTTGTCCCGATAGCTATCGGGATCGATTTGGCGGAATTGTATGAAGTAGAAACGCGGGCATTGAAGCAGGCTGTTAAACGGAATATTGAGCGATTTCCGGAAGATTTCATGTTCCAGCTTTCAAAAGCAGAATGGAAAAAGCTTATCACAATTTGTGATAACCTGCCCGAAGGCATTAAGTTTAGTCCTGCCACTCCATTTGCATTTACCGAACAGGGAGTTGCTATGCTTTCGGGGGTTTTAAAAAGTATAACAGCAATCCAGGTAAATATCTCTATAATGCGGGCTTTTATTGTATTGCGACAGTATGTGCTTTATCCCATAAAGATCTTACAGAAAAATTAAAAAAGATAGAACGTAAATATAATAAACAGTTTAAGGACGTTTACGAGGCATTAAACTACCTGCTTACAAAAGATAAGCAACAGGAGGAGCACAGGAACAGGGAGCGGATCGGTTTTAAAAGAAATAATGAGTAAAAGAAAAGATAAGAGCGAAGAACAGGCGGTAGCCTGTCTTTTATGAAAACATATTAATCACATAAATAAAGGTTCAAACATGCAACCCGAACAAATAGATGTACTCGTAATTGGTGCAGGCCCCGCTGGTACTGTAGCCGCTTCCATTGTAAACCAGGCCGGTTACAAAGTGAAGATTGTAGAAAAAATGAAATTTCCGCGTTTTGTAATTGGTGAGAGCCTGCTGCCGCGCTGTATGGAAGCCCTGGAGGAGGCCGGATTGCTGGAAAATGTATTACAGCAGGGCTTTCAACGTAAAACAGGCGCTAAGTTTGTACGCGATGGTGTGATTTGTGATTATTCTTTCTCTGATCAGTTCACTAACGGCTGGGACCATGCTTACCAGGTAACCCGTGCCGATTTTGACAAAGCCCTGGCCGATGGCGTACAGGAAAAAGGGGTACCTGTGGAATATGAAACCACGGTAACGGCTATTCACTTTAATCCTGATGGGAGCTCCACTATAACTGTTGAGGACGCAGCAGGCAATACAAAAGAAATTTTTGCACGTTTCATAATAGATGGCAGCGGCTATGGCCGTGTAATACCACGGCTATTCGGCTTAGACAAGCCTTCCAATCTTCCGCCACGCAAGGCTGTTTTTGTGCATATTAAAGATGTAAACCGTCAAATGGATGATGAGCCGGATCGTATTACAATAGTAGTACATAAACCCGATGTATGGGTATGGATTATTCCCTTTGCTACAGGCATCACCTCTGTAGGCTTTGTGGGAGATCCCTCATTTTTTGAAAAATATACAGGTACGCCGGAAGAGCAAATGCGTGCGCTGATTGCCGATGAGCCTTATATTGCCAAACGCATGGAAGGCATTGAGTTTTTGTGGGAGCCCAGGGTGTTACAATCATGGTCGGCTACTACAGAAAAATTCTATGGCAATGGTTTTGTGCTTACAGGAAATGTAACAGAGTTCTTAGATCCGGTATTTTCTTCGGGCGTTACGCTGGCAACGGTTTCCAGCCAGATAGCGGGCAAGCTGGTGGTAAGACACTTAAAAGGAGAAAACATCGACTGGAACAAGGAGTACACCGAAGTAATGATGCAGGGCGTAAACACGTTCAGAAGTTATGTGATGGGCTGGTACGATACAACGCTGCATACTATTTTCTTTGCCGATAACCAGGATCCGGATGTAAAGCGCATGATATGCTCCGTACTGGCGGGGTATGTGTGGGATACTGATAACCCGTATGTAAAAAATCATGATACGGCATTAAAAAAGCTGGCAAAAACAATCAACCTGAGAGATAGTATTACCTATATCAATAACGGATTTAAAGATCCGGAACCGCAGTAAGTTTGTAAAGAAATCAGTAACGTGCCAGAGGAAAGCTCAGTTCATATCACATCCACAGCCTTAATCCGTAATAATAAAGTATGGGAGGGAGAAACGCTTTTATTCGAAGGCGATGGGCAAGGCATGGATTTTTTACATTCCCTTTACGAAAACCTGGATATTAATTATCCTAAGTTTTTCAAAATGGACGCGCTTTGTAAATCAGGAACAGCCGCCGCCCATGTTTTGCTGAAAAATTTTGAAAAGGAACAGTACAAACCCGAGGAGGTTGGTATTGTATTGTCCAATAAAAACGGAAGTATAGAAGCCGATATCAACTACTATGAATCATCCAAAACCTTTCCCAGCCCCTCTTTATTTGTGTACACGCTGCCCAATATTGTAATTGGCGAAATAAGCATCAGGTATGGCTTTAAGGGAGAGAACGCTTTTTTTGTGAGTGAAAAGTTTAATGCACACTGGATGTATTTCTATGTAAACAACCTGATGCAAGCGCATCCTATTAAAGCTTGTATTTGTGGCTGGGTTGATGTGGTGGATGAAGAATATGATGCCTGCCTTTTTTTAGTTGAGCAAAAAAGTGAGAATGGCATTAACTTTACTGCCGGAAATCTTGACATTTTATATAACCGCGCATAATAAAAATTAACATACAGAGATGGACAGGAATGAGCTGATACAGCAGTTGAAAGAACAAATTATAAAGCAATTAAATCTTGCCGATAAAAAGCCGGAGGATATTAAGGACGATGATCCGCTTTTTGTTGAGGGCTTGGGCCTCGATTCTATTGATGCCCTTGAGCTGATTGTACTGTTGCAGCAGGAGTACAATATCAAATTAAAAAATGCAGAAGAAGGACAAACTATTTTCCGTTCTGTAAGCACTATGGCCGATTATATTTTAGAACAACAGGCTGGTTCTGCTAACTAAAAGTTGAAAGCGCAGTGTAAACTGCTATTATCTTTTCGTTTAATAAAAATGGATGGACGATCAGTTACAGTCAAACGAGATTCCTCCCCTCAAAGGCGAGGCCGTTTTTATAGCAGGGTTGGGCGTTATTTCTGCCATTGGCAATAATGTTGCCGAAAGTCTGAATGCCCTTACATCGGGCAACGCAGGAATAGAAGCCATGAAGCACCTTAATTCCATACATAAAGAAGAACTGCCTGTTGCAGAAGTAAAACTTACCAACGAAGCCCTGGCGGATCTGGCACAATTGCCTTCGCGCATCAGCAGAACTGCTTTGCTAAGCACAGTTGCAGCAAAAGAAGCATTAGATAACTCGGGGATAGATATTACCCGGTGGCGTACAGGGTTTATATCGGCCAATTCAGTTGGAGGTATGGATAAAACCGAAGATTTCTTTGAAGATTTTTTACAAAACCCCAATGCCGGGCATTTACGCAGTGTGGTAAATCATGAATGCGGTGCGGTTACAGAAATTACTGCCGATGCGTTGGGCATTAAAGATTTTGTAACCACTGTTAGTACGGCTTGCTCTTCTTCGGCCAACAGCATTTTTTTAGGAGCCAGGCTTATCAGGCAAAACCGGCTGGATGTGGTCATTGCCGGTGGCGCTGATGCGCTTACCAGGTTTACATTGAATGGTTTTAATACGCTGATGATATTGGATAACCAGTATTGCCAGCCTTTTGATGATAACCGTCGCGGGCTGAACCTTGGCGAGGGTGCTGGTTATGTGGTACTGGTTTCAGAAAAAGTAGCAGCAACTTTAGCTGAAGCACCTTCTGTAACTATCAGTGGTTGGGCTAATGCCAACGATGCGCATCATCAAACAGCCTCTTCTCCCGAAGGAAAAGGAAATCTGTTGGCTATGAAAGGCGCTTTGCAAAAAGCAGGCCTGCAACCGGCAGATATAGATTATATTAACCTGCATGGTACAGGTACCAATAATAACGATATTGCTGAAGGTACCGCTATTAAAACGTTGTTTGATGGTAACTACCCCTCAATGAGCTCCACCAAATCTTTTACCGGCCATACTTTGGGCGCCAGCGGCGGAATAGAAGCTGTATTTTCTGCTCTGGCCATACAGGAAGGAGTCATATTCCCCAACCTTCGTTTTGACACACCTATGAAAGAGCTTCCTTTCAGGCCGGTTACCGAACTGCAAAAAACAGCCGTTAAAAATGTAATGTCCAATTCATTTGGTTTCGGGGGTAATTGCAGCTCGCTGGTATTTAGTAAATATATAGCCAGGTGAGACCAAAATAAAAAGCTAACCGGATTATTCTACAGGATCAGTAATTCATTTTTTTACTCCGCTGCTTTTCAAAATAGGCTTGTATTCCTCAAACCGGTGTTCCCTGATGGGTTTTACAAAGGGTTCGGTTTTAAAATACAGGAGCAGGCAGGGACTGATATTATTGTACTTTTCTACAAATTCATAATGAACCAATTCGCCGTTTTTTATGCGCTGCTTTATTTTATTGTGATAGGGGTACATAAAGAATAATAAAGATACATTTAAAGAGCTTTCTTAAAGAGTGCTCTCTGGGCAAACGCATCTTAAATTCAAGTCCAAAGCCATTCATTTGACAAATAATATCATCCCCCGCGGCGGATTTTAGGCGGAAAGTTGCACATCCTTTTATAATTATTATAGCCCTTCGGGCAATGTCATTAAGCTAATATCGCTTGGAGTTGACCAAAAAAGTATTGTCAGCCTGAGCTTGTCTAAGGCGAACTGCTTGATTGTCTATATTTCGTCCTCCCCCCGATAGCTATCGGGGCTATCGGAACAATATGACAATCAAGGGGCCTTTTTGGTCAGCCCCGCTCCATGTTGTAGCCTTTGGCTGCATTTAAAAAGTAGCCGAAGGATACAATATAGTTCTGCGAAACAAAATGTTTCGCAGAACATCGTTGCTTAACATTGCCCTTCGGGCTTGACCGGGTAGATAAGCCCGGAGGGCTGACAGGATTATAAAAATGAACGCACGCTCGCTAAAAACTCCGTAAGGAGTGATATTAAAGTATAGAATCCCTCAAAAATAGGTGCGTTTGCCCTGGAAAATCACATATTGTGTCTCAAAAAATTATTACGCTGTCATTTATATTTCCCCGCTACAAAATCCTGTAAATAGCTGCACCTGGTTAATGCGTCTTTATAAAATTTTGTATCCCCGTATTCTTTTTGTAATTCCGGGAAATACCGGTTATTCATAAACGAAATAAAGTACGCTTTTTCGTTTTGGTCATACGCATCGTAATTTTCAAAGTTACCATACTGTGGCTTTGAGATCTGTTTTTGGTTGCACCGTGCTATCATGAACTGGCATCGGGCTTTAAACTCTTTATCTGAACTGGCTTCCATTGCTTTTTTGAAGTACGCTAAAGCCGTAAATGCACCGTAATATTCTTTCTGGAATGAAGTAGCATTTTCAGGAATATAATAGCCATCTGCACCACTGCGCCAATACTCTACCAGGTTCCAGGCATAACCGTAGTAAGTAACGTTATAATAGCCTAGTGCCAGCTTATACAGGTGTTTTGCTGCATTGGCGTTGTCTGTTTTAGCAAGCTCATGCAGGCGGGCCATTTCTTTGGCATAAGCCAGCTTTGTAGTGGTTGTTTTATCTCCGGGCAGGCGCTCTTCCCTGTCAAACAGGATATCAATAAAGGGGTTTTTCTCAATAATCATATCCTGACCGGGTGTTTTTTGCAACCATACGATGGCCTTACTATAGTCATAATCTCTTAAATAAGCGGTTCCTGCAAAATCCGCCACATCTTTTATCTTAAGCTGATTGTTAGCAACCAGGAATTGCTCGTAGGAAGTAAATTTTTTTGAAGATAAAAAAGAATATAACCCCTCCGCCTGCTTACCGTTAAACTCATCCCTTAAAAAAGCTACAGACTGGGTGGAGTAATACTCCGGCACCGCCTTTTCAGCAGCGCCAATGGCGAGCACCGCTTTATTTAAATCGCCCTGTGCCTTATAACGCTTGGAAAGGACATCTACCAGCAGGTTCCTGTAAAACCTGAGCCATTGATTTTTTTCGTTATTACCATAGTAATAATCATAATCTTTCTCTTCCTTTTGCCCCGCCGCAACAGCTTTATTATATAACCATTTTAATGAGGGCAGTATATCGGCTTCCAGGGAAGCATCCACTTTTTCCTGTGCGCTGATGTTGACCAGCAAATTGGTGAGCATCCACTGATCCTGTAAACGCGGCGCCAATACCATTGATTTTGTTTGAGCAAGATAGTCCCTGGCCTTTGAAAAATCTCTAAGCATGTACGCTCCGTAGGCGGCAGCAAGCTGCATCAGTGCCGGATCCTTTACTTTTTTTTCAGCGGCTATATTATTTAAAAAGCTTACCAGCCCCACAAGACCCGGCTTTTCTTTATTCAGTAGGCTGTCTGTTTCCTTATTATTATATTGATAATAATAACTGATGCCTAATAAATTGCTGTTATACTCTTTCCCTGTTAGTGGCGTTAAATATGCTTCTTCATATTTGTTGACCTCTCTCACTACCAGCGTGGATAGCAGATCAGACGAAGGTTTGATTGTATAAATTTCCTTCAACGCCTGCAGATCTGTTTCAGGATTTTTCAAGGCAAACAAAGAAAGCATATGCGCTTTTTCATCATCGTTCTTACATAAGAAAAGATATTTCTGCTTGTCATTGGTTTTTACAACGGCCCAGTCAAACCCGTAATAATTGGAGATTTTTTTTGCATGGCTTTGATGAAAGGCCCTGGAAAACAGGTAAGCGGCTTCTTCATTTTTTCCCAACCTGAATAAAGCGCCGGCTTTTAATGCAAGGCTCATGGGTTGTAATACAGAAGATGTTTTGTTGCCGGCTACCAGCTCATCATAATACTTCACAGCGTCTTCGTAATGTTCATTGTAATGGGCCAGCCTCACTACCTGGTAAGCATACTTTAGCTTGAAAAGATCGGTTTTGGCAGCGTTATATAACTGTATGCCATTCTTCAGCAGTTTATCCATTACTATGCTGTCGCGGGTTTCCGGCTCCCAATGGTCGCTGCTTATTACATAGGGCTCTGCTTTTTTTGCATACAGGATATATCCTAAGGCCTCCAGGTCTTTTCCTTTGATAAAAAATTGCGACATACTGTTTTTGCTGATGGAATCAGGCAGTACTGCCGGCTTTTTCTTTTCAATATGATAATAAAGTGTACTGATATCCTTTGCCGGGAACTTCATCACAAAAGCCGTTACATCTTTTAGTGAAGCCGCATTATTAGTGAAATCAGTCCATTCTTTTACAAGAAGCTCTTCGCTGCTAACCGGCTCATCATAATCAAATAAAAACTGTTCGTTGGTATAAAAAAAAGGTTTGTATTGTATTTGGGAAGCGGCATACTGGTTAAAAAAACTCAGGTAGTAATCATAAGGATCAATGCTTCCGCCACAGCCAATGATATTTTGCGGAACCGAAACCAGCGCAACGCTAATAACGGAGCAGGCCGCTGTAAAAGCTTTCCAGTTCATCTAAAGAATATTTATTTAAAATTACCGAATCGCAATGATACAAAACCACGTTGAGGTTTTTTGCCGTTAATTTTTTATTCAACAGCCGGATTACGCTTTGTACTGTTCCTGCATCACTATTTTCATACCGTAATACATCACCTGCCTTTAAAGGTCGTCCTGATATAATAGTGTCTTTTAATACTTCAAAATGACAGGGGCCGCTGCTTTTAAAGCTGTTTAATACAGGGATGGGTATAGACAGGAACAGGCCGGCGTAATGATCCTTCCTGAATAACACATACCAGTCAAACAAAGGCAGGCCCATATCAAGTGGCAACGGGTAGGTTTGTATAAAAGACTGATACGCTTTGAATATTTCCGCATCAATAATGGAGTTCCGGGATTTTGCCTCCTGCAGATTTCCCATGTTATAGCACATCAGCAACCCTTTCTGAACAGGGGGTATGCCTGAAGATGTAGTGTACTTAACCTGGTGCAGCCGTATAGTAGCGGATAATACCGGTGCAATATGTTGTGCTTTAATATTCTCAAGAAAGTAAAAATACTTGTCTTTGGTTGTTGCCGTCCAGTCGCAATCCATCTGCACTTCATCGATATTATTCAGGTGGTAAAGCGTGCTGTATTTTTTTAATAGTGAGGCTGTATTGGATGCCAAAGCCTTAACACCGGCGCTGTCTAATTTGTAAAACACTTCGTTGGTGATAAAGACTGTAGGAACAATTGTTTTTTGTTGCAGGTAAGAAGTGTCCCTGATGTGGATTTTGGCTACAGGCAATGCTTTGTGAGCAAGATCGTCCCAGGCTATATCAAAAAATTTGATATAAAGACAGTTGACCTGCAGGCTGTCCAGCCGTTGCTTTTCAAAAGAAGTGGGATTAAAATAGCTTTTCCAGTAGTAGATGGCAGGCTGTGTCTGGCGTGTGCCATTTTCGCAACCTAACAGTACAAGTATTGCTAAAATTGTAAGGTGCCATTTCATAATAGGTAACTACAGCTGACTGGCAATTCCCAGTCCTTTGTAAATAGCATCCTGTATATTTCCCCTGATGTTGTACGAACCCAGGCGAGGATTGTTGCGCGTGGGCGTTACCCTGTTGGAAAGAAAAATATACACAATATTGTACTTGGGATCAACCCATACGCAGGTTCCTGTAAATCCTGTATGACCGTATGTTTGAGGCGATGCCAGCCTGCTCGGATAAGACTGATTAGGGTTAGCCGCATTATCGCCGCCTGACGAGCGGGTTGGCTTTTCGGGTTTATCAAATCCATAGGCCCTGCGGCTGATATTGCTGCGATAGGCAGTAAAGTTTTGAATAGTTTCCCATTTCAGGAAACGATGTCCGTTCAGCTCTCCGCCATTCAAAAGCATCTGGTATAATTTTCCCAGGTCATAAGCGGTTGAAAATAACCCTGCATGTCCCGCAACGCCTCCTCCTAAAGCCGCTCCTTCATCATGTACAGTGCCCTGTATACGCTGGTTTCTAAACCCGGTTTCTTTTTCTGTGGGCACTATTTCGTCCAAAGGAAAATTCTTCAGAGGCTGATAGCCGGTAGTTTTCATAAACAGGGGGAGATAGAAATGATCCTGAACATATTCATCTAAAGGCTTGCCGGAAACCGTTTCCACAATCTTTCCCAAAAACCAGAAATCGTTATCGCTGTACTCGTATCTTTTTCCCTGTGCTGTAACGGGGCTTTCTATAATGGTTTTCCAGATGGTATCTTTCCAGTCGTTCCTCAGGTACAGGCCCCTGGCAACCTGTGTGGTAAAGCCGGGTTCGGGTTGAGATTTGTACAGATCTGTCCTGGGATTGCCATCGGCATCCAGTGTAGCTTTATAAAAAGGAATGAAGGGCACCATTCCGGCCTGGTGCAGGATAATATTTTCTAAAGTAAGATTTGCCTTATTGGTTCGCCTGGTAAAGGGAAGATAGTCAGAAAGTTTTTTTTTTAGATCTACTTTGCCCTGCTCTGCCAGCTTCATAATGGCTACGGTAACCGCCGATGTTTTGGTAACCGATGCCAGGTCAAAAATACTGTTCAGGCGGGTGGCATCTAAACTGTCGTAATCAAAGCTTCCAAAAGCTTTGTGATAAACGATCTTTCCATCCTTAGCGGCCAGAATAACACAACCGGGGTAGGCTTTTTTTTTAATGCCATCTATCGCAATAGAATCCACAGCGGTGAAGCGTTCATCTCCTATTGGTTCCAGGTAGGTGAGGTCGCTGGGAGAGACCAGCTTCCCGTGGCCCTGTGTATAAGTGCAAACGCTAAAAGGCAAAGTACCCGAAGCTACAAAGTCGCCACGAAGCCAATCCGCAGCAACATTTTGAAAAACGGCATCATCTTCGTAGCATATTGCCAGTGATGTAGCTGTGCAAAGGCCGGTGGCCGCAAGCGGATTTCCAAACACTAATGTTATTGCGTTGGTCTTGTTAAGCGTGTACCAGTTCTTTAGTGCGCTTTGTGTTATTCCGTAATTGGTGGTTCCCTTCCGGGTATTAATATCGTGAAACCCAATGATCACATCATCATATTTTCCCTCCAGTATCTTCTTTACAACTACGCCTCCTTTGTCTACAGGGTCAGCATAATTGATGTAAAATACATCGGCATTGAAATCGTTTTTTAAACGGTCGCCCAGCGCTTGTTTACTGCTTTTGCCAAATGATACGTAAGCAATTTTACGCTCTTTTTTCAGCGGCCAGGTAAAAAATTCATTCCTGAAAGTACTGGCGCTGGCCAGGCTGAGCAGGGTTAAAGATTTTTCTGCTACTTTTTTGCGGATGGCATTGGTTTCAGCATTCAGATCGTTCAATAAATTTTCAATATTAACGGGCTGTTGATTGCTAAGTCCAAGATTATATTTTGCAATTAAAACCTTTTTTACTTTTTGCTCAATGTCCTCCCATCTCAGGCGCTTTTGCCGGATGGCTTCTTTTACGGCTTTAATAGTGCCTTCTACGCTTTCGGGCAAACACAGCATATCGTTACCGGCAATTAAAGCTTCCACCGCAATGGTGCCCCCAGGGAAATATTTAGCTACCCCTTTCATTTCCAGGGCGTCTGTAAACGTCAGCCCTTCAAACCCCAGCTCTTTTCTCAGTAAGCCATCTACAGCATTTTTTGAAATAGAAGTGGCCCTGTTCTTTCCTTTGTCAATAGCGGGTACCGACAGGTGGCCTACCATTACACTTTGCACGCCGGCTTTGATCATTTCACGGAACGGATATAATTCTAAGTTTTCCAGCTCCGTACGTGGTTTGTTAATTACCGGCAGATCCAGGTGGGAGTCAACATCCACATCGCCATGACCCGGAAAATGCTTGGCACAGGCCATAATACCCGCATCCTGCATACCTTTCATAAAGGCAATGCCGCTCCTGGCTACACGGTATTTATCTGCACCAAAAGAACGGAAGCCAATAACCGGGTTATTAGGATTATTATTGATATCCACCACCGGGGCATAATCCACATGCACGCCCAGGCGTTTATGCTGCTCACCAATACATTTGCCGGTTTCGTACACCAACGATGCGTCAGTAACAGCCCCAAGCGTCATTGCATAAGGATATTGGATCACACTATCCAGCCGCATACCCAGTCCATACTCACCGTCAATTGTAATAAGGATAGGCGTTTTGGCCAGGCTTTGATAATAATTGGTAAGCTGTGCCTGCCTTACCGGCCCTCCCTGGAAAAAGCAAATGGAGCCTACATTATATTTTTTAATATCGTTTATTACGTTGGCTTCAACACCTTTATTGGAGTAAGCACGTATAATAACCAACTGGGCAATCTTTTCATCATTACTTAAAGTTTTATAAGTGTTGTCTGCCCATTGCTTTGCTGCAGGGGTGGTTTGCGCAATCAGGGAAAGAGAAAAGCAAAAAGAAAGCAATAGTAAAAAATTACAACGCACTATCATCATATTTAATATGTTTATAGGATACATACAAATGTATGATAATATCAATAAAATATCCTTGAGATGCGAATGGCATTGCAGCTTATTTATTTAATGATGTTGATTTCACTATATTATAATACAACCGCTCCAGCAGCCTCATATCTTTTGTAATAACCAATGCCTGGGCTTTCAGGCCTGGTTTGTATTGTAACTCTTTATCCTGATTCGTTATTAATCCTTTATCCAGCCTCACGGTGCCTAAAAAACCACTGTCAATAGCTACTTTAGAAATATAGTTGAGTGTTCCCGGTACAAAACCGGTTTCCTGGTAAGGATAGGCATCAAAGCGTAATTGTACTTTCATGCCCGTATCTACTTTACCAAAATTATTTTGGGCAAGCCTTACTTCAGCATAGTACTTGCTATCTGGCGGGTTCACATACCCTAATAGTTTTCCCTGATCTATATATTGGTTTTGCTGAAGAGGCAGAACAAATACCACCTGTCCGTCTACGGGAGCCGGAATAGTATATTGTCTAAGCCATTCATCCACGTTACTTTTAAGCGTATGCAATGCCTGTTCAAATATTTTTTGCTGCTGGAAAATATCGTGGTTTAACTGGTCTATTTCTTTTTGCTTATCTCTTACCTGGTTCTGCTGAGATAGAATAGTTGCATCCATTTGTGGCTCTGCCTTTTGTTTATTCATTAGTGCTGCCTGTGCCTGCCGGTACTCTTCTGCTGAGATCACTTTTTCTTTATACAGTATATCGTTCATTTCAAAAGTCTTTTTCGCCAGCTCATTTTCCTGTTGGGTAAGGTTTTTTTGAGCCGTAGTCTTTCCTTTCATCCCTTCCAACGCTGCAATATCATTATACAGCATATTTTTTCTTCTGTAATAAAAGCCGTTCACCAGGTAATCATTGTATTGTTGCCATGCTGCAATGAATGTTTGGTAAGGAGCCTGCAATTCTCCCAGGTTCTTAAATACCTCTTGTACTGAATCCTATTTTCTCTGCGGTATCACTAATGCCCAATAACGAGACCCCTGCTTTATTAAACCCTGCCAGTTGCCGCAAGGTATCTGCATTAAAATGTTTGCCGTAGTACCGGGCAACTATTCGTAAGCAGGTAGGCTCGTAATCCATAGCATTTAGCTGTTTGTAAAAAGGGGAAACTTTCATACACATAATCGTGTATAGCCTCAGCTACCCAGCGGGTAAAAGAGGCTTCCGCACTTTTATAAGAAAACTAATTCATGCATGGAATAACATGATCAATATCTCAATGAATACTGATTCATATCAGTTTATCTCGTTCCGGGGCCCTTTAGCTTTATATTAGCTTGCTGCCATTACAGGTGTTATCACCGCAACTGTACTGAAATGGGCTGAAGTGCTTACAAGGGAGCAATTAAAAAATGTAATGGGAGGAAGTAATACCGGGTCGGGCGGATGTAAAGCACTTACGACTTGTAAACTTGACGATATTGGCAAGGCTTGTACTGCTGAACCTGATTGTATATGCACGAAAATGACTGACGGTTATGAATGCAGATAAATTTGTAAATCTGAAAATGGCTCGGGTATCGTATTCATGAGATACCTTTGTGCTCATCATATATTGAAATAAGTTATGCTTTGTAAAAGCAAAAAGAGAAATCTTGTATTATTCGTTTTACTCAATTTTTTGATAGGAGTTGAGCTAATCGCGCAGGATAACTTTGTTTTGCGCGGTTGCTTTAATAATCAAGACTCGGGATACGCTTTACTTTCTTACTATTCTGAAGAAACCGGCAATCGCAAACGTGATACCGCCAAAGTTAATAATGGGTGCTTTAAGTTTAAGGGGACTGTTCTGAATTTTAATTATGCTGATTTGGAAATTTATCATGCAGACTCTACTATAAAACTTGGCAAGAGTCTTTTATTTGACAAGGGCGAAAATAACGTTGTGTTTCAGCAATATGAGGATAATCAGGTTGCACTTTTTACTGATACAAGATCACAAAAAGAACTCAACGCGTTTGATAGTTCGATCAGTGATTTAGAAAAAAACAGATATAGATTGTCGGATAGCATTCAGCATTATAGAAATTTACTTCAAAGCGGTAAGAACACATTTGATGAAAATAAGCGTACCGAACTGATTAATGAATTCATAATAAATTCAAAGGCTATTACTAATAGAACCATTTCTTATATTCTGAATCGTTGTGACTCTCCTGTCAGTCTTCATTTATTGTATTTTTTGGTTGGTAGCATTTCAAATGATTCCATCGATTATCTTTATCTTAAACTCACTGATGAGATAAAGAATAGCACTTTAAATAGTAGCTTTCTGCGTTATTACTCTAAATACCGGAAAGCAAAATCTCAGGAGTATCCATTTGATTTAATTGATATCGGAGAAAAGGCACCCGATTTTATAATTTATAGAACGCCGGATTTACAACCCTTAAATTTAGCAACGTATAAGAATAAGATACTTATTCTTGAGTTTTGGCGATTGACTTGTTATTCTTGTTTAAAAGTAAATCCGCTTCTTGATAGCCTTCTTAAACGTTATAAGGCAGATGATTTAGAAATAATAGCAATTAATGATGATCCCGAGAATGACATGCCTAAATTAGTCAAATACATTAAGAATAATCGTTTAAATGATTGGATTCATGTATCAACCAACTCTCAAAAACCAATACAGGGATTATCTGGTGGTGATTTTTCAGCGTATCACGGTTTGGCAGTTCCAAGAACCGTTATAATTGACCGCAACGGAATAATCGTGCATAAGTCCTTGGGGTATAGTAGTAGTGATTTTGAAGCACTTGCTGAGGTTATCAGATCTTTAAGTCATAAATAATTTTGCTCTGTTACTGACGTATTCTCTTACTGATGAACTTACCAAAATAGGAAAGCCGGAAGAGCTTTGTTTTTCCGAGAAAGCCATTTTTGTGCCTTGCAAGGATATTTAAAAAATATTTTCGATGCACAAATAGTGCATCTAAGGGTTTTAGCTTTGCTGCTGATAATGCTTTAAAATGGTAAAACTGCAGTAATACAATTGCGAAGCGAATCTTTAAATAATTAAATTTTTTAACATGAAAAAATTGAAATTAAACCTTCAGAATTTTGAAGGTGCAGAAGTGCTCACAAGGATGCAGTTGAAAAATGTAATGGGTGGCAGTGGGGGTGAAAGTGGCAGTGGCCCTAATTGCACCGATAAATGTAGTTCAGATAGCGATTGTTCTGGCGGAGATAATAGTTGTAAAAAATGTACAGCATTAATTATTGATGTGCCAGGCGTTGGGAAAGAAGGAGATAAAGTTTGTCAATCGAGCTGACACTTCACGCATCACCCAAAGCTGCTTACTTTTTGTAGGTAGCTTTTCTTTTACAAAAAACTTTAACAGGTAATCATTGACATGAGAAAAATCAAACACTATTCCCTTTTATTTTCTTTTGCCATTGTTAGTCAGGCTTCAGAATATCCTTTTTCACCAATTGGTAACAATAATTTTTTTTTAACTGGATCTGTTACCGAAAAATCTGTTGTGATTTTAAAATATACCAATAGTGAAGCAAACTCCATTAAAGACACCTTCCTGTCAAAAAAAGCGTGTTTCTATTTTTCAGGAAAAATTAATGGCACAAGCAAAGCTACACTTTCAATATATAATCTAAAGGGGGAGCTTCGTGGAGAAGCATACTTTTTCTTATCCATGAGCAAAATTCACGTAAAGACAAACAACCCAGGCAAATCAATTCAGATTTCAGGTTCCGCCGTAAATGATGAAAATGAAAATTTAAATATCGGCCTAAGTGCAATAGATAAAAGAATTGATTCTGTCTCCAGCATTTATAATAAAAGCGAATCGCAAGCATTATTAGATCCTCTAAACTCCTTTGATAGTAAAAGAACGATAGATTCTTTACAGAAAGCCAGAATTCTGTTACGAAAAAAATTTGCAGCATCTCATTCAAACTCGTTCTTATCTCCGGAAATAATTTTATTCCTGTTTAAGCGAAGTGAAATAAACTATGCCGATGCCAAAAGAATGTATGGTTATTTATCTAAGAATGTAAAAGAATCTCTTTATGGCATTGAGCTTAAAAAATACCTGGATATTCATCAAAATTCAATGGTAGGAATGCCTGCCCCGCCTTTCGCTAAAACAGATATTAACGGGACAGAAATCAACCTGTCAGATTTCAAAAACAAGAATTATATATTGCTTAATTATTGGGCCAGCTATTGTTTGCCCTGTAGAAAGCACGTGCCCCAATTAAAAGATCTTTATTCAAAGTATAAAGATCAGGGATTAAAAATTATTGCTGTTTCCTGGGACTTTGACAGAAAAGCTTGTTTAAACGCTATTAAAGAGGATACAACAAATGACTGGATCAATATACATGGACTATCCAATCAGCAAGACAAAGACCCTTTTCTAACCATTTATTCAGTTTCACATATTCCGGTATATATATTAATTGACCCCAATGGAATCATCATAGATCGCAATGAAGAGGGTGATATGAATAAATTAGAACAAAAGCTAAAAGAGGTTTTTTCAAGTCCGGATAGCGATCCGGGCATTTTTCAGCATTGATAGCCTGAAATACTTGCATATCGATATTAGCTATATTTTGAGCGTGTGGTATGGAATTTGACTATGCAGAATTACCGATGAATTCCCATTGAAGAAACTGCAAAAAGCAAGCCGGATGGTCTTTGCTTCTCAGAAAAAGCCATTTTTGTGCCTTGCAAGGATATTTAAAAAATATTTTAGATGCACAAATAGTGCATCTAAGGGTTTTAGCTTTGCTGCTGATAATGCTTTAAAATGGTAAAACTGCAGTAATACAATTGCGAAGCGAATCTTTAAATAATTAAATTTTTTAACATGAAAAAATTGAAATTAAACCTTCAGAATTTTGAAGGTGCAGAAGTGCTTACAAGAGCATAGTTGAAAACAATTATGGGAGGAAGTGGAGCTGGAAGTGACGGATGTAAAACTTTTGTGTGTAAGACTGCTGATGATTGTGTAAAGGAAAAATGTGGCGATTCGTGCAGTAGCGATGGACGTAAAAATTTTTGTTGGTACAACCCTTTTGATTAATTATCCTTGTAGTAACTTGGTGTAGTTAACACCAAGTTACTTTCATTTTTAATTATTCCATATATGAATTTTGTTATTTCATTGCTCCTCTTTTTCTTCATTCCGCTGCAACTTATAGCCCAGAAAAAGACAATTAATATCCATGGAGTTGTAAAAGATACGAGTATAAAAAGCGTTGAAATTTCTCATGTGTTGGATGCTGAACTTTCCAAATGGGGCAATAAGAAATTGGATGTGGTAAATGGGAACTTTTCCACTTCTCTACAAATACCATTTGCAACTAAGATGGTTATTTCATATGGGAATAGAGAATTCGATAAAAATTACATTAATGATGATACGGAAATATTGATTGACAAAGTCGGCAATATGCAAATCATAAGATCGTCTATACAGGAAGAATATGAGAATGAATTTTTGCCTTTTTTTCAATCGAACAATAGTCTTTATGATTCATTAGTATCTTTTTATAGAAAATATGGCACAGATTTCCCCAAAGGCATAAAAGACAACGTAACACTTTTAAGAGAAAGGTATGGCCATCAAAGAGCTTATTTATTAGGTGAGTACATAAAAAAACACCCCGACTCTTATGTTGCGCTGTGGGATATAAATTACTTTGTTTCAATTCCCGCCTCACATAAATATTTTGATTTTGAAAATTTGTTTTCTTTCTTTTCGAATCGGATGCAGCAGGAATCCTTTATTAATATTTTAAAGAAAAAGATAGAGGATTCAAATAAGATGCAAGTGGGGCAAATATTCCCTAAAGATTTTTTTAATGGGCATGAGCAAATGCAAAATGAAATCAAGGGAAAATGTAAGTACTATTTAATTGATTTTTGGTATAGCTATTGTGGTCCCTGCATCGCAGGCTTTCCCAGGCTTAAAGAAATCTATATTCAGTTTCATAAAAAAGGATTTGATATTGTATCCATTTCTTCAGACCAACAAAATGACGAAGAAAACTACTTAGCCGCCATTAAGAAATACAGCCTCAT
Organism: Niabella sp.; assembly: GCA_027493055.1. Lineage (GTDB taxonomy): Bacteria > Bacteroidota > Bacteroidia > Chitinophagales > Chitinophagaceae > Niabella. The sequence continues at coordinate 64,129 of JAPUDO010000120.1, read as the reverse complement.
ATGGAATAATGTTTGGGATAAGGATGGGGTACTATCCAAAAAATTTAATATCAATACTTACCCCACCTACATCTTGTTAGATAAAAATGATAAAGTAATAAGTTATAATATTAAGGCCGATCAATTAGAAGCATTTTTAAAAGATAACTTATAGGCTTCGCCAATCGAACCCCAGGCTTTTAGCTTCTCTTTTGATAATGCTTCAAAATGGTAAACCTGCAGTAATACGCTTTCGAAGCGAAATTTTAATAATTAAAATTTTAAAAAATGAAGAAATTAAAATTACATCTTCAGAATTTTGAAGGTGCTGAAGTGCTTACAAGAACACAGTTGAAAACAGTGATGGGGGGAAGTGGGGGAAATGGTACTTACTGTTGCGATTCATCAGGCAAAAATCCTAATCGCCAATGTCCAGGTCCTTTAAAATGTGATGACAAGAAAGCTTGTCCATTTAACAATTCTGAAGCTTTATGTGTTTAAGATTAATAAGTCCTTTGACTTGATTTTAAAAGTATCAGGGCCTGTTTAAATTTACATTACAAATTTAAACAGGCTCTTAGAAAAATATTTTCATTAACGCTAAACACACAGTTCTTTTCACTATTTCTCGTTGATGTCCATATGAAAGAACGAATGAAATAATACAGTATTCAAAATGAAAAGAAGATTTTCCATTTTAGCAGGTTGCTTAATAACCTGTTTTTTTGCTCCTGCCCAGGATATAAGTGAGCAAAAAATGCCTTCCTTTGGAGTTGATAGCAAAGTTGCATATTACCCTTCTGTGCAATGGATACAAGGTACCCCAATCAACAAACTTGACAAAAAAAATATATACGTTATTGAATGTTGGGCTACCTGGTGTAGCCCATGTATAGCAAGTATTCCGCATCTTAATACATTAAGTAAAAAATTTAAAGGGAAGATCATCTTTATAGGCCAGAGCGTTTGGGAAGAGGACAGGAAAAAAGTAGAACAGTTTGTAAAAGAAAAAGGGGATGAAATGAGCTATGCTGTAGCCTTCAGTGGCAGAGATGAAAGTGATTTTGCAAAAAAATGGCTAACCCCCGGTCATATATCCGCAATTCCACAGACTTTCGTTATCCATCATAACAAGATAGTATGGATGACGCATCCGGCTTCCTTAAGTGAAAGGAATCTGCAATTGCTTGTCAATAATAAATTTTCCATCCAGGCTGCTGAAGAAATGAGCCCACTTAAAAACTTAAAAGATGCAGAAGCGTTAATTGAAGAAAATAAGATAGCTGAAGCAGGCATTAAAATTGACGAGGCTTTGAAAGATTATCCCGGTTTTTCTTATGGAAATGCCTTAAAGATAAAATGGCTGAAACTAAGTGGTAAGAAATCTGAAGCGCGGGATCTTGCTAAAGCGTTCTCTATCAGTAATCCCTATGAAGGAAAAAACATATACTATGATGAGCTGATGGATGCACAGGAGTACGATTCCCTTACAGCACTTTTAGAGCAGGACCTTGTTGAAATCCCTACGGACTTTAATGCCATCATGCTTCTTTATAAGATTTTCACCATAAAGAATGATTACAAATCAGCGGCCAACCTTATCAATACAGCCACAGCTGTATGTAATGAGCCGGCTGTATTAAGTTCTTTAGCTTTAATAGATAAATACCTATCTGACACTTTAGCCCATGCGGAAACAGATAAAGCTATGCTGATGGCTGGCCAGAAAGCGTTATCGCTTGATCCAGGGCAATATAGTGTTGCGATTGCAGTAGCGAAAAGATTATGGGAAACAGATAAAGAAAAAGCAAAAGCCTCCTTATTAAAAGCCGCAGCATCTCAGGGAAAAACTGAGAAAGAGATAAAACGGGCTCAGGCATTGGAGCAAATTATCAACCTGGTAAATAAAAATATTTTTCCTGATGAAAAGCAAATCAGAGAAATAGAAGCTGTTGTCTTTAATTAAAAAAAACTGGCTTTCATAAATCATGAACATCCCCTAATCTAAGCTTGTTAATACTTCTGATAAAACAAAGCACTAATGACTCTGCCTGTTCAAATAGTCAACCTCAGATCGCGTATTGATCGCAGAGTGCATATTGAAAAAGAGTTTTCGTAACACAGCGAATTTGATATTTCTGTAATAGAAGCTATAGAACATAAAAATGGAGCGCTCGGCCTTTGGCAGACAATACAAAAGATCATCAACAGCGTGACAGAAATGAATAGGGACTATTTCATCTTGTGCGAGGATGACCATCAGTTTACAGAACACTATAACTATGAATTGCTAACCCAATGTATTAAGGAAGCTAAAAATAATAATGCCGATATAATATGTGGAGGCGTTAGCTGGTTTGAAGATGCCATTCAAATATCTGAAAGATTGTTTTGGACAAAAAAATTTTCCGGCACACAATTTATTATCATATTCCGGAAATTCTATCAAAAAATCCTGGATGCGAATTTTGAAGAGTATGATGCTGCCGATTATAGAATCTGCTCTCTTTCCAATAATATATATTTTATACACCCTTTTATATCTGTACAAAAGGAGTTTGGTTATTCTGATGCTACTACCAGGAATGACGGCACCAACCGGGTAGAAGAGTTATTTGCCACCACAGAGAGTAATGTTTCGGCACTTAAAGAAGTAAAACGTTTTTATAAAGAGTTAGAGAGCAATACTGTAAAGAATCATGCACTTTTTGATTTTGACACAATATCCATCCCTGCCTATATCATCAATTTACCCGAAAGGACTGAAAGAAGAGAACATATTATTAACCAGTTTAAAGGAAAAAAAGAGTTTGATGTAACCATTGTTCATGCTGTAAAACACGAGATCGGCGCAGTAGGATTATGGAAAAGCATTCGAAATGTCATTCAGTTGGCGATAGATAATGAGGATGACGTAATTATTATTTGTGAAGATGACCATGAGTTTACCGAAGATTATTCCAAAGGATTTTTACTGAAAAATATTATTGAGGCCCACGAACAGGGCTGTAATTACTTAACCGGCGGAACCGGGAAATTTGACTTTGCGGTCCCGGTTGCTGAAAACAGGTACTGGACCAACCATTGCCTGTCCACACAATTTATAGTCCTGTACCGGAAGTTCTTTCAGAAAATACTGGACGAGCCTTATGATGACACAATCATAGCCGATATAAAACTCTCTGAAATGACCAGCCACAAAATGATACTGTTTCCTTTTGTATCTCTTCAGCATGATTTTGGTTATTCGGATATTACATCTATTCATAACGAGCAGAAAGGCCTGGTACAATCTATGTTTGCTGTATCTCAAAAAAGATTAGCTGTTATTCAGCAATCAGTTTTAAGACATTGTAAATAGCTCCCATGTAAACCAAAAGCAATGAGCGAAAAAATACATAAAATAATAGTGCTTATCCCCTTCAGGAATGTACAGGCTTTTATAGTAGATTGTTTAAATTCGGTATTCGCCCAATTATATCCCAATTACGAAGTTTATTTACTGGACGACGCTTCAGACGATGGAACATTACAGGAAATAGATCAGGCGTTTAGCAATGTTCACATAATAATAAACGAAAGGCGATTGTGGGCTATGGAAAACATATATCGCCCGCTGAAAAACCTGCCATTTGATGATGAAGATATTATAGTGGTTCTGGACGGGGACGATGCTCTTTTTGGCGAATATGCTTTTCAAATGATCAATGCAACCTATAATGACGAAAAGGTGCTTGTTACTTATGGACAATATATAACCAACTATGGTATGCCAGGTAATTTTGCGCCCTACACAGAGGCAGAATTTAAAAATATCAGGAATGCCAGGTGGAAAGCACCTCACCTGCGAACATTTAAGTATAAATTATTCCGGGAATTTATGATTATTGACCCGATGGTAAAAAGCCTTAAATATGATGATGGCTCCTTTTTAAATCTGCTACGGATATGGCGCTGATGTTTTCTTTGTTTGAAATAGCCGGCTACGAAAGAACTTTTTGTTTCCCAAATGTTTTGTATTGCTACCGGCTTCATGCCGGTAATACACATGCTAACGAACCAGGAAAGCATATACAATTGGAGGCTGAGTATTGTGTCAGGAACAGGCAGTTGCTGCCGATTGTCTAAAGGAAAATGCGATGATTCGTGCAGTAACAACATGCGTAAAAATTTTTGTTAGTATAGCCCCGTTCTGCGAAACTTGTAGTTTCGCAGCATTATGCTGTTGCCTGGGGCAACAAAAAATATACCTTTAAGCACATAAATTTCAGAAAGCCTTTTAGCCCGTTTAAAATGGCTATGCTGCGGGTCTTTCCTTTTCCCATTTTTCATTGTACCTTCGCATGTTCCCCGAAGGGGTCCTTCGGACAAAATTGTAAAACATTGCCTGATAAAATAGTTTTATTACCCGATAATATTGCCAACCAGATAGCGGCCGGAGAAGTGATACAGCGCCCTGCAAGCGCCGTAAAAGAACTGCTGGAAAATGCGGTGGATGCCGGCGCCACAGAAATAAAACTAATTGTAACAGATGCCGGCAAAACCCTGCTCCAGGTAATAGATAATGGCAGTGGCATGAGCGAAACCGATGCCCGTATGTGCTTTGAGCGCCACGCTACTTCCAAAATAAAAAATATAGAGGACCTGTTCCACATCAAAACAATGGGCTTCCGGGGCGAAGCGTTAGCTTCCATTGCTGCAGTAGCACAGGTAGAGCTTAAAACCAAACGTGCCGAAGATGATGCGGGTACTTTAATTGAAGTAGAGAACAGCACCGTAACCCGCCAGGAGCCGGTGGCCCTGCCCAACGGAACCAGCATTGCCATGAAAAACCTGTTTTTCAATGTGCCGGCACGCCGCAATTTTTTAAAAAGCAATGCTGCAGAAATGCGTCATATTATTGACGAGTTTACCCGTGTGGCCATGTCTTTCCCGCATATTTTGTTTACCCTTACCGCTAATGGCCAGCAGGTATTTCACCTGGAGAAGGGCTCCCTCAAACAGCGTATTGTACAATTGCTGGGCAATAACTATAGCGCCAGGATGGTCACCGTAAAGGAAGATACAGACTATATGAACATTCTGGGCTTTACCGGCAAACCAGAAACAGCTAAAAAAACACGGGGCGACCAGTACTTTTTCGTAAACAACCGGTTTATAAGAAGCCCGTACCTGAACCATGCCGTTATGAGCGCTTACCAGGAAATGATCTCTCCTGATAGTTTCCCCATGTATGTGCTTTTTATAGAAATAGATCCGGAGCAGGTAGATGTAAATGTGCACCCTACCAAACAGGAAATTAAGTTTGAGGATGAGAAAATAGTATATGCTTTTGTACAGGCCGCAGTAAAACATGCGCTGGCGCAGTTCAGCGTTACGCCTACCCTTGATTTTGACCTGGATGCTTCTATCCAGCAGCTTTCTTCGGTTTCAAAGCCGTTTACTCCCCAGCAAAAGGAAGTAGCATCCGGCTCTCCCCTTTATAAAGGCTTTACACAAAAACACCAGGCCCATTTTATAGAAAAACCTTCTTCTTCAGAGCTGAAGCACTGGAAAGATTTTTATGAGCCGGTAAAAAAAGAGGAAGCCCTTTTTGAATACGAGAAAAGTCCGCAAATCTTTTCAGCGCCCCAGGCTTCCCCGGTTTTTACAGTAGATGAGCATACCGAACTTGCACAGGTGCTAAATACTTATATACTTTATCCTACAGCAAACAGTTTCCTGCTTATTAACCAGCAGGCAGCGCATGAACGGGTTTTGTATGAGCAAATGATAGCTGCTGCCGATGGGCAACCTGTTGCTACCCAAAGAAATATGTTCCCGCCCACGCTGGAGCTTTCTCCTGCTGATACCGCTTTATTAGAGGAGCTGTTACCCCTTTTCAAAGTGCTGGGCTTCCTCATAGAGCCCTTCGGAAACAACGCTTTTATCATCCAGGGTACGCCTGCCGATCTGGAAGGCGGCAACGAAAAACAAATTATTGATTTTACCATAGAGCAGTACAAACACTTTAATACCGATATAAAAATATCCAGCCGCGAAAAGCTGATACGGTCACTGGCCAGGCAGCGGGCCATAAAAACCGGCACCCGGCTTACCGAAAGGGAAATGAGGCAGCTGCTTACTGATTTATTTTCATGCAACACTTTTAATATAGCCCCCGATGGCCATCCGGCTTACCTCGAATTTAAACAGGAGCAGATAGAGCGGATGTTTGGAAAGTGATTTGTATATTTATCAAATAAATTTAAAATATAACTGCTAATAATGAGGTAGATTTGGTAAAATCAATATATTAGCGGCGATAATATAAGTTAAGCAATGCAGTACGAGATAAAGCAACACGATAAATTCAGCTACATAGAAGAGGGTGAGGGAGCGCCGCTCGTGTTATTGCATGGGTTGTTTGGGGCCTTAAGCAACTTCAAGCCGCTGGTAGATCATTTTAAGCAATACAACAAAGTGATAGTGCCTATGTTGCCCTTGCTGGATATGGATATATTACATACCAGCGTAAGCGGACTTGCCAAGTATGTTCATAAATTTATTGAAACAAGGGATTATAAAGATGTAAACCTGCTGGGAAATTCATTAGGCGGGCACGTGGGCCTGGTTTATTTATTAAAGAATGGAAGCAGCCGCGTAAAAACAGTAATTCTCACCGGCAGCTCGGGGTTATTTGAAAGTGCCATGGGCGATAGTTATCCCAAACGTGGCGACAGGGAGTATATCCGTAAAAAAACAGAATATACATTTTATGATCCCGCTATGGCTACGGATGATCTGGTGGAAGAGGTTTTTTCTATTACCAATAACCGTTTAAAGGTAATAAAGATCATTGCCCTGGCTAAAAGCGCCATCAGGAACAACCTGGAAAAAGAACTGCATCAGATTAAGATCCCTGCGCTTTTGATATGGGGGAAGAACGATAATGTGACACCTCCTTTTGTTGCAGAAGAGTTTCATAAGCTACTACCCGACAGCGAACTGCATTTTATTGATAAATGCGGCCACGCCCCTATGATGGAAGTTCCCGAAACGTTCAATAAAATTTTGTTTGATTTTTTAAAAAAACATGCCGCTATTGCAACAGAAGCCTGAGAATAGGAGTCTTACTATAAAAGAGGCAAAATGTTAGTTAGTAATTTACCCTTAGAAAGTCTGCCCCAGGTTAAACTGTCTGATAAGGTGTACTATGTATTACAGTTGATGTACGATTATAATGTACATGAACTGGCGGTTACCAGTGAAGATGAATTTGCCGGAATAGTAAAAGAAGAGGCATTGCTGAATGTAGATGAGAATACGCTTATTGAAGATATTCAGCACTTATTTCTCAAAGTCTATGTAAGCTCCGCTGACCATTTTTTAAAAGCCGTTTCGCTGGCTGTAGCCTCTCATTTAAGCATTCTTCCTGTAATAGATAACGAGCACAAGCTGACCGGAATTATTGAAACCGGCCATTTATTACAGGATATGGCCGATTTTTTGCAGGTAAATGAGCCCGGTGCATTAATAGTGCTTCAGGTAGATACCTTTCATTATTCTTTTTCGGAAATAGGCCGGATTGTTGAAAGTAATGATGCCCGGATCACGCAGCTAAACACTTCTCAAAGCAGTGAATCGGGCAAAACCCAGGTAACACTGAAGCTGAATAAGCTGGAGGTTTCGGATATCGTAGCCAGTTTTCAGCGTTATGACTATTATGTAAAATATTATTTTGGAGAAGAGCTATATACTAATGAACTGAAAAACAATTATGAAAACCTGATGAGCTATCTTAATGTTTAATACGCCACCATTAAATATAACTGAATCCCTGTGACGTAAGAATGCCTGGTATAAAAAAATATTTGTTGTGGCTGTTATTTCTGCTCGGGAATTGCATGCTTATTTGTGCACAGCCAGGCGATACCGGGCAACCTGCTGATACTTCCCGGGTTTCTTCCTCTGTTATTCCGAACCATTTTTTAACTGATACTATAAACCGGTCTTTTGAAGACAGTGTTTTTACAATCAGGAATATTTATATTGTAGGTAACAAAATCACCCGCAGGGTGATCATGTTAAGGGAACTGCCTTTCCGGGAAGGTGATTCCGTAAATATAAAAGACCTTCCCGGATTATTAACGGAGGCGCAAACAAGATTGCTGAACCTTTCTCTTTTTTCAAGATCAGCCAAAGACTTTAGCATAAAAGTGCTGGATGTTGAAGGCGCTTTTATGGATATAATAATAAGCGTTAAGGAGCGTGGGTACCTGCTGCCGGCGCCACACTTAAAGCCTGTGGACAGAAGCCTGAGCGACTGGCTGTTCAATAACAATGCCCAGATCTCCCGTTTGGATTACGGGCTAAAATTGTCTTACAATAACGTGAGTGGCAACAATGATAAGCTGAGGTTTAATTTTATTACAGGTTACACCAAACAGTTACAACTGAGTTACAGCAGACCCTATATTGACTCAAATTTAAAATGGGGTATAAACCTGAGCCTGTCATTGGGCAAAACGCATGAGGTAAATACCGGCACCCTGATGAGCAATAAGCCGGATTTTATTGGTGGAGGAGGGAATGAATATCTCAGGAACTTTTTTAAAGGAGCTCTTGAGCTTACTTACCGCCCGGAATTTTATACCATACATCTTTTTGGGTTAGGATATCAAACGCTTAAAGTGGGGGACACCGTTTTAAAAAGGAACCCCTATTTTTTGAACAGGGGTATAACCAGTGTTAATTACCCCGAAGTTTATTACAAGCTTGTGTTCCGCAACCTTGATAATATTCCTTATCCTACAAAAGGCTATGCGGCAGAGCTGCTTGCTTCTAAAATAGGGTTCAGCAGTAAAATGAACGTATGGCATTTTACCGCTAAGGGAGTTGGCTACTGGCATTTAGGAAATCCTAAAACTTTTTATAGTATTTCTGCGCTGGGCTCGCTGAAATTACCACAAAAACAGCCTTTTTATACTTCGCAGTTGCTAGGTTATGGAGATCTTACAATGAGCGGATACGAATATTATGTAATAGACGGAACTGCCGGCGGTTTAATAAAATCCACACTTGCCAAACAAATTACTAATTTTAGCATCAAACCGCCGATATTTAAGAGATGGTTGGCCAGCCTTATCCCTTTAAAAATTTATGGGAAGGTTTATGGTAATGCGGGTTACGCGCACAACCCCCAGCCCTGGGCTACCGGCCTCAATAACCGGATGCTGTATGGCGGCGGTTTTGGGCTTGACATTTTTACGGATTACGATTTTACGCTCAGGCTTGAATTTTCTTTTAACCATCTGGGTGAAAGCAGGTTTTATTCTGAAAAAAAGGCCATATTTTAATTTTATGCGTAAGTTCATCCAACTACAAAAACAATAAAAAATATACAGATGAAGGTAGCCGTATATAGCAGGGGTATTGATCCGGAATCATTTGATGATGTAAAAACATTTTTTGAAGAACTGAAGAACTACAAATTGAAGTATGTGGTGTACGAGCCTTTATTTGCCAGTTTAAAACCTTATATCAACCTGTCTGACTATACGCCAACCTTTACTTCGGGAGAAGACCTGGATAAAGATGTGGAATTTATTATTGGCCTGGGTGGTGACGGAACCATACTGGATACGGTTACCCTGGTAAAAGACAAGCCTATTTCTATAATGGGCATCAATTTTGGCCGCCTGGGATTTTTGGCCAGCATTGGGCGTGACAATTTATCGCTGGCTATAAAAGCGCTGGCATTGAGAACCTACATCAGCGAAAAGCGTACGTTAATTCATGTAGATGCCGACATGCCTTTGTTTGACAACATCCCTTTCGGGCTGAACGAATTTGCTATTCATAAGCGTGATATGGCATCCATGCTTAAAATACATACCTATATTAACGGTGAATTTTTAAATACATATTGGGCCGATGGCTTAATTGTTTGTACCCCTACCGGTTCTACCGGCTATTCTTTAAGCTGCGGTGGCCCTATTGTTTTTCCTGATTCAGAGAACTTCAGCATAACCCCGGTGGCGCCACATCACCTGAATGTAAGGTCGCTGGTGATCAATGACAACAGTATCATTTCTTTTGAAATAGAAAGCCGGTCCGATGAGATCATTTGCGCGCTCGATTCCCGGAAAGAGGTGATTTCAAAAAATGTATCACTGGCAGTACGAAAAGAGAAATTTACTATCAACCTGCTGCGCCTCAGCGAAAACAACTTCCTTCATACCATTCAAACAAAACTTATCTGGGGACTGGACCGGCGTAATAATTAGGGCATCATTTACTGCATTCGCGAAAGAAATCTAAGTTAAATAGCCGGCCCTACTTAGGGTCTGCTGGTTAACTCGGATATATTTTTGATCTTTTGTAAAAACGGTAAATATTGCCACTGATGCACAGATATTTTGGAAAAGATGAATAAGATAATTCAAAACAAATGTCTTTTTTGCATTGACTGTGGATGAACAAAATTTTTGCTGCAAAGGATTTGCACTTAATTTACAAATATGCTCGCAGGCAAATAGTACTATCTGTGATAGCGTATTCCAAGAAATCCTGTGCCGAAGGCACATCTGTGCATCTGTGGCAGTTTAACAGCAAGCCCTATTTAATAGCCAGTCTAATAGGGGTGTTGAATATTTTTTCCGCCTCCTCATCTTCATACTTCTTAATAAGGGATAACAGCTTTCTTTTAAGTTCAGCAACTACGGGCTGATAGCGCTTATCAGTATAAACGTTCCGCATTTCCTGTGGATCTTTTTCAAGATCAAATAACTCCCAGGAGTCTACCTTTTCATAAAACCGGATCAGTTTGTACCGCCCGGTGCTTATTCCAAAATGCGGGGAAACAGCATGGATCCCGTTTTCATAGTAGTGATAATACATATCCTTTCTTGCAGTATAAGGTTTTTGCTGCAGTAAGGGAAGGAAGGAATAGCCCTGCATTTGACCGGGAACCGCAGCGCCGGCAGCCTGTAAAAGCGTAGGTCCTATATCAATGCTCATAATAAGATTGCTGATAACCGTTTGGGGTTTAATTACTCCCGGATAGCGCATTACCATAGGCGTCCTGAAAGATTCCTCATACATAAATCTTTTGTCAAACCAGCCGTGTTCGCCCATATAGAAACCCTGGTCCGACATATAAATAACAATAGTATTATCCGCTAACCCGTTTTTATCAAGATAGTCGAGCGTTCTTCCAATATTCCTGTCCAGTGAAGCTGCAGTAGCCAGGTAGTCTTTCATATAACGCTGATACTTCCATTCTGTAAGCGCCCTCCCTGTAGGCTTTTTCTTTAAATACTGTTTTTGAATCTTATCATAGTAGGCGAGGTATTTTTCCTTTTGGGCGGCATCCATTCTTTTAACGTCCCAGCTGGTACCCAAAGAGTCCTGGTTGGGGTACACTTTAAGGTCATAATCAAGTGTCATGGTTTCGGAGATGGTCATATCCTGGACAGCGGCTGCTTTTCTTGAGCTGTAGTCATCATAAAAATTCGGAGGCAGCTTAAAAGTCAGGCTGTCGTATCGCCCCAGGTCAGGAAGGTCTGGCTGCCAGGGCCGGTGCGTGGCTTTATGTCCAATGACCAGGCAAAACGGTTTACTGTGATCTCTTTTATCCAGCCAGCCATTTGCCAGGTCTGTAATAATGTTGGTTACATAGCCGTTATATCTTGTTCGTTTCCCGGCAGATTCTATAAAATCAGGATTATAATATTGGCCCTGCCCGGGTAATATACTGTAGTAATCAAAGCCCTCCACTGCTTCGTTAGAAAGATGCATTTTCCCAATCCATGCGGTTTGATACCCGGCCTTTTGTAATTCTTTGGCAAAGCTGTTCTGGTTAAAGTTAAAGGTAGAATGGTCATTGTCCCTGAACCCGTTTTTATGGCTGTATGTTGCGGTTAAGATACTTGCCCTGCTGGGTCCGCAAAGCGAGTTGTTAACATAGGATTTGGTAAAGCGGGCTCCCTGTTGCGCAAGCCTGTCTATATTAGGCGTTTTGATAGTGCTGTTGCCATAAGCGCTTATGGCCTGGTAGGCATGATCATCTGAAATGATCAGCACAATATTAGGCTGAGCCTTTACCAGGCCGGTACTTACACAGATAAAGGCAATTATCAGCAGGGCATACCATTTTCTCATCGCATATTTTTTTATGTTGCCTGCTGCTGCAGGCTAAAAACCCGAGATGCTTTTTCTCTTATAAATATAAAAAAGAAAAGGTTATATACGCGGAATAGTTTGCAGCGCAAGGCGGAAGGGGAGGATGGGGAATTGCTAACTTTATAATTATGGAAAACCGGTTTGATGACAATCAAATATTGAATAACATCAGCAATCTTCACGCTTTTCTTTCGGAATATGCATTTTAGCGGCTCTGAATATTGCGGGGCGATAAAACGTTGACAGGATAAAATATGTAACGGTGTTCTTGTACCCCGTATGGGGCACTACATTGAATGGGTGATTTTTCTATATACGTTTTGTTCCTACAGAACAGATACCGGATGCTGGTTACTGGTCATAGCCGTCCGCCCTGTTAACTTGTCAACCTTTCACCCCTGTTTCCTGCTGTTACAGCCCTGGGGGCAATGGAGGATGAGGAGGTAACGGAACACGATGCACTGAAGGGTGATGTGGATGCCTGGGTGGCATTGGAGCCCGCCTGTACCTGTAACGAGAGTGATACTTTTTATGATGATGATATCTTGCTATATGATGCCTTCCCGGCTTTTTGTGCTTATACTTTTTATAATGCACTTTATGAGGCGGCAACGGCCTTCTCTGCGAAAATGCATCTGTTGCAGTCAAAGTAAATATTGCAATAAATAGCAATAAGGCGATTCTTTTCATCATTGATAAGTTTTAATGGTCAGGTAAATCATTTTTCAACACTATCCTAAAATGATGTTCTTTCTGTTAATAACAGACAGCTATTTAATGCAGCAGGTTGTTCAGGAAAAAAACTGTTAACTATTTTTTAGTATTTCTGCTCAAAAAAAGTAAGCTGTGCCGATGTTATTTTAAAACTTTTTCTATGATGCTCGCAGATGCCATGGGTTTCGATGGCTAAACGATGTTCGGCCGTACCGTAGCCTTTATTGGAGTGCCAGTTATACTGGGGATAAGCGGTATGTAATTGCCTCATATATTCATCGCGGTAGGTTTTGGCAAGTATGCTGGCTGCGGCAATATGGGCATACTTCCCATCGCCTTTAATAATACATTGGTGAGGGATATTTTTATAGGGGATGAAATAATTACCATCTACCGAAATAAAGCCGGGGCGGGCCTGCAATCCATCCAGGGCCAGGTGCATGGCTTTTTGCGAGGCTTTCAGAATATTGATCGTATCAATCTCTGCAACATCTACCATAGCCACGCTGTAGGCTAATGCAAACGTTTCAATATAATTTCTTAAAATATCGCGCGTAGCGGCATTTACCTGCTTGCTGTCATTCAGCAACGGATGGTGGAAGCCGGCAGGTAATACCACTGCAGCGGCAAATACCGGCCCCGCAAAACAGCCCCGCCCGGCTTCATCGCAGCCGGCATCCACCTCACCGGGCATATAAAAATTGGGTAGCTTTAGGGTACCGGTCATTACAAACTTTTTTTACCTGTAAGCAATTTAAAGCAGGAGGGCTCTGTTACAAAGTGCAGTTTTTTTTCTGTTTCCACCGGTTCCCCGTCAATATGTAACGGCGCTTCCTTATAATTACTTATCCTTATTTCATTGGTTTGAAAGTAGATAATGCTTTTATTTTCATTTATGTTTTCGCTTTTCTGCAAACCGTTCAATCCGCCTACCTGCATCATTGTATTGTATAGCAGTGTAAGCCTGGATTGATCCGTAACAATCACCACATCTATCATGCCATCGTTAAGGCTGGCCCTGGGCGCAATGGTAAAGTGATTGCCAAACTGGTTGCTGTTGGCAATGCTTATAAAATAGGCATCGGTTTTGAAAACTTTATGGTTCAGCGTTATTTTAAAGGAATAGGGTTTTGCGGAGAAAAAATTGCTGAATACTTTTTTGACATAAGTTGCTAATCCGCGCTGGTTGGCTTTTGCAAAATCGTGTGCCACCTGGGCGTCAAAGCCTATACCGCAAAGCATACAGGCAAACCGGTTATTGATCCTGAAACCATCAACCAGGTGTGTGCGGTTATTAAAAATAATTTCCAGCGCTTTTTTGGGTGTTTTAGGGATCCCTGCTCCAAATGCAAGTCCGTTTCCCGAGCCGCAGGGAATAACACCAAACTGTAACGGCATGTCTTTTAAGCTGTCTACTACCTGGCTCACCGTACCATCGCCGCCCACAATTACGATATCTGTAATTTTTTCAGAGAGAATGCTTTCCCTCAGGAAGGCGTAGTCTCCGTTTGCAACAGAGGGAAAAAACTGGAAAGGAATACCTGCCTTCAGCGTTTCGGCTGCTATGGTATTTTGCACACTGTTTTTAGAGCCTCTGCCGGAAATAGGGTTAACGATATAAATGATTTTTCGCCGCATGTACAAATATATCTTTAAACACAGAATAGTTCTGTACTGCCCGCAAAATAAAAATATGGCGCAGCCGTTTTAAAAATATTATTAAGCTAATATTGTACTAACTTCATGGCTTATTAGTAGTTATCTTTACTTTACAAAATTGCACCTAAAATGAATTTTATCCTCAAAGTGCTGATCACCGGTTTAATTGCTTACCTGTTACAGTATATTTTAAGTGGTGTGCACTTCGCAGATATGAAAACAGCAGCGCTTTTTGCCCTGGTACTGGCATTGCTTAATGCCATAGTGAAGCCCATCCTGGTTATTTTAACCATCCCGGTCACGGTGCTCACATTAGGTTTATTTCTGCTGGTTATTAATGCACTTATGGTGATGCTGTCCGAAAGCTTTTTTAAGGGCGCCCAGGTAGATGGTTTCTGGTGGGCACTGGCTTTCAGCATCTTGTTGTCGCTGGGATCTTCCATTCTTTACTCGCTGGTAGGAGGTAAAAAAGAATAAAATTGTTTACAGTCAAGTAATTGGATTTTTTTTGGAGTCTTTATAAAAAGTATTTAATTTAGATGTCCTAATCAAAACATTAATCAAAAGTCCTGGTGTTTCTACCCCAGGGCTTTTTTAGTGCCTGCAGGCTTGCAGCTTTTGCAAACACCCTTTGCAACTACTTCAAGATCATACAATTCGTAGCCCTCCGGCAAATAAATATCAGGTGTTACCACCCCATCCAGGCAATAAGTATTGTTACAGGTAGTACAAACAAAATGTACATGATGATCGTGGTGATGGCCTTCGGTACAATCATTTTTGCACAAGGCATATTTGATGGAATTATCCGAAGTAGGAATGGTATGAATCAATCCCTTTTCAACAAAAGCCTGCAGTGTGCGGTAGATGGTTACCCTATCGAAGTGCTCACCGGCATTCTTTTCTATATCTGCATGGGCCAAAGCACCTCCGCTGTGCAGAAACAGCTGTAAAATTTTCTGCCTTCCGGCAGTAACGCTCAGTTTATTAGCTTTTAATATGGATTCGATAGATTTCATAGCCGGGTTACAAAGTCTTTAATTCTTTTTTAATATCCTTAATCAGCCCGTTAATTTCTTTTTGTTTCAGTCCGTCATAAATGGCCATCACTTCTCCTTTGCGGTTTACCAACGCCCAGAGCTGGCTGTGTATAAAATCATCTTCAATATGGGTCAGATTATTATTAGCGTCATCAATAGAATAACTAAACCTTGCCATATTGTAGAGGCTATCCTTTCTGCCGGTGAGAAATACCCATTTATCGGTATTTACTTTCATAGAATCTGCATATACTTTAAGCCTTGTAGCAGAATCTGTTTTAGGATCGCAGGTATAGGAAAGGATGCGGAAATCAGGTTCATCTTTATATTTTTCATACACCTGTTTCATATTATCGTTCATCATAGGGCAAATACCAGGACAGGTGGTAAAGAAAAATTCTGCCACATATACTTTGCCTTCCACATCTTTATTGGTAAAAGCCTGCCCGTCCTGGTTGGTAAACCGGAACTTTGCTACTTTACTGATGGGCTCCAGCTTTCTGTTGTTATAGTCAGGAATAAACCACACTGCAATGCCGTAAAACAACAGGGACAGCGCAACAAAAAATATAAGGTAATAAATAGTTTTTTTTCGCACGTTGATCATTTTTTAAAAAACAAAGTTAACTCATTGTTTAAATAGATGTGCGGTGCACGAATATTGTACCTATTACACCTGTATCCCGTATTTTGTTCATCAGTTTTATCATTATAAATTGACAGATTTGTTGCTAAGTTGTTATTTTTGACGTTCACACTTTTAAAAGCGTAATATGGAAAAGGATGCGTTGAAGCAGCAGGTAAAAGAGCAAATAGTAAAGTTTTTAAACCTTAACACAGTAAGCCCTGCTGATATTAAGGACGATGAACCTTTATTTGGTGAGGGCCTGGGATTAGACTCTATTGATTCTATTGAGCTGATAGTGATGCTTTCACGCGAATACGGGATTAATATACAGGACCCTAAAGAAGGGCGGAAAATATTGACCAGTATAAACACGATGGCTGATTATATAGAGCAGCACCGTACTAAATAATTTATTATAATGGGCCGGATTGTAGTAACAGGTATAGGAATTATTACTGCTATCGGGGAGGTACTCAGTGAACACCGTACCGCTTTAATGAATGGCAAAAGTGGTATTGGTAAGGCTCATTTTTTGCGCAGTAAATACATAGAAAAGCAGCCCTTAGGAGAAATTAAAATGGCTACTGCGGCCCTTGCTGAAAAACTGAATGTTACTAATGCTTCGGCTACAAGAACAGATTTGATAGCCTTTTATGCAGTACAGCAGGCCATTGCAGACGCCTGCTTATCAGAAGCGGTGCTCTCTGATGCTGCTACCGCGCTGGTAGGGGCCAGCACCGTTGGCGGTATGTGCCTGACGGATGAAATGTATGCTGATGCTAATTTGCCGGATCAAAGTGCTTCCCCTTATCTGCAGTCTTATTCTAACAGCGCCAATACTCTTTTTCTGCAGCAGCAGCTGGGTATTGGCGGAATTGTAAATACATTTAATACGGCCTGCTCTTCATCGGCCAATGCTATTATGTATGGGGCGCGTTTAATAAAGAACGGACTGGCTAAAAAAGTGATTGCCGGTGGCGTGGACAGCCTGTCCAAATACACCATTAACGGGTTTAACGCGCTGATGATATTATCTGATAAGCCTTGCCGTCCATTTGATGCCGGCAGGAAAGGGCTGAATCTTGGTGAGGGGGCGGCTTTCCTGGTGTTGGAAAAGGAAGAGGATGCGGCGGGCAAAAATATATATGCAGCAGTAACGGGGTATGGAAACAGTAACGATGCATTTCACGCTTCCGCTACTTCGGCTGACGGTGAAGGCCCTTTTCTTTGCATGCAAAGAGCGCTTGAAGTGGCAGGGTTGAAGCCGGGCGACATAGATTTTATAAATGCACATGGTACAGCTACCGAAAATAATGATGAAACGGAAAGCGTTGCCATGCTGCGGCTGTTTGAAAAAGTGCCTGCCTTTGCAAGTACTAAATCCTATACCGGCCATACTCTTGGTGCCGCAGGTGCTGTGGAAGCTGTTTACAGTATTTTGGGCCTGCAAAACCAGGAAATATATCCTTCATTGAATTTTGAAGAACCCATTGCTTCAACAATGCAGGTTCCTGTGAGGAAATATAAGAAAACACATCTGCGGCATGTTATGTCTAATTCGTTCGGCTTCGGCGGCAATTGCACTTCGCTGGTGTTCTCAAAAATTTAAGATAGTTTAAAATGCTTTGCATTTCTTTTATGAGAGGGCATTTTGGCATCATTACTGAATTGGAAAAGGGCTTTTACCGGTACTTCTGCCCTCTAAAATACTAAGCAATGTACATTCATCAACATACCTGTATCTCCCCGCAGCAAACCAACGGCCTTATTCAACTGGAAGAAATAAGCATTTCTGCTGATGGTAAGCTGTTAGCTAAAGAACCTGTATTGGAAGGGGTACCACCGGCTATGCTGCGCCGCATGAGTAAAGCGGTGAGGATGGGCATTGGCACCGGCTTGCCTTTACTTAAGAATAATGTGGCAGACGGCATTATTATTGGCACTGCCAACGGAGGGATGGAGGATTGCATTATATTCCTCAACCAGATTGTTGACTATGAAGAGGGGCTTTTAGCCCCCGCTGCTTTTGTACAAAGCACACCCAATGCCATTGCCGGTCAATTAAGCCTGATCACTAAAAACCGGGGCTATAATGCCACGCACGTTCATAACGGCCTGGCTTTTGAAAATGCTTTGCTGGATGCCCAAATGCTTATTAGCGGGCATTCGCATAAAAGTTACCTGGTAGGCGGGGTGGACGAAATATCTTCCTATAACTATAATATTGACTGCCTGGCCGGCTGGTATAGCAAAATCAAAACCAATAAACACCTTTATACTGATAAAACCCCTGCTACCATTGCAGGTGAAGGCGCAGCTATGTTTATTGTAAATGGCAGCCCGGTAAATGCCCTGGCTCAAATAAAAGCGGTTAGCCTGTTTCACAGCACAGATCCCGGAACGGTGGTTGGCCGGTTTAAGGATTTTATTGCTGAATGGGCCCCGGTTGCCGATAATACCATTTTTTTATCCGGAGAAAACGGCGATTTGCGGCAAACCCCACTTTATGAGAGCTGTGAGGAGGTATTTGGCTCGGCTATACCCGTAGCCCGTTTTAAGCATGTAACCGGAGAGTACCCCACCGCATCCTCTTTTGCTTTATGGCTGGCCTGCTATGCACTTAAAGAACAAAACCTGCCGCCCCATTTCTATAAAAATGAGCATAACCTTAGCCAGGTAGATCGTATTATTATATACAATCAGTACCAGGGGATGCAACATAGCTTTATCTTTGTAACACAATAAATTTTAAACAAAAACTATATTATTTATGAAACTGTATGCGCTCTCGTTAATAGTGGCTTCACTGTTGTTCTGCAGCCTTGCAAATGGTCAGAAAATAAAAGTAAAAGAAGGGGATGCCAGCGCTCTTAAAGGCGAAAAGGCCCTGAATATAGAATTTACCTATGACAACCTGGGTGTGGGCAAATTCAAGAATGAAGAAGAATACATTGCGAAAAAAAGAGAAGAGTACAATAAAAAAGAGGAAGGCAAAGGTGATAAATGGGCCGAAGCATGGATCAATGACAGAAGCCGCGCTTATGAGCCCCAGTTCCTGGAACAGTTTTTAGAAAAATCGAACGTAAAAAATGAAAAGAGCGCAAAATATACTTTAATATTTCATACTACATTTATAGAGCCGGGCTTTAATGTAGGTGCATGGAGAAAAAGTGCGTCTATTAACGCAGTTGTTACTATTGTAGAAACAGCTAACAGGAATAAGGTTGTAGCCGTTATTACTATTGATAACGCCCCCGGCCGCGATGCAATGGGATACGATTTTGATACAAGCTGGAGAATTTCTGAAGCGTATGCCAAAGCCGGTAAATCGCTGGCGAAATTTATATGGTAGGCTTTTTACTTTACCAGGTCAGACAATAGCTTTTCTTCCAGGACCACTCTTGACGGATTTACGGTTTTATGCTGCCACTTTATAAGGCGGATAAAACCGTTTTCTATTTCTATGCCTGTTATATCTCCATCTGAAAAGCAGCAGCAGCCTGTGTTGTAATAAGTAGGTTTTATGGCAGTATAATCCTCATCCAGCGTATCAAAGCGCTTTTGATAGGTTTTTACCTCGTCATTGATCTTTGCAATCAGGCTTTCGTCCTTATGCTCTTCGGCAAAACGCATTTGCCGGTGCAGCCGTTCCAGGTGGGTGAGTGATTCAAACACCGGCTGGTGCGTGTGGCCCGTGATCAGTATCATATTTTTTTGGGTGGCGCTCCACTCATACATTATCTCGTTATGTATGGTTTTTTTATAACTATCATTGGAGGGCTCGTTGGGATTGATACGCAGGAACGATTGTAAAGGCGCCCATATCCTGGCTATAAAAAATTTTGTAAACCAGTTGCCGTCGCTGTTAGCATCGCCCTGGTGCCCATGTGTGCATAATATTTGCAATGGCGTGCCGTTCACCTCTGTTGTTAAAATAGCTCCTTCATACACTTTTACTTTCTGCCCATATATATTTTCCAGCTCAAAAGAAGCCAGGGGATCATTGGCCCAATACAGATCGTGATTACCGAATATTTTAATAAAAGCATTTTGTGAAAGGAACCTGCCCTCCAGCTCAAAAGTAGCTTTATAGGCTTTTTTCACCTGCCAGAAAAGATTCTCCCAAAGCTCTTCACAGTCGCCGAGGCCAATAAAGCAAAAATTATTCTGATAATAGTATTCCAGTGCTGCCAGGTAGCTTGCTTCGGCAGTTACAAAATCATCAGCACCGTTCCGGTTGCCCTTATGCTGGTCTGAAAAAATAATAAATCGCCCGCCATAATCATCCAGGGAAATAACAGGGCCCTTTTCCCCCGGCTCTTCTAAAATACTGTTGTAGAGCTTTGAAAGGGCATTGTAAATTCTTTCTTTATCAGGGCGTGAGGCAAACCTGTCTGATAGCCATAAGATAGGCTTTCTGAACAGGTATTGCAAAAGTTTACGCATATACTTCAAAAATAGTTGCTACAACAGCAAACATTGCCACGAATACACAAATATTTCTGAAATTAAATGAGGAAATCTCAAAACATTATCTCGCGTATAACCGGCGCTGTTGCATCTGGACAAACTTATTCGTCTTATAAAAGATAAAAATCCAAGCCGATCATGAATAAAGCCGCTATTTTTTTACTGGTTGCAATTATTGCCTGCACAGGTTGCAACAAGGAAAAGCAGGGAGAAAAATTTACGGGGATAGAAAATATTTCTTTTGAAAACTATCCGAAAGTAGATGGTTCTACTTCTGCGAGTGTGCTGAACGTAACCGTGGCCTGTAAAATGTTAGGGGTACCTTACCAATGGGTGGCGCCGGGCATTAGTTCTGAATGGCTCTTGCAGCCGGTATATGAAAAAATCCCTGAGCAGTATTCTTCTTTTTTCTGGCAAAGATTAAAAAGCTCTAAAACCCACGATGCGTTTATCAACCTGGTTGACGGGAAAGCAGATATTATACTCAGAAGCAGCACCGCTTCGCCTGATGAAAAGGCCTATGCTAATGCTGTCGGAGTTTCGGTTATGGAAACCCCCATTGCTTCCGATGCTTTTGTTTTTTTGGTAAATAAAAACAATCCCGTAAAATCGCTTACGGCGGACCAGGTACGCAAAATATATACCGGTAAAATAACCAATTGGTCGGAAGTTGGCGGTAAGGATGCAGATATAAAGGTTTTTACACGTCCGCGCAATTCGGGCAGCGAGGAGGTGTTCAGAGCGCTGGTAATGGCTGGCCTGGAACCGGCAGATTTTCCCGAAAGCGGCATTGGGGGAATGTTGGGGGTTTTCCAGGAAATCAGGGGAAACGAAAATGCTGTTTGTTACACCTTTAATAACTACAAAAATTTACAGGCGCGTGTACCCGATAGTGAAATACCCAAAATAGCCATCAACGGCGCTTTTCCTGGCGAGGGAACGATTAAAGACGGCTCCTATCCCTTTATAACAAAATTGTATGTTGCCATCCGGTCTAATTTAGACCATAATTCCATGGCCTATAAATTATATGAATGGCTGCAGTCAGCAAATGCAAAATCAACGCTTGCAGAATGTGGATTTATTCCGGAATAAATAAATGGTGTATTAGTTAAAAGACCGGGCCATACCTGAGCCTTTTATCTTTCTGGGAGGCATATTTATCAGGATAAATAATATCATGGGCAATTTCATATCCCTCATCTGACACGGCAGAAAGGCGGTGGCGTGATTTGCGTTTTTGTACTTTTATGTTGCACAAAGCCCCGGCAACGGCTGTAACCGCAACACCTAGTAACACTAAACCTAATACACTGTACGTTTTTTTCATCAAATAAAATTTATCCAATTGGGGTACAGATTTATAGCAAATTATATACCGCTTTACTATAATAACAAATTTACTTAAAAAAGTTTTGGTACCCCATCTAAAATAACATGTTTTTTAAGGATAAATTTTGTATAAAAGCTGATTTAATAAGAAAATAATATAGCAGTTTATTTACGCTGTTGCGAAAACAGCCAGTTTAATAGTCCGGGTTGTGCAAACGTTGCATCCCAGCTATTATGATTGGCATCCGGAAATAATGTAAACTTAACATTCACTTTGCTTTTTTTCATGGCGGCTACCATTTCTTCTGAATATTTTGGCGGCACTACATCGTCTTTAGCGCCGTGAAATACCCACCACTTTACTTTTTTCAGGTTAGGGGCTGTAGCTGCGCTGGCCCCGCCACATATAGGGATGGCTGCAGCAAAGGTCCGGGGCATTCTGTTTACCAGCTCAAAAGTGCCCATGCCACCCATACTTAATCCTATCACATATACTTTTTTACGTTGCACGCTGTATTTATCAAACAGCTCTTTGGTAAGTTCCATTACCAGCTGCATGGGAAAGGTAGGGGCGCCACCGGCTGTAAACTCAAAAGACCTGTCTTTGCCCGCGCCTGTAATTTTTACATTGCTCCAGAAAGATCTTTGGCTGCATTGAGGAAAAACTACAATGGCAGGAAACGCTGCCCTGTTCTCCTCTTTAAGAAAAAGAGCGGCACCGTGGGTGAGCTGCTTTTCGTTATCATTGCCCCGCTCGCCGGATCCGTGTAAAAAAATAACAAGCGGGTATTTTTTATGCGGATCATAATTTTGGGGCAATAACAGCCGGTAGGGTAAGGTATCCTGGTTTTTTATAAGCGTATGCTTTTCAAATGAAGGGAAAGACTGGGCATATACGCCTGAAAGCGGAAACAAAACAGCAATGGATAGCAGCCATAATAAAATCTTATGCTTCATAAAAAAGTATTTTACGGCAAGTTAAAAACAGATTGGTTATAAAAACACTTTTATTTTTTCAATATTGTAATTAAACCAATATTGAAGCTATCTTTATATTTCTTACTGTTCTTAGTGATAGCTTAAAGATTAAAACAGCTTTTACAATATGCAATTAACGCTGCCAAAAGTAATATCCGGAACCAGCCTGTTAGGTAATCTTTACAAAGAAAGATCCCTCCAGGAAAAAATGGATATTGTTAAAGAATATATTGATGCCTGCCCCGGAACGCCCATGTTTGATTCTGCCGGGAAATATGGTGCCGGGCTGGCTTTGGAAGATTTAGGTAAATGTTTAAAAGAGCTGGGCATCCCCAAAGACGAGGTGCTTATCAGCAATAAGCTTGCCTGGGTAAGAAAACCGCTTACTACCCCCGAGCCTACTTTTGAGCAGGGGATATGGGAGCATCTTAAATACGATGCCGAGCAAAAAATAAGCTACAGCGGCATATTGCAGTGCTTTGAAGAAGGTAATGAGCTATTGGGTGACTACGATTCGCAGATTGCTTCGGTGCACGACCCTGATGAATACCTGGCAGCAGCTACAGATGATGATGACTATCAAAAGAGATACACTGATGTTTTGGAGGCTTACAGGGCCCTGGCCGATCTGAAAAAGAAAGGCGTAGTGGCAGGTATTGGTATCGGCGCCAAGGACTGGCGTTCTATTGAAAAAATATCGAAGGATGTGCAGCTGGACTGGGTAATGATAGCCAACAGCTATACCATTTATAATCATCCAAAGGAGCTGGTTGATTTTGTGGAAGCGCTGCATCAGAAAGGGATTACCATCATCAACTCTGCCGTTTTTCACGGAGGCTTTTTAATGGGCAGCGATTATTTTAATTATATACAGCTGAGCAGGGAAAACCCTGAGCATGCAAGTTATTATAAATGGCGCGACAGATTTAATGAGCTCTGTACAGAATATAATATAACACCCCCGGCAGCAGCTATTTATTTTGGATTGCATATTCCCGGGGTGAAAAGCATTGCATTAAACAGCAGCAATCCTAAACGCGTAAGGCATAATATAGAAATGGCTAATGCCGAAATCCCCGCTGTATTCTGGCAAAGAATGAAAGAAGATGGATTGATTGATAAAGACTATTCACATTTGTAAACAATGAGAACATTAATATGCGCATCACCCGGTTTATTTGAATATGGAAATATGCCGGTTCCTGAACCGGAAAAAAACTGCGCCATCATAAAGATTAAAAGAATTGGTATTTGCGGTACCGACCTTCATGCTTATGAAGGAACGCAGCCGTTTTTTAATTATCCGCGTATTTTAGGGCATGAGCTTTCGGGTGAGCTGGTTGACTTTGACAATGCACCTGGTTTTGAAAAAGGCGAGGCCGTTTCAGTCATTCCTTATTTCAGTTGCGGCACCTGTATTGCCTGCCGCAGGGGCAAGCCTAATTGTTGTGCCGATATAAAGGTATTTGGTGTTCATATTGACGGGGGTATGAAAGAATATATTTCTGTCCCTTCAAAATATTTATTACATGGTGAAGGGCTGAGCTTTGACGAACTGGCCCTTGTAGAACCGCTTGCTATAGGAGCGCATGGGGTAAGGCGTGCTGATGTTGCTCCCGGTGATTTTGTTTTGATAATTGGTGCTGGTCCTATTGGCCTGGGGACTATGGAATTTGCGCGTATTGCAGGAGCTAAAGTGATTGCGCTGGATGTAAATGAACAGCGTCTGCAGTTTTGCAAAGAAAACCTGGAAGTGCATGCTGCCGTTAATGCTATGGATAAGGATGTTGCCGGTCAGTTAAAAGAAATTACAGGAGGCGATATGCCTACAGCTGTTATTGATGCTACCGGAAATCTGAGGGCCATCAATAACGCCATTCATTACCTGGCGCATGGTGGCAATTATGTATTGATAGGGTTACAAAAAGAACCTTTCTCATTCAGCCATCCCGAGTTTCATAAGCGTGAGTCAACGCTCATGAGTAGCCGCAATGCCACGCGCGATGATTTTGAACATGTCATCAAAAGCATGAAAGCAGGTAGGGTAAATCCTAAAACCTACATAACGCATACGGTAGGTTTTGAGGAGGTGAAAGAAAATTTTGAATCCTGGCTCGATCCTAAAAACGGCGTTATTAAAGCCATGGTTCAGCTGTAGCGTTGTTTAATATTGCTGCTCTTAACATCGCTGTTGGGGCTGACCAAAAAGGTTGCCAAATGATTCATTTATTCGGGTAGGTGATGGAGGCTAATAGGCGTTTATGCAATTCTCAGAACCTTCGTTTACCTTTTTAGTCGGCCCCTTATAGGTTGTAGCTTTTAGCTACATTTAAAAATAGCCAAGGGCTATATAATAATCCTGCGAAACAGAATGTTTCGCAGAGCGCTAAAAAATGTTGTGCATCCGGCATGCATTACATTTTTAACGGGTTTGAATTAAAAAACATAGTTTTGATATAATGGGTATAATGTCTCGCAAAAAATCAGCAAAAAAAGAGATCATTCTCAGAACTGCGGCAGCAATGTTCAGGGAAAAGGGCTTTGCTGCAAGCTCTATGCGCGACCTTGCTGAAAAGATTGGCATAGAAGCTGCCAGCCTTTATAATCACATACAATCCAAAGCCCAGATACTGGAAGAAATTATAGAAAGCGTTTCTGAAGAGTGCCGGCAGCATTTAGATGACCTGCAAAAGGTCCATACCAGTTCGCTGGAAAAAATAGAATCACTTATCCGCTTCCACACCCGCATGATGATGAACCGGTTTGAAGAATACTCTGTTATGGTAAGCCAGTGGATGCACCTGGAAGGTGATAAGCTCTCCCGGTTTGCTGCTGACCGCCGGGATTATGTGAAGCGTATGGAAGCCATTGTGGAAACCGGTATCCAAAATGGCGAGCTGAAGCCTGTAATGCCTTATGTGGTGGTATTAAATATTTTGTCTTCGGTACGCGGACTTGAGTTCTGGCAGCGCAGCGCTAAAAGCCATACGGCACAGGATATGGAAGAGAATATAGTGGCGCATTTAATTGCCGGAATAAAAAGCCTTTGATTGATTAAAGCAGAATACTAAAGCTCGGGTTGTTAGTTAACAATCGTGAGCTGTGATGCACCGTAAGAATTACTACTTCACTGTTATCGTATCTATATATGATCCTATATTTATAAATCCTAACTTCCCTAAATAAAGGATTTTGTACTTCTTTTACTATCTGCCCTATTTCTGGAAATTTGTAAAGAGAGTCAATCGCTTCAAGAATGGTATGTTTCAGCAGTTCGGCATTTTGGCAGACTGTTTTAAAATATACTCATAGATATTCCTGATATCTGTTTTAGCAGTTTTCGCTATTCGGATTTTGACCATGCTCTTATTTCTTCCTTAAAGTTTTTCTAGTCTGTAACATCGCCATTATTAATATCTTCCAACCCTTTTTCAATTTTATACATTACAATAATCTCTTCAATTAATTCTTCAACAGGCTTACTGGAAGAAAAAGTATTGACTTTGTTTTTTTATATCCTCTGTTGTTAGCATAAAAACGTTTTACCAGATGTATTTAATTTTGTAAAAATATTCCTCCATTTACTTTAAGAAAAATCACTTCCCCGCTTTTAATAACAGCATTAGCGGTTATTGCTGTATCATTACCACTATAATCTATGGTTATAAGCAGTACATTGGTTTTAGCAGGATCCACCAGCTGCAAAAACTTACAGCTGCCGGCCTCTGATAAGAACAGTTTTTTCCCGGTAGCGCGCTCCAGTAATTCTTTTATTATCTGCAATTGGCATACGCCCGGTAATACCGGCTGGCCCGGGAAGTGACCTTCAAAAATCTTATGACTGGCATTTATGGTTATGGCAGCCATAGCCTTGCCGGCTTCGTTGCTAAATGTATCAAGTGTATATAAATTTTCAATCAGCATAAGACTGCAAATTTATGAGTTTCTCCAACGGCACAATTTCATACCCGGCCTGCTGTACCTGTTCTATAAACCGGGGCAGGATGCTCACAGTAATGGCCGCTGTATCATGAAATAAAAAAATACTTCCCGGTTTTAAAGAACGATGCAGTTTTTGAAGCAATGTTGTTTCATTTTTCGCTATAGTATCCATACTGCGCACATTCCAGCCAATAGCTGTATAGTTCATTGCTTCAACCGCCTTTTTTAAATTAGGGGTGGTAACTCCATAAGGCGGCCGGAACCATTTCATTTCAATACCCAACGCTTCCTTCACCAATTGGTGCATTTGCTCCAGGTCTTTGTGCATATTCTTTGAGGACAGCAGGTCAAACCCATACCCGTGTGTATAGCTGTGGGAGCCAATGGTATGGCCCTGATGATGTACCTGCCTCAATAATTCCCTGTTAGCTGCTGCATTTTTGCCTATGCAAAAAAAAGCGGCTTTTATATTGTATGTTTTCAGTATGTGCAATATCTGGGGGGTATGTTGTTCCAAAGGGCCATCGTCAAAACTAACAGCGATTTTTTTTTCATTTATATCCGCTTTACAAATAGTTTTCATGTAAAATTGCGAATGCACAAAATAGCTGCCGTAAAAGAGGAATGACAGGTAGGAAATGACAAGCAACAAATAGACGTAAAAAGGCACGCTGAAGATGATATCAAACACCATAAGCGCCATGAGCAGCAATGCAAAGGCAATATTGGTATTTCTGAAGTTTAACATGCGGATAAAAGGTACAGCGCCGGGTACCTTTGCAGGTAATTGTTATAGATTAAGATATTGCTCACCGGCGTTCCCTGAAATTTTTTCTCTTTTAAGATATTGCATGCCATCCACAGCGCAAAACCAATGGAGGTAGGGTACTCCCCGCAGTACTGCTTATAAGTAATAACCTTGTTTTTTGTAAACAGCCCACGGGTCAATTCGCTGTAATGCGCATTTTCTCCTGTATTACCGTTATAGCCGGTTATTACCAGGTCTACATCTGTAACAGCAATATTGTTCTCTTTTAAAAAGGTTTCTATTAAAGAGGTTGCGGGTATTTCCGGCTTGTAATAATTTTTAAATGCAGTTAACCGGGCCAGTGCATTCTCCTTTTTTTTATCAAGAACAAAAAAAGCGGCTCCATCGCCGGCCATTGTTCCTTTGGTATTGCTATCTGTTAACGATAAGCTCTCAGCGTCAGTTTTATATAATCCAAAACGCTTTAATATAGTATGGCTTTTGTCTGTGATCTCATCTGCGGCGCCTATCAGCACGTGTTCTGCTTCGCCTTCTTCCAGTAAAGACACTGCATCTGTTAATGCTGCTTCAAATGAGGATCCCCTGTTCACATAAGTATTATTATAGTTATGGCATTGTAGCATGAGGGCTATTTGTGCGGCTACAGTGTTATGGGTAGATTGAATAAACGCCGTTGGAGACAGTAATGTTTCTTTAAACTCCACCATCCGGGTTAAAAACTGGTCCGTATCCGCCAGGCAACCGTAAGCGGTACCGGTAATAATAGCATCCGGGTTTTTTATGCCTGCCTGCTGCAGGGCTTCCGATGCCGCTGCTACGCCCATTTTAATAATGCGGCTCATACGGCGGATCAGTTTCGCATCTACATACTTTGTATAGTCCGGCTCTATACAGCGAAGCTTGTCGCCTGTATAATTTGCCGGTGCAGCCATCATTGTTTCAAAATCCTGCTGCGGAGACACAGTGCCTGCCGCTTTAATATAAACGGGAAGGCCTGGTTCTTCAGATATTTTTCTTTCACTAAGCATGTAAATAGGATATGTGCGAATGTATATCAAAAAACGGATAGCTTTTGTAAACGATCATCAAACATTAAAGGAAATATACCCGATAATAGATATATTTGAATGATATACCAAATAACGAATACTTCAAATGAAAACAAGAAAAATCACACTCACCGAACAGGAAATACCAGAACAATGGTATAACATAGTTGCGGACATGCCCAACAAGCCGTTGCCACCGCTGCACCCGGGCACAAAAGAACCCATTGGTCCCGAAGCGCTGGCTCCTCTTTTTCCGCAGGAGCTGATAAAGCAGGAGGTCTCTGCAGAAAAGTGGATCACTATTCCTGATGAAGTGCGCAACATTTACAGTATCTGGAGGCCAACGCCTTTGTACCGCGCTTATGAACTGGAAAAGGCCCTGGATACACCTGCTAAAATTTATTATAAGTACGAGGGCGTAAGTCCTGCCGGATCACATAAGCCAAACACCGCTGTGCCGCAGGCTTATTACAATATGAAAGAAGGTGTTAAACGTATTACCACCGAAACCGGCGCGGGTCAGTGGGGAAGCGCATTAAGTTTTGCCTGCAATCTTTTTGGCATTGAATGCGAAGTGTATATGGTAAAGCTTTCTTTTGATCATAAGCCCTACCGGAAAATTATGATGAATACCTGGGGTGCTAAAGTAATACCCTCTCCTTCGGAATTTACCGCGGCAGGAAGAAAAATTTTAGCACAGGATCCCAACAGTCCCGGCTCTTTGGGTATTGCTATTTCCGAAGCAGTAGAAATGGCGGCACAGAGAGAAGATACCAAGTATGCCTTAGGTAGTGTGCTGAACCATGTGCTGCTGCATCAAACAATTATAGGACTGGAGGCTCATAAGCAAATGGAAAAAGCCGGTGATCTCCCCGATGTGGTAATAGCACCTTTTGGCGGCGGCTCTAACTTTGCAGGCATTTCTTTTCCTTTCCTCAGGCTGAACCTGGAAGAAGGAAAGAACATCCGTTGTATAGCCAGCGAGCCTACTTCCTGTCCCAAGCTTACAAGAGGAGTGTTCCGTTATGATTTTGGTGATACGGTGGGTATGACGCCGCTGTTGCCTATGTACACCCTGGGCCACAACTTTGTACCGGCACCCATTCATGCCGGGGGATTGCGCTATCATGGCGCCGGCGCTATTGTGAGCCAGCTTTTGAAAGACGGATTGATTGAAGCAAGCGCGCATGATAACCTGGAAGTGTTTGAAGCCGGCGTACTATTTGCAAAGGCCGAAGGCATTATACCCGCTCCCGAGGCTACACATGGTATTGCCACTGCTATCAAAGAAGCAGAACGTTGTAAGCGGGAAGGTAAGGCTGAAACGATTTTGTTCAATCTCTGCGGGCATGGCAATTTTGATATGAAGGCTTACCAGGATTATTTTGAAGGGAAAATAGTAAGGCACGAGCTGACAGATGCAGATATCCGGCATTCTTTAGAAGAGTTGGATACGCCGGTGATTGCTTAATTTCAGATGATTATATCAGAAGCTGTCTTTAAAAGGGCAGCTTTTTTTTGTGCCTGCTTGTGCATAACTTATTGAAGGCTAACAGATTTGAAAAAGAATTTATTGAACTAAAACTACCTGACATCTTCCCTCCAATAAAAAGGCTGATGACTTTTTTGCAGCTCATACGATAATACTACAGCAACTCAATGATGGCGTTTATAACTATTTAACTAATGTTTATTATGAAACAGAAACTATTCTTTCTATACGTTTTGTTTATTGCTGCTTTTCCTCTGAGTATGGCGGCACAGCCAGGCTATTCTTCCAGCAAATTTCAACAGTCGGTAAGTTTTAAACCGGTAAATAACAATTACTATTACCTTAACGATGCCAATTTTGGCTATTTGAATGAGTTTGTATCGCTCAACTTTACTATTGAGTTTTGGGTAAAAGTACTTCCTAACGTACAACCGGGCACACGCATTTTTGGAAGTAACACCATGGGAATGAATTTTTCTATGGGACCCGATAATAATGGGAGTGTCAAACCCGGGTTGTGGTTTGACATTTGGTCGTACGATAATTCGGGGTGGCCCAGCCCTTTTGATGAGGGCGTGTTTTACCATAGTTTGGCTGCAAATATCCCTAATGATGGACAATGGATACACGTGGCCATTGTAAAGAACATCAATCAATCCGGTGCCGATCCTTTATATCCATTGGAACAACGGGTTAGTGCAGGTCAAATGGGCCTGTATATTAATGGTAATTTGGCTGCTATTTCCAATGCACCACTATCTATGACAACGCTTTCTATTAATAATTTCTTTATAGGCCATTTGAATGGTGCTTCAGATTATTTAAAAATAGATGAGTTTAGATTTTGGGGTGTTCCGCTGGTGCGGTCTCAAATAGAATCGCGTATGAACAATGAAATAGATGATCACTCAGGTTCATTAATATTGTATTATAACTTTAATGCTTCCATTCCCAATGCCACAAGCTTCAGTAATAGATCAAGAGGGTGGGGTAGCCCAACAACCAACGAAGCTCCGGAAGAATTTAGATTGGAGCTATACAGCTCAGGGGGAGAAGCGCCAAAAGCAGTGAACGATATAGAATATGCAACTACACAATCCGGCAACTGGAACGATCCCAATACGTGGGGAGGGGTATTGCCTCCACCCGGAGAGGCGGTTACCATTAACAATGATATAACCATTTCATCACCGGTAGAAGTGGCCGGGTTAAACCTGAATAATGGTAAGCTAACTATTAGTGGAAGCAACCTTATGCTTCTTTCTCCCCCCGTGGGTGGTAGCAAAGATTCCTATATAAAAACAGAAAATGGAGGAAGCCTTCATTTAAAAACCCACTATAAATATGGAGCACTGATACCTGTGGGCGGAGACAGTTACAACCCATTATATGCCGAACGTGATAATTACGATAATGAAGCGTTTATATTTAGCAGTAGCAATAATCTTACTGCCAGCGGTATTTCTCCATCACAGCCTGGCGTTGGCAATCTTTGGTACATAACACCGCAGAGTGGCACCACCCTGTCAACTCCCCTTTTAGTAAAAATGTATTGGGAGGAGGGACAGGAATTAAACGGGTTTAATATAGCTCAGTCACAAATAGGAAATTTGCACGGAGGAAACTGGACGTATATAACGGTTGATAGTGTGGTGTCATTTCCTGTAGCCGGCATGAAGGGTGTTGCATTTAAAACCACGCAGTTCTCGCCATTTATTCCGGTTTCCGATAATATTATTCCGCTGCCGGTAACTTTTGGTGATATTATGGCAATTATAAAAAATGGAATATTACAAATAAACTGGACCTCTATAACAGAAACTAATAACAGCCATTTTATTATTGAAGCTTCTACGGACGGAAGGCATTTTACAAAAGTAGGCACAGTACAATCAAAAGCCGAAAGCGGAAATAGCAGTAGTTCCCTTAATTACAGTTTTGAAACAAATGCAGGCAGCATTGCCTTTGCATCGCTTGCCGGTTTAGCAGTTTTAGGACTGTTATTGCCCATTGGTAAAAAACAGCGCCAACTGATGGCCCTGGCTATGTTGTTTTGCGTTGTGGGCTTTATTGCCTGCAGTAAGAACGCCGGTGATTTGGAAACCAGCAATGACCAGCAATTATATATCCGTATTGTGCAGGTAGATATAGATGGTACCAAATCGTACTCAAAAACTGTGCAGGCGGTGAGGAGATGAGCGAATATGCCAATGAGCGGATAGGATAATGTGCTAATGGCACGGTTTCTCCGGCAACAAGTATCCGGAAGGAGCAGCCTTCAGTCTGTGGTTCATTGCTCAATAGCTGTTATCTGACATATTCCCTTAAAAAATAAAAAAACCTGATGACCTTTTTGTAGTCTCTGAGATTTAAAAGAGAGAGTAACGGTTCTTATATACTTTTTAATACATAAAAAACCAAAAGCAATGAAACAACTCACGTTAGCTATACTATGCATGGCATTGATAACTGCCGTACAGGCACAGGATTTTAACTTCGGTGTGATGGCAGGACCCAATTTAAGTACGGCAAGGATAACCGAAGGAGATGGCGAATACATTGACAAGATCGAACAGCCTGCTTATGTCATCGGTTTTTATATCGGAGGATTTGCCGAATTAGGGCTGACGGACAAATTCAGCCTGCGTCCGGAGTTGCTGTACACCCGGCTGGGATATAGGTACGCTGCGGAGGAAGACGTGGACGGGTTTCGCCTCAAATCAGACTATATCACACTTCCGGTGTTTGCAGAATATTCCATCACCGAGCAACTGAAAGTCGGCCTGGGGCCATACTTTTCGGCAAAACTTACCGCCAAAGCCAAATCAATCCCATCTTCGGATGCTGATGTAGAAGAATATCCGGATGAATGGTTTGATTATTACACGCTGGACAAAGAAGAATACAAAACATTTGATTTTGGCTTGGGGATAGGGCTCAGCTACCTGATACAGCCTCGGCTTGGTGTTAATCTGCGTTACAGTCATGGTCTGGCTAATATTTGGGATCATGGAGGAGGGGGCTACAATCGTTCTTTCCGCCTGGGTGTAAGCTATGCCCTTCCTTTAAATAAAGGGAAAAAATAATCTTCCAGAGTTGCTCCCCCTATATGCAGGTAAAAGGGATAACGCTATTATCGTTAATCACAACAAAAAACACAGAGGGTATGAAAAAATTAAAAATCAATTTAACAGATCAGGCGTCTACCAGTGTAGCATTGCTTTTGGCGGTTCTTGTTTCTCTTGCCATGGTAAGTTGCAGCAAATCCGACGTTGAAGACGAGAAAGAAGAAGGGAAAACGGAAATAAGGTACATCATAGCATTAGATAATGCAGCCGCCAAAAACGCAGGCCTTACTATCAGTTACATGACCGGCAGCGGACAGGTAACAACTGATGCGACCGGTTTTGGTCTCAGCATTACTTCTGAGTCTGCCGGCAAAAATGTAAAAGTTGCAAAACCATTCCACGCCGGCATGTCGGTATCTGTACAAAATTCATCAACAGTACAGGCAGATTTACGGCTACAGATCAATGTAGACAATACGGTTAAAAAAAGCATCGCTTTAAAAGTTCCGGCCAATAGCACAAATATCGGCAGCGTGGAGTACACCATAGCAGAGTAAAACAAACAGTATGAAAAAGTATCTAAATATTAGTATGGCTGCCCTGTTGGTTGTGCTTCTGCTCAGCGCCTGCAAAAAAGAAAAGCAAGACCCGGAAGAAGACCTGCCGGAGTCAAAAATAACCCTTACCAAAGCTGCCGATGACAATACCGGCTGGCGTTTGGAAATACAATCCTCCATACCCTATACCCCGGAGAGTGTATGGATAGACCTGAACAATAATGGCGTCAAAGATAACGGAGAAGGTCTTGCCAAGGCCGGTACCAGTGCAACCTTCCCTTTGAGCACCAAAACCATAACCGTTTATGGCAAAGTGTACACATTGATATGCAATAACAATAAGCTGATATCTTTGAATGTATCGGGAAACAAGTATTTATCATATTTAAGCTGCACCGGAAACGAGTTGAGGCAGCTCGATGTATCAAAGAACGAAGGACTGAGAACGTTGATGTGCAACGGTAATAAGCTTACTGCCCTGGATTTGTCGAAAAATACAGAATTGAGCAATATTTATGTGGCGCAGAACGCCATAGCGGGGGAAAACATGAAGCAGTTCCTCAACAATATGCCGGTAAGGCCAGGCGACGGCAAAGGCATATTGCGTTTGATGGAGGCTCCGGACGGCAACAGCCGCCCCGCCTCTGCCGACCTAAACGCCTGTAAGGGAAAAAACTGGATCATCCAGGAATGGAAAGACAGCCAGTGGAAAGAAATGTAATAGCATAAACGTTATGAAAATATGAAACAATATTTCAATATCAGCACGGCTGCTTTGTTGGTTGTGCTTCTGCTCAACGCCTGCAAGAAAGAAAAACAAGGAGAGGAAGAAGGGCCGCAGGGACCAAAAATAACCCTTACCAAAGCTGCCAGTGCTAAAAGCGGCTGGACATTGTACTTAGATGCTGCCGAAGCCGACCGGGCAGGGATATGGGTAGACCTGAACAACAACGGAACCAGGGATAATGATGAAGTTATCACCAAATTTGGCCGGGAGTACGCTAACCGGAACCTTTTTTCTTTGGGTGCTTCCAAAACCGTTGTCTTATATGGACGGGTTACAATATTTTATTGCCATGATGGTGAGTTAGCGAAGCTGGATGTATCTAAAAGTCCCGAAATAAAAGAATTGTATTGCATGGCTGGTGAGCTAACGGAGCTGGATGTATCAAAGAACATTGCTTTGGAAAAGCTGGCGTGCTACTCCAATCAGCTTACGGCGCTGAACCTGTCCGGCAACACACATATTAAGTATGCCGAAGTGTACAACAACCGTATTTCGGCTGCAAACATGGCACAGCTTATCAGCAGCCTGCCTGCACGTATGCCGGCGGATGCTGCTGCCCTGTATGTGCGGCAGGGAGCCGATAACAACAGTCGGCCTGCCGCAGGCGATATAGCCACTGCCAAAGCCAAAAACTGGAAGCTATACGAATTTGTAGATGGTGCCGGCTGGACCGGATTGTAACAAAAGGGTAGAACAGGAAATGTTTTAGTAAAATAGCTTATTTTTAGCGCAATCAATCACGCTATGAGTAAGTTGAACTTTACTGAAACTCCCGACAATATTTATATCGAGGCGCTAAGGACCAATGATGAAAAGGCGTTAAAAGAGTTGTATGCAGCCAATTACCATAGGGTAGAAGATTATGTAATAAAAAACAGCGGCAGCGCCGAACATGCCAAAGATATTTACCAGGAGGCGTTTACTGCCCTGTGGCGCAATGTACAGTTAGATAAGTTTACGCCTGCAAATGCGGGTTCCCTCAATCACTACCTTTTTACCATAGCGAAGAATAAATGGCTCGATTACCTGCGAACGGTAAAGGTTAAAAAAAATGTAAAGCTTAATGATGATTACGGAGAACTGATGTCCATCGAGGAAACAGACGATATTACTATAAAGCGGCTGACCCTGGTTAAAGAGAAATTTAAAGTGCTTGGGGACAATTGCCGTGACCTGCTGAAAAGATTTTATTACGGCAGGGAGTCATTAAAAAATATTGCAGCCGTTTTCAACTGGACAGAGGCCACGGCAAAGAATAATAAATACCGCTGCATAGAAAAGTTACGAAGCCTTCTAAAAGATTAAATTATGAACAACGAAAACAATATGTCGCAGGAGGATCTGGCATTGATAGAACAATACCTGCACCGTCAGCTACCTGCAGCAGAACGGCTTAGTTTCGAGCAGCGATTGTCGGCCGATGCGGGGTTGCGGCAAAAGGTTGAAGAAGTGCGTCTGATGATGGTGGGTATACAGGAAGCCGCACTGCAGGATACATTAGATCAGTTTCATAATGAAATAAATCCTGCAACGTTAAAAGCAGTAAGTGTTCAGAAAGGTAGCTGGAAAAAATGGATGGCTGCGGCTGCAGTATTGATTATTGCTGTAGCAGGCCTGCTCTATTTCAATACAAGGCCTGCTCTTTTTGATGCATATTATACGCCGGACGAAGGGCTGCCCACCTATATGGGCGTAGCGGATAATTATGAATTTGACAAGGCCATGGTAGAGTACAAAACAGGGGATTATCAAAAAGCTATTACAACCTGGCAGCAATTATTAAAAGACAACCCCGGCAATGATACGCTCAGCTATTTTATCGGGTCTGCTTTCCTGGCGGATAAGGATACAAGGCAGGCAAAGGCTTACTTTGATAAGACCATCAGTGTTCCGGGATCTGCTTTCCTGCAACATGCAAAATGGTATAAAGCGCTGATACTGCTAAAAGAGGGAAATAGGGAAGAAGCGGCCAGCTTACTTAAAACAACCCAACATCCGGGGAAAGAAGCACTGCTGCATAAACTTCAGGAATGATGAAACGCCTGTGTTATTTGTTTTTATGTAGTCTAAGATCAAAAACAGATTTTAGCTACTTGTCAGGGGCGCATATATGTTTCATTATTCATTTCTCTGATTTTGTTATTGGTTTCCACACGAATCAGAGGAAGTTGAGCAGGTTGTCTCTGATTTTCAGATAATATCTGCTGCTGAATAGTTACTATTTGTTGTGATATCTTCTGGGCCTCCTGAAACTTTTCTGATTTTGAACAAGAAAAAAGGGCAGCAATAATAGTGGTACATGTAATTAAATAGGTTACTTTTCTCATAATTTTTTTTATGAAGGTATTTGTTTTTACGCGTGTAAAAAATATTTTTTAATTTTTCGAGAAGATTATGGTGCTTACAAGATAAGTAAGTACGTTATGTGTTATGTTTTTTGATTAAATTGAATACTATCTAAATGCAAAGACCTTTTTGCGATAATAGATCGCTCCGATAGAGCTTGATTATAAATAACAATCTTTTTCAACCATAAGTTAACTCCTCCGGAGCTCACTTCCGTAGGAAGTATTATATGGTAAAAGATAATATAAAGCGAAATGAAGTCCTGTAGGGACAGCCGTATCAATCAGCGAAAAAGGTTTATACGCCCTTTCGCCTTTTTATGCAACAGAGATCTATTAAGGAGCATAATGAATAATAAAGAGAAGAGAGTAAATTGTTTTTTGATGAAAATAACTCTTTAATTCTACTAAATACTGGATCATTGAGTTCAGCAAAAGAACACGGTTTTATTGACGAAAACCTTGTCGCAAACAAAAATATCTGATACAAAAAATACAATAATGAAGCGACTGCTGTTTATACCTTTTTTGCTATTAAATGCTTGCGTGGTAGTTGCACAATCGAAGCCAGAGTTTGTTCCTGATTTGGAAGATTTACTCAGCAAACAGCAATTTGATCAGGCCCACAAGGTAGTACGGCAACGTATCGAAGCTTTTATAAACAACAGAAATATCGATACACTAAAGTATTATGTTACCTATCTCGGGAAAACTACAGAAAATTTAAACGGGGCGCAGCAGGCGCAGCATGAGGTCCTTGTTCTTTTGAACCGGCTCAAAAAACAATTCCCCCAATCTCAAAAACTGATTAAGATCTTTTTTAACGGAGCCTATTTTATCAGCAATAGCGGCAATCACCAACTTGCATTAAAAACTGCTGAAGAAATTGACAATTATTTCCTCGCCAACCGTCAGGCGGTGCTCAGAGAGCTGCCTTCCCTCTACTATATAATGGGAGATTTTGCAGCAAGGATGGCAGATAATGAACTGGCGAAAAGCAAGTATCTGCAATCTCTCGACTTTTTGAAAAAAATACCGGATCCGGATAAGGCCGACCTTGTAAAAGCATTTCACTCAATGGGCTTTATTTTCTATAATAACTCTCAATACGATAGCAGCTTGTATTATAATAGCAAAGCCATTGCCATTCTTGGAGAAAACAAAGATAATATATACGCCTATAACCGTTTGGCTGCTATACAAAATCACGTAGGTGGTGTCTATACTGCTTTGGGGCAAACAAAAGAGGCAAAAAAGTATTACGAAGCAGCCATTGAAAACAGCAGGAAATTCCTGGCATCGCCGGAGCCGCCGCCTTCAGTTAAAGAGTCTACGGTGCTCACGCAACTTTATGCCATAGGAAACCTTGGCACATTGTACCTTGAGATCAACGATCTTGCAAAAGCCTTCAGCATCTATCAATATTATCAACAACAGATCCTTGAAAAGTTTAGTAACAATCGGTTTGAGATCGGCAGGTCTCTTCTTTTCTTGGCAATCATTAGTAATGAACGGCATCAATATGCCCAGGGAAAAGACTACAGTCTTGACGCTATCATCAATATGAAAGCCAGCGGCAATCCGGAAACAGGGTGGGAAGCTGATGCCTATGCCCAGGCTGCAGTTGCTTTTCATCACCTTAATGGGATAGACAGCGCCTCCTTTTACTATGAAAAAGCCAATCAGATCCAGAAAAAAATCAATACAACCAGCTACGACAAGCAGTACTTCTATTTTCAGGGGTTACTGTCTGATTTCTACTCCACAACAGGCCGGCCGGACAAAGCAATAGCCATTGCCAGTGACGGGCTGCACTATCTTACAAGAACAACAGGGCAGCACTCCATACGGACCATCAGGATGCTGAACTCCCTTGTAATTGCACAATACAAGGGAACGCGTTATAAGGACGCTGAAAAAAACAGTATAAAAGGGATCACTTCCCTGCGATTGCTGCTTTCTGAAAGCAAAGACTTTTCAGACAGTCTGACCATTGAAAAAGAGCTGCCAGGCTTTATTCTTTTTAAAGCAAAATCCTCTTATCAGCAACTCTCTAAAAAAGAAGTTCCGGTAATCAAAGCGTTACTTTCCGATTTGGAAGAAGCCATGAATATATTTGAAAAAAGAAAAGCAACCTATACGGATTATACCGGAGTTGGCGGACTACTGACCGAATACAAAGAGTTGACCGATTTTATCAAGCAGCTCAACTTTGAACTGCTAAAACTATCTTCAGATAAAACCTATATCGATAATATCATCAGTGCACATGAAGGTTCCTTATATACCCGCATCCGGT
Organism: Niabella sp.; assembly: GCA_027493055.1. Classification (GTDB taxonomy): domain Bacteria; phylum Bacteroidota; class Bacteroidia; order Chitinophagales; family Chitinophagaceae; genus Niabella. The sequence goes on along the minus strand of JAPUDO010000120.1, from coordinate 24,856 downwards.
CCCGTATGGAACAACAGGATGCTATTCAGTTTTCCCGTGTTCCGGAACATATTTTAAAAGAAGAAGCAGACATTAAAGAAAAGTTGCAAAATGCCTTTAGTGGAAACGGAACGCCAGATGAACGCATCACTTCCTATATAAGCAATATTGCACGGCTGAATACCTTCCAGGGAACACTTAAGGCAAAGTATCCCGAATATTATAAAATGCGTTACGGAGCCACGTCTATTTCCTTAAAGGAACTCAGCAAGACCCTGCCCGGGGACCTGACTGTAATACGTTATCTTTTTTCTGATGAGGCGCTTTTTGCATTGGTTGTAACCAATAACGGGCAAAAATTTATTTCTTTACCTTATCAGGGTCTTAAAGACAAAATCACCTTATTAAGCGCGGCGGGCGCTGATGCAGCACGTACAACAGCTTTGGCTTTCCAGTTGTATGAGCAGTTGTGGAAGCCCATTCAAAATGAAATAAAGAGCAGGCGTATTATCATTATTCCTGATGGCATCTTATACAACCTGAGCTTTGAAATGCTTACACCTGTGGCTACAGGATCGTTTGCTGAGCTTTCAAAAAACTGCCTGCTGAACCGGTATGCCATTTCCTATCATTACAGCCTGCTGGCATTACAGGCCGATGCGGAGCCTGCTAAAAAAATGAAAGGAAATTTTGTAGCATTTGCACCGGGCTTCTTCGAAAAAACGAGGCAGCAATACCTGGCTATAGCTAAAAATGATTCGCTGCATTTGGATAAAACCTACCTGTCCCTTTTGCCGCTTCCTTTTACCCATAAGTTAGTGAACAGGATCAAAGAAAAGTTTGGAGGTAATGTTTTTTCTGAAAACGGATCCACGGCAGATGTGTTTCGTACAGAATCGGGAAATAATCATATCATCCATATTGCTACACATGCTGAAGCTAATAATGATTATCCTGAATATTCGCGGTTAATATTTGCCAAAGACAACAACAACCCGATGGCAGAAAACTCCGTTTACCTGTATGATATTTACAATTGTGATCTCACTTCCGACCTGTCAGTGCTTACTGCCTGCGAATCTGGTAAACCCGGTTACCAGGATGGAGAAGGGATGATTTCTATGGCCCACGCATTTAGCTATGCGGGCAGCAAAAGCATTATGACGGGTTTATGGAAGCTGGATGAGCAGGCTACAGCTCTTATTACCGGGCATTTTTATACCTACCTTAAAGCAGGCCTTTCTAAAGATGAGGCATTACAAAAAGCAAAACTGGATTACCTGCAAACGGCAAATGGCAGAATGATAGCCCCGCAATACTGGGCCGGCCTGGTGCTTATGGGCAATACAGACGCCATTTTATTGCAAAATAATCTGCCATGGCTGTATTATGTTATAGCTGCTGCATTAGTTTGCGCACTGCTGTTCTTTTTATACTGGAAGAAAAAGGCCGCTAAATAAGCAACACCCCTGCATCGCTTTATAAGGTATAAAATAACGCGGTGTCTTATACTATTTTCAATAAAAAGGCAAATATTTGCATATGAAGCGGAACGATTTTTTAAAAAGCCTTTCTTTAACTGCCGGCACTTTAGCGCTAACAGGAACAGCTTCGGCCTCAGCCAAAGCCAAAAAGAAACCTGCGCTTACCATAGCTCATATAACAGACGTGCATATAAGGCCTGATGAAAACGTTCCGGCCAGGTATGTTCAATGCCTCGAAGAAATTAAAAAAAGGAAAGTGGATTTTTTTCTGAATGGCGGGGATAGTATCCATGCCGCAGACTATAAAGATATTACGCGCGAACGGGTACTGGAGCAATGGAAATGCTGGGATGAATGTATGCAAACCTTAAAAGGATACGAGGTGTACAGCTGTGTGGGCAATCATGATAACTGGTGGGCAGCTCCATCAAAGCAGGACGAAATGTATGGGGTGAACTATGCAGCTAAAAGGGCTGGTATGCCGCACCGTTATTACAGCTTTAAAAAGAAGAACTGGTATTTCATCATTCTTGACGGGAATAATGATGGCATATCATTGGACAAAGAGCAGATGGAGTGGCTGAAAAGAGAGCTGGCACAGGTTCCCGCAGGTAATCATGTATTGCTGATGTCGCATTTTCCCATACTTACGGTAACCAATACCTGGGAAGGCGGTCAGCACAAAGATCATAAAGAGCTGAAGCAATTGTTTTACCGGCATAAAGATAAAGTGCGGGTTTGCCTGAGCGGCCATCAGCATTTGCTGGATAGGGCATGGTATAATGATGTTCATTATTTCTGTAACGGGGCCATGAGCGGTTTCTGGTGGGGAAAAGGCAATGAAAACTCTGCACAGCCCTATTATTACCAGGAAACGCCTCCGGGGTATGCTATACTAAAATTGTATGAAAACGGAACGGTAGAAAATGAATATATCGTTCATCAGTATCATTAAATTTTTTACAATGTCAATTATACGTTCCGTACGTGCTTTTTCCTGGGTTTTCAGCTTACTGGTTCTTGCAGCAGTAAGCTGCACACCGGCAGCCATTGTTCAAAATGAAAGCAGCACGCCTTCCTTTTATTTGATGGGTACCCGCAGCTGGATACGTATTACCTGGAACCATATTCCCGGCGCCGGGGAGTACAGGCTTTATTGGAGCGATAACAATAAAAAGCCCGAAAACCCCAACATTATAGTAAAAGCCGGTACAAACAGGTTCTATATACAGGAAGTGCAGCCCGAAACAAAATATAACGTATGGGTAGAGCCGGTTGCAAACGGAAAAGTAAAGCACCCTTTCACCGGCACTGTAACCACACAAAAGAAATGGGTACCCGATCCGCTTGATCTAAAGGAGCTGGAAACCAACCCGGCATCAGCAGCAGTGCCCAAAGGAATGGAAATTTACTGGCAGGATGAATTTAATGATGAGCAGCTGAACAGGAACAAATGGTTCACCAATTACTATTCCAGTATTGACTACCTGTATAAAGTAAATTTTGATAAAATGAAGGAAGGCCGGCTTCCGGAAGCAGCCTATATACTTAACGGTAAAACCATCAACCTGTTTACCAATGACTCCCTGCCTCACGAAGTGTATGATCTAAAGAACAACAAAAAAATATCTTCCATCCAAACATACGATTGGGGCACCAACCAAAACCTGCTGGATAACAGCCGGGGCGGCTATTTTGAAGTAAAAGTGAAAAGAAGCAGCACGGGCAAGCCCCGCGGACTGAACACTGCTTTCTGGTTCGATTCCCCGGGCCCCGACCTGAAATATTACTTACAGCAGGGCACAACGCTGGAAGGGGTACAGGGCATCAGGCCCAAAGGACAGGTATTTGAGATCGATGTATTTGAATACCTCAATGCCCAGTTTGTATTGCACGGGCATGTGGACTCAAACGGAAGATTTCTGCGCAACTTAAATACGCATATTGCGGAAGGATATACTCATATAGACAATTGGGTGGTGCATGGCATGTTATGGACACCAACGTCCATTAAACATTACATCAACGGTAATCTTATAAAGGAATATACAGACAAGAACCAAATTTATTCACCCAATCATTTTATGAATGTGCTGCTCGGCAGCTATGGAGGTGGGGGCACGGTTAACATGGAGGTGGATTATATCCGCTATTATAACTGGCCGCTGAAAAATGGTAATGAATTGCCTAACCCTGGTTTTGAAAATGGCGGAGACCTTGCTCCCTGGGAAGGTGATGGCAGCAGGATTGCTGATGGTGGAAGAAATAAAACAGCAGGCGTATTGCTAAAGCCCGGGCAACAAATAGAGCAGTATGTGTACCTGGATAATGATACGGACTATCAGCTGCAATACTGGCATCAGGGAAGTAATGGGCTTAAAGTAACTATAGACAATGTACAAATGGTCAGCGGCAAACTAACTGCAATTGCCGAAAAAGAAAGTGGTAGTAAGAGCGGGTTTGTAAAAGAAGCGCTCAATTTCCATTCCGGTAAGGAATATGGGAGCAATAAGAAAACAATTCGTGTTTCCATTGCTAATGAGGGTGCCGCAGAAGTTATTGTAGACGATGTTACCCTTAAAAAGGCAGCAGTTATGTAAGCTGAAGAAAATAAGCAGCTTTTATTTTATTGCCGGTGGCAGGACCCCAGGGTATTTAAGAAGTTTCAACCAGCTGCTGTAAAGAATGAGCGTTGTTATACCCGCTTTCGAACATGGTATTATTAAAATAAATAAAAGCATTTTTTTCGGCCGGCAATTCGTGGTGCAGGTCTGCTAATTCTTTGTCAGAATAAGATGACTTAAATAATTCAGGTACACCGTGCATACGGCGGTACAAAAAATTACCGGTAATGATATAATCGGCAGGCAGGCCGGGGTAACTCACACTGCAAAAATTAATATTGTATCTTTTAAGCAGGTTGTACACTTCCTGCTTCCACCAGGAAACATGGCGGAATTCAATAACATTTCGTTTATCAAATGATAGCTGTTCAACAACATTTATTAACCGCTCTTCTGAAAATGTATAAGAGGGAGGCATCTGGTAAAGCACACAGGCTAATTTATTATCCAGTCCTTCCTGCACGATATCCATAAACTCCTGTATTTTATCCTTAACATCAACCAGCCGTTTTGTATGTGTTATTATCTTGTGCGCTTTTACAGAAAATGCAAAATCCCTGGGTGTAAGGCTTGCCGATCTTTTTAAAGGCGCTACAGCCGGGAACCTGTAAAAGCTGTTGTTCAATTCAAGTGTGCTGAACCGGGTGGCATAGTACGATAGCCATTTGGAAGCCGGCAGTTTTTCAGGGTAAAACCTGTTTTTCCAGTAAGTATAGCTATAGCCCGATGTGCCAATATGGATCATGGAATAGATTTAATACAGCCAAAGCACTTTGTAAAATGATGTATCTATAAAAGACAATAACTATACCAATTCAAAATCAGCATATATCATATTACGGTAATTGTATTTAAGGAATAATATTTGTTTTGGGCTTTAAAAAAACAAATGCCCGAAGGTCCGTCTATACTATTAATGAAAGAAAACCTGGTGCAGTTTATTGGCGCAAAAGTAACCGCTGCTGAAGGGAATGCAAAAATTGATAAAGCATTACTGAAGGGAAAAATACTACGTGAAATAAGAACTTTTGGAAAACAAACCTATCTTGTTTTTGATGCAGTAAGCGTAAGAATTCACCTCCTGATGTTTGGTTCCTACAGTGTAAGCAGGCAAGCAAAGCCCGTTAGCAGAATGCGGCTGGGGCTGTATTTTAAAACCGGCGCCATGTTTTTTTATACCTGCTCTGTTAAGTTGATCAACAATACCTCTTTAACAGAAATAGACTGGAATGCAGATGTATTAAGCGACAGCTGGGATCCAGACCATGCGATGGAAAAATTAAAACACCAAACCCACTCGCAGGTTTGCGATGTGCTGTTAGATCAGCATATTTTTTCGGGAGTGGGTAATATTATTAAGAATGAAGTGCTTTTCAGAATCGGGGTTCAGCCCGAAAGCCTGGTAGGACATCTTCCTCCCCCAAAAGTAAAGGAGTTAATTGCTGAAGCCAGGAATTACAGCTTTGATTTTTTAAAATGGAAAAGGGCATTTGTTTTAAAAAAGCATTGGTTGGCCCATAGCAAAGTGTTATGCCCCTGCTGCGGGGAAAGGCTTACTAAAAAGCTTACAGGAAAAACTAAACGAAGAAGCTTTTATTGCAAAACAGATCAGAAAATATATTAGAATTCGTTGGGCAATTGCGCTGTTCAACCCAATTACATCGGCGCTGCTTATTGGCGAATAATACACCTTTAACCCCTTTTTTGTGCAATCGATAGCGCAGTAATTTGAAGAGTTATATGTTATTTTCTTATTAAATTCACATATCCTCAACTCAAAATCGAAACCAAACGCATGGATAAAGGGCATTTGTTATATCTGCAAAATCGCGTGGCTTATGCGCGGGATCAGGCAGCATACAAGGAGCTTTATCTGTATTTTCACCCCTCTGTATATAAGCTGGCCCATATTATAGTTCAGCAGGAGTCTTTGGTAGAAGATATTGTTTCTGATGTAATGATACGTATCTGGACCATGGGAAACAGGCTGGCCTATGTAGAGCATTTAAAGCCTTACCTGCTTACCGCTACAAGAAATACAGCCATCACTTATTTAAAAAAGAGCAGGGAAGAGCAGCTTGTTGAAATAAAAGAAAGCCTCGAAGCCCCTTCTTTATCAGCTATGCCTGATCAGCGCCTCATTACAACAGAACTTTCCAAAATAATTGAATCGGCAGTACGCATTCTTCCGCAAAAATGCGGGTTAGCATACCGGCTGATTAAAGAAGAAGGGCTTTCCTACAAAGAAGCCTGCCATGTGCTACAGGTTTCTCAAAAAACACTGGAAGCCCATATGGCTGCCGCTTTAAAAAAACTTCGCCAGGTACTTGATTCCTACCTTTTGAAAAAAAAATCCTGATCTCACTAAGGGTACCCCGGGTTTTTATAGTCATATAGTTATTATCAGATGGCAATGGACAGGATTCCGGAGAATATGTTTTTCAGGCTGTTTGCCCGTAAGTTGTCAGGGAATGCTTCTGCTGAAGAGTTAGAGCAGCTAGAGGAAATCCTTAAACAACATCCGGAGCTGCAGTTTTTTTATAATGAGCTGATCAAACCTGCGCAACCTCATGAAGGGGATCTGGAAAGAGCGGAGCAATCTTATGTTGCCGATGTAATGAATATGCAGTTGCGGGGAGTATGGGACAATGATAACTTATTGCCTCCAAAACGTTCGCAGCCTGGCCGGGGTAAGATCTACAGGCTGGTGTTGGCGGCAGCAGTAGCTATTGTTTTAGTAGGTGGATTTGCCCTGCTAAAAGCAACAGCTAAGAAAAGTACGCCTCATACCAGCAATGAAACCGCTACTACAAAAGGCTCGAAATCAACCGTAAAACTGCCTGATGGCACTGTAGTGATGCTGAATGCCAACAGCAGGCTCCAATACGATGAAAATTTTAATAAAATGAGCAGACGGGAGGTTGTGCTGGAGGGAGAAGCTTATTTTGATGTAGCGCATAATGAAGAACGTCCTTTTATCATTCACACAAAAAATGCTGATGTTACGGTGCTGGGAACGGTTTTTAATGTAAAAACATTACAAAGTGGGTATTTTGAAACGGCTTTGATAAAAGGAAAGGTAGCGGTTCATTTAAAAAACCGGTCCAAAGGAGATTTTGTGCTGACTCCGGGGCAGAAACTGATGGTGGGAGATAAGAACGACAGCGATGAAATAGCCGGAGAAAATAAATTAAGCCCTGTAAGGATTGATACAATTACCCTGCTGGACAGCCTGGTGGTGGAAACATCGTGGACGAAAAACCAATTGGTTTTTGCAGACAAACCTTTGGTAGAGATAGCCCAGGAACTGGAGCAGGTTTTTGGGGTAAAAATTATTTTCAGGTCAGATAAGGCAAAACAGGCCAGGTATAACGGGGCATTTAGCGATGTGGACCTGGATGAAATACTGAAGATCCTTGATATGTCAAAACCAATCAATTATTACCGTGAAAAAAACAGCATTATTATCGAATAAACACTATAAATCACTAACTATAAAATCAATAATATATATATGAGGTAAACCCAGCTAAATCAAATTCTTTCTAACAAAAAGGAGAATGCTGACACATTCTCCCTAAGTAATTACCCGCTAAAGCGCAACTTCAGCGGGATTGATTCATAACTCAAAACAAATATATGCAAAAATGTACTTGCCATAAAGCGGGGAGGGAAAACTTGCGCTTTAGGAAAATCCTGATTATCATGAAGCTATCTTTGATATTGCTGTTTCTTGCATTACAGGTATCTGCTACCAATTACGGGCAAAATATCAGTCTTAAAGAGGAAAACGTATCGCTTACCGAGCTATTTAAGAAAATCGAGAAAAAATCATCGTACCGTTTTTACTTCAGCAGCGATGTAATACCACAACGATATTTTACATCTATTTATGCAGACAATGCCAGTTTGAACGAAATAATGAGTAAGGTACTGGAAGGCGTAAGCCTGTCCTGGAAAGAACTTCCGGGTAACAAGGTCATTGTGGCAGAACCGCTTCCGGGCAGTATTGAGGCCAGCTTAAAAAAGATCGTTACAGGTACGGTTAAGGATAATAAAGGAGCCCCTCTGGAAAATGTTTCCGTACAAATTAAGGGTTCCGGTACCGGTGTAACTACTTCAGAGACCGGGCGTTTTTCAATTAATGCAAATGCAGGAGATGTGCTGGTATTCTCTATAGTGGGATATGAAACACAGGAAATAGCCGTTGCCGACCAGGAAACACTGGATATTACACTTTTGCCGGATAATAAAAAATTAGAAGAAGTGATAGTAGTGGGTTATGGAACGCAGAAGAAAACCGATGTGTCTGCCGCCATTACACAGGTATCCGGCGAGGTATTACAAAACCGGCCCATCACTAACCTTGGTGCAGGGTTACAGGGTATGGTGCCTAACCTGCGGATCACTCCTGCAGGTGGTGCACCGGGTCAGGGCTCCAATTTTAACATACGTGGTACCGGATCCATCAATGGGGGCGGCCCGTTAATCCTTGTAGATGGTGTAGTACAGGACCCCAATCTGGTAAACCCTTCTGATGTAGCCAGTGTTACTGTTTTAAAGGATGGAGCTTCTGCAGCTATATATGGTGCAAGGGCGGCTTACGGTGTTATTTTAATCACTACAAAAAGCGGTAAAAAAGATCAGTCGCCATCTGTTAGTGTTTCCAGCTCTTACGCCATTAATGATATTACCGTAAGGCCCAAGTATGTGAACTCCTTGGATTATATCAATTATATGGACTCTGCAAGTGTTAATAACGGCAGCGGATTATATTTCTCTCAGCGTATTCGTGATGCTGTTACAGCTTATTTTAATAATCCTTCCTCCAGCCCTTATGTATTGTATGACCCCACCATAGAAAATGATGGCAAATACACTTATGTAGGTAATACAGACTGGACCGGGGCGCTTTATAAAAGCGGCAGCATTATCCAGAATAATGTTTCTTTAACCGGGGGCTCCAAGAACACTACTTATTTTATGTCTTACGGTAATATGAGGCAAAATGGTTTCCTGTCTTCCTATAATGATTATTATCAAAGGCATAATATTAATATGAACATTGTTTCTGACGTTGCCAAATGGCTGAAGCTAAGTGGTAAAGTACGTTATACTTACTCTTTTGAAGATCACCCCTCCGGCGGTACAGGAGGTAATTCGGGGCTTACTTCGTCCAGCGGCCAGTTAAAAGGAGACCTGCGCCCTTTAATGCCGGTAAGGCATCCTGATGGAAATTATGCCGGACAGGGCAGCTTTACCAATCCTTTTGCCGTGGGAGCAATGGGTGGCCACAGCCAGAAAAAAGTAAATGATTTGTGGCTGACGGGTGCAGCTACTATTACTCCGCTAAAAGGGCTGAAATTGGATATTGATTATTCTTTTAATCCTTATTCATCCAATACAGAGTTTACTTCCCGGTTGTTTAGGGAATATCATGCGGATGGTACCTATAATATATACCCCTGGACAAACCCCAACCTGGTTAACCTTGGTAATAGTAATGATTATTATCATGCCTTTAATATTTATGGAAACTATACCAGGAGGTTTGGCTCTCATAATCTTACGTTAATGGCAGGGTATAATGAAGAAGGGAAATGGTTGAAAACATTTTCTGCGGAAAGAAGGAACCTTATTGATAATGACCTGCCGGTGCTGAACAGGGCAACGGGCGACATGTCTGTTGGCCAGTCTATGCCAAGCTGGGGCGTACAGGGCTATTTTGGAAGAATAAATTATGACTACGGTAATCGTTACTATTTGAACCTTACCGGCAGGTACGATGGCACCAGTATTTTTGCGCCCGGCCACAGGTACGTGTTCAATCCTTCTGTAGCAGCGTCATGGAGGGTGAGTAATGAAAATTTCTGGAAAAACAGTGAAGTGCTTTCCAACCTTTTTAATGAATTCAAGTTAAAAGGATCCTATGGAAGAATGGGTAACCAGGCGCTTAGTCCAAGTGATTTTGGTTATTTCCCTTATCTGTCTTTATATGGTGTTTCCACTGCTTATTCTTATATACTGGGTAGCACTACAACGCTTCCTGTAGCTGTTCGCCCGGGAGGCTTGATAAGTCCCAACTTTACCTGGGAGCAGGTAAGCCAGTGGAACATTGGAACCGAAATGGAGCTTTTGCAACGCAGGCTAAGCATTACTTATGATTATTATACCAGGTACACAAGCGGTATGTTTGCACAAGGTGCTCCGGCGCCGGCAGTATTGGGAACATCCGTTCCGAGGGTTAATGGAGCCGATTTAAAGACAAAAGGATGGGAGTTCTCTGCTAACTGGAACGATAAGGTGGGCAATGAAGCAATTTACAGGATCGGAATAGTCTTTTCCAACGCCACTTCTTTTATTACAAAGTATAACAATAACCCCACCAAGTTGATTAATGACTATTTCGTTGGTCAGCGCCTGGGTGATATCTGGGGGTTATCAGTAGAGGGACTGTTCCAGTCCGATGCGGAAGTTGCTGCCCGCACTATTAACCAGTCAAGAATATATGGTACCTGGCGTGCGGGGGATGTAAAATACAGGGACCTGGATGGCGATAATAGCATTACTAACGGAAGGGCCACGGCAGACTCCAGCGGTGATCTGCGCATAATAGGTAACAGCGATCCCCGTTACCAGTATGGTATAACAGGCGGCTTTACCTGGAAAGGCCTGGACCTGGATATTTTCCTGCAAGGTGTAGCTAAGAGAGACTGGATGCCGGAAGGTCGTTATTATGGCATTGATAACGAATGGGGTGTACCTATGGAAGCGGCCCTGGATCACTGGTCTTACTCCAACCCTAATGGCTTTCTGCCCCGCCCGTATATAGATGGTGGGCATGGGAACCGTGGTGGCTTTGGTTATGGAACAGACCGGTATATGCAAAATGCCGCTTACCTGCGCCTGAAACAAGTAACATTGGGGTACAATATTGTACAACCCTGGTTAGAACGGGCAAGGATCAGCAATATTAAAATATATGTAACAGGGCAAAATGTGCTCACTTTTACCAAGCTCTCCAAGCTGTATGATCCCGAGCAACTTAACCTGTTAGGTTATCCTATTACCAAATCCTGGGCCGTTGGTTTAAATATTACGCTTAAGTAATCTGTAACCAGGCAAATAACTATATTTTTTTAATGATCCATTTAAACCGGATAATAAAAAATAAGAACATGAAAACAAAGCAATTAATATACATCATTACCATACTGGCATTGGGCAGTTCCTGCCAGAAGGTGTTGGATAAAACACCGCAGGATGCCCTTACTGACCTGAATTTCTGGAAAACCACGGACAATCTTAAGTTATATTGTAATAACTTTTACTCTGCATTGTACGTGCCTGCCAACAGGGCGGAAGACCAAAGCGATAACTTTGTGCCTAATAGTATCAATACCTATTTATATGGAGATGCAGTAGTACCTTCTTCAGGTGGCGGCTGGGGCAGCGGCAACTGGACAAATATCCGTAATGCCAATTATTTCCTGGCCCGCTATCACGAAGTGGTGGATGATCCCGTTTTAATAAACCATTATGTAGGGGAGATAAAATTCTTCAGGGCGTACGAATACTTTAATAAAGTGAAAGCTTTTGGAGATGTTCCCTGGATCAATAAAGATTTGAATACCAATGACAGCTCTTTCCTGTATAAGGCCAGAACACCCCGCCAGGTAGTCATGGATAGTATAATAGCGGACCTGAACTTTGCTGCGGACAATATGCGCCTTGTGTCTGCCGTAGAGCGGGGGAGGCTGCATAAAGATGCTGCGCTGCAAATGCTGGCAAGGGTAAACCTTTACCAGGGTACCTGGATGAAATACAGAAATATCAGCGGCTGGCAGTCTTATCTTAATAATGCCGTTGCTGCTGCTAAAAAAGTGATGGAAAGCCCGGTAGGCTACGCCATTGTTAAGCCTACTGCGTTATATTTTTATAGAGCCGGCGACAGGGTTGATGCAAAAACCAGTACTGTTGCAGCAAAGGATTACCCGTTGTCTTACCGGGAGCAATTCATAACAGAAGATCTTACCGGCAATAAGGAAGCAGTAATGCCCAAAATATATATTGTAAATGTCCTTACACATAACCTGTCCAGGGTGATAGGAGAACCGGGTACCGGTGTAAGCAAAGACCTGATCGAAGATTTCCTTTGCGATGACGGGCTGCCGATAGCGCTCAGCTCAAGGTATAAGGGGGACGATTCGGCTGTGCTAGAGTTTCAAAACAGGGATCCCCGCCTGCGGAATATGGTTAACAACCGCTTTCTGCCTAAGCTGTTTAACAATACAGGGCTCGTTTCCGATTACCTGACACCCGTAAGCGGCAGCTCTCCTACAGGATACATGGCGTATAAGTTCAGAAGCCCGATAACTACTCAGAATGAGGCTAATCAAACCACGTACGATATGTACGTATTCCGCTATGCAGAAGTGCTGCTGACTTATGCAGAGGCGCTTGCCGAGCTGGGCACTATTACGCAGACCGATCTGGATAAATCCATCAACCTGCTGCGTGCCCGCCTGGATGAGCCTTCTCTTCCCGGTGGTATAATGGCTCGCTTAACGCTGAATCCCCCGGCCGATCCTAATGCTGTAACTATTACAGGGCAGCAAAGGTATGGCTATACTGTATCACCACTTATTTATGAAATAAGAAGGGAGCGCAGGATAGAGCTGGCTTTTGAAGGCTTCAGGTGGGATGATATTGTAAGATGGAATGCGGGTAAACTTATAAATAACCCTAAAACCGTTTACGGAATTGTTGCCAGCCCCGATGTAAGAGCACAATATAGCAGCTATTATAATACAAATATGTTCGCTAATGTAAATCTTGCCACCATCACTGATTGGGATGGTAAAAGCAAACAGGTTGTTTCTCCGTACACCCGTGCCATGCGTGTGTGGAATGATAAATTATATTTAAACCCGATACCACAGGATCAGATTAATCTGAGTAAAGGTGCTTTAACCCAAAACCCTGGTTGGGGACAGTAATCATTTTACTTTAACAATGACTGAAAGTTTAACAGGAAGTCAAGGCCTGTTAAACTTTCAGTTTTTATTTCAGAGAATACAATTGTAAAGGAGTTGTTTAATTATATGTTATATTCAGCTCACCAGAGCCGTTGCTACTTTATAAGTTGCTGCGCAAACGTTCGCACAAAAGTTAGTAGGGAAAATACTTTACTGCTCGTAAAAATTCCTCTATCTTCAAAATTAAATATGTCTGAACATTAGTAGTTTATATTTTTCATTATGAAGACAATAAAGATTTTATTACTGATTGCGGTTGCTCATTTGGGTGTTAACACCATGGCTCAGGATGTGAGCCTTTCCTTACAAAAACCGCTAAAATTAAGTACAGCAGCACGAAATGCAAGATGGAGCAAAATTCCAGCCGGAACTGTTGCTGGCTTTGGCTCTGGTAGCGTACGTTATCAGCAGGATATTCCTCCCGCCGCCGCACCCAAAAACAGGTGGCAGGTATCAGGCTGGAAAAATGAAAAAGTACATACGCAGATCGTAGCCTGGTCAAAAAAAGATATAAAGAACCTTACTGTTATTGCAGGCGATCTGAAAGATAATAAAGGCAACACCATTAAACGGGAGAACATTTCGGTTGGCTTTGTACAATATGTAATGACCGATGAATTCAGGGATGGCTGCGGGTATCGTAAATCCAAAGATTTTGATTCTTCATTGGTAGCAGATATTATCAATACGGATATTGAAAGCATCGATATTCAAAAGAACACCACGCAACCTGTTTGGCTTACAGTGCAGATCCCGGAAAAGGCCGTTGCAGGAAATTATAATGGTACCGTTATTGTTAAAGCAGATAAAGAGTACAGGCTGCAAATAGCATTGACAGTTGTAAATAAAACCCTGCCATCCCCCGGAGACTGGGCCTTCAGGCTGGATTACTGGCAGCATCCGGCAGCAGTGGCAAGAGTGCACCAGGTGGAGCTTTGGAGCGATGCGCATTTTAACCTGATGCGCAAGTATTATACTATGCTGGCCAATGCCGGGCAGAAAATAATTACGGCGAGCATTGTAGAAGAACCATGGGGCCACCAAACTTATGACGATTATCCGGGCCTGATAAAATGGACAAAAAAGAGCAATGGTACCTGGAAATATGATTACAGCTTATTTGATAAGTACATTGACTTTGTGATGAGCTGCGGCATCCGGGAACGGATCAACTGTTACAGTATGGTGCCCTGGAAAATTGCTTTTCAATATTATGATGAAGCCTTACAAAAAGATACAGTATTCACGGGGAATATTGGCACACCAGAGTATAACGGGTTCTGGCGTACCATGCTTACCGACTTTACGGCTCACTTAAAAAAGAAAGGATGGTTTGATATAACTACTATTGCGATGGACGAGCGTCCCATGAAAGCCATGAGATCAGTAATTGATTTGTTAAAGACCATTGACCCCAACTGGAAAATTTCACTTGCAGGGGAATATCATGAAGAAATTGAAAAAGATATTTATGATTACTGCATAGCTTCCAAATGGGTGTTTCCGGATAATATTTTAGAGGAACGCAAACAACAGGGCAAAGTAAGCACATGGTATGTTTGCTGTACCGAGGTGTATCCTAATATGTTTACCTTCTCGCCGCCCGATGAAGGCGTATGGGCCGGCTGGTACACGGCAGCCACCAATATGGACGGCTTTTTACGCTGGGCCTACAATAGCTGGACGAAAGACCCTCTAAAAGACAGCCGTTTCACGGCCTGGCCTGCCGGCGATACTTACCAGGTATATCCAGGGCCTTTATCATCCATTCGTTTTGAAAAATTAATAGAAGGTATACAGGATTTTGAAAAGATCAACTTCCTACGCAGGCAGTACAAAGAGAAAGGCGAAACAACGAAGCTGAATACTTTAGAAGCTGCTTTAAAAACATTTAAGATTAAAACGCTGTCAAAACAATTTGCACAGCAAATGGTAGAGAAATATAAACGCTTGCTGAATTAAATATAAACGGTTTAAATCTCAATCTCATGCAACATTTATTTACAAAATTTTTATTAGTTGCGGTAATTATTGGTTTCGTTTCCTGTGCTGCTAAAAAAATACAGTCAGGAGGAAATGATACGGTCAAAGTCATGACGTATAATGTGCATCACTGCAACCCGCCGGAAAAACAGGGAGTGATAGATGTAGAAGCTACTGCTGCTGTTATTAAGAGTCAGGGTGCAGATATAGTGGCCGTGCAGGAAGTAGATGTAAATACGGGCCGCTCGGGCAATATAAACCAGGCAGAGCTATTGGCCCTCAAAGCAGGTTATAAGTCTTTTTATTTTGCAAAAGCGATGGATTATGACGGCGGGCAGTATGGTATCCTTATCCTTTCTAAATATCCCCTGGCCAATACAAAAACATATATGTTACCCAGGGCCGAAGGGAATAACAGTGGCGAGCCACGTGTGTTAGCTGCGGCAACGGTTGCATTGCCGGGTGGAAGAACGATTTTGTTTGGGAGCACTCATTTAGAAGCATATAACAAGGAAAGCCGGTTATTGCAGATAAAAGAGATCAACCGGATAGCAGGTGCTTCTTCCATACCCTTCATTGTAGCGGGAGATTTTAATGCACGTGAAGGCAGCGAGGTGATCAAAACGCTGGATGAGCATTTTACGCGTACCTGCAATAATTGTCCTGCTACTTTTTCAGAAGGCAAAGCCGGCGGCGTTATTGATTTTATTGCATCAGCGCCAAAGAATGCATTTGACATTGTATCTCATAAAGTGATCCCGGATCGTAAAACCTCTGATCACATGCCGGTAGTAGCTGAATTGCAGTTTAAATAATAATGATCGGTGGTAAATATCAAACCTGTTTAAGCTGTTAGATTTTGCTATGAGCAGTCCGAAAAAAATATCGTTCTTCTGTCCCAGTGAGCCTGACGAACTGTTGTTTAAGGATACATTTTTTCACAAAGAGGTTTAAACAGGCGTATCATCAGGCAAATAAACATAATGAGACCCATAAAAATATTTTCATTGTTGCTTGCAATAGCGCTATCTTCTTGTGCCAGGTTGAATTATGTTAGGAAATCTAAATTGGTTTGGGAAGAAAACTTCAACCAAGCAGGCACTTTCGATAAAGCAAAATGGTCAAAAATACCAAGAGGAACATCCGACTGGAACCGGCACATGAGTGATTTTGATAGTTGTTATGCTATGCGGGATGGCAAGCTTATTCTTAGAGGGATTAACAATACCTCAGTATTAAATGATACTTCGAAATATTTAACGGGAGGTGTTTACACCAAAGATAAAGTGAGTTTTGGCTTGGGAAGGTTGGAGATACATGCAAAGCTGAACAATGCAACCGGCGCCTGGCCTGCGTTCTGGCTGCTGGCACAGGGAGAGAAATATCCCGGTGGCGGGGAAATAGATATTATGGAGCATTTGAATCAGGATAGTATTGTTTATCAAACGGTGCATTCATATTACACTATCACCCTGAATATAAAAGACAATCCTAAGCAAGGAGGAACTGCAGCTATAAATCCGGGTGCGTTTAATACCTATGCCGTAGAAAAATACAGGGATAGTCTTGTATTTTATGTAAATGAAAAAAGAACTTTTGCTTATCCCCGTATCGAAACAGACAAAAAAGACCAGTTTCCTTTTGCTGACGTAAAGCATTATTTGCTGCTCGATATGCAGTTGGGCGGTAGCTGGGTAGGAAAGGTAGACCCGGTAGACTTACCAGTTGAAATGGAAATAGATTGGGTAAGGTTTTATGAATTCAAATAAATTGAAGCAAACTAAATAAAAATGATATTAATGCGTTATTTATTCCTTATTGCTTTTGTAAGTGCAGCAATTACATCCATTGCTCAAAACCCGGCGCTTACATTTCAAAATACGATTGTTGTTGATGTCAATGACAGTAAGCAACGGATCATTGAGAAGGCCGCTCATATAGTACCTACTGCAAATCAGCTAGGCGCTTTAAAAAAAGAGTTTATAGCTTTTGTTCACTTTGGGCCTAATACCTTTACCCGCCTGGAGTGGGGTAGTGGTAAGGAAGATCCCCAGATATTCGATTTGAAAAAATTAGATACCGACCAATGGTGCAGGGCCATGAATGCCGCTGGTATGAAGATGGTGATCTTTACTGCAAAACACCATGACGGGTTTGTGCTGTGGCAAAGCCGTTATACTAAACATGGTATAATGTCTACCGGCTTCAGGGATGGAAAAGGGGATGTGTTGAAGGACCTTTCGGCCTCCTGTAAAAAGTACGGGCTAAAGCTGGGCATTTATCTTTCTCCTGCCGACCTATACCAGATTGAAAATCCTGAGGGCTTATACGGCAACCTGAGTAAATATACCAAACGTACCATTCCCCGCGCAGTGCCGGGTAGGCCATTTGCCGATAAAACAAAGTTCGAGTTTGTGGTAGATGATTACAATGAATATTTTTTAAACCAGCTGTTTGAGCTGTTAACAGAATATGGCCCTATTGATGAAGTTTGGTTTGATGGCGCGCATCCCAAAAGAAAAGGAGGACAAACGTATAATTACCTGGCCTGGAAAAAATTGATCCATACTTTAGCGCCCAAGGCGGTGATATTTGGTAAAGAAGATATCCGCTGGTGCGGTAATGAAGCGGGAGGGACGCGGAAAACAGAGTGGAATGTGATCCCTTATCCTGAAAACCCTGATACCACCAGCCATTTCCCGGATATGACCAACGAAGACCTGGGTAGCAGGGAGCAACTGTACAAAGCAAAATTCCTGCACTACCAGCAGGCCGAAACCAATACCTCTATTCGTGAAGGTTGGTTTTACAGGGACGATACACACCAGAAAGTAAGAAGCGCGGATGATGTGTTTGATATTTATGAACGCTCGGTTGGCGGCAATTCTACCTTCCTTTTAAATATTCCGCCTAACCGTGAAGGGGAATTTTCTCCCCAGGACGTACAGGTATTAAATGAAGTGGGAAAGCGTATTAAAGAAACCTATGCTAAAAATCTTTTTGCCGGGGCAAGTGTTTCTTCAAAGCTGTTAGATAATGACCTGAACACTTTTATGGTGCTCAGCAAAAAGCAAAAAGAAATTATTATTAGTACGCCGAAACCGGTTACGATCAACCGTTTTTTAATACAGGAAGCAGTAAATACACATAGTGAGCGGGTAGAGCGCCATGCCGTAGATGCATGGGTAAATAATCAATGGAAAGAAATAGCTTCAGGCACCAATATCGGCTACAAGCGCATTCTGCGTTTTCCGGAAGTGACTGCATCTAAATTCAGATTACGTGTTTTAGAAAGCAGGTTGGATCCTGCAATTGCTACCATTGGAGGATATAAATACAAAACAAGACCGCCGCAATTAGCAATTTCCAGGAATAAGAACGGGGATGTGGTTATTGACCCTGCACAAGCCGAATTTGGCTGGAAGCCGCATGGGGAGAACACTACGGAAAACCTGTATAAGGAGATGAGCATTTTTTATACTCTTGATGGCAGTGAGCCAACAGCCGGCAGTAAAAAATATACAGGCCCGTTCCGGTTGCCAAAAGGCGAAGTAAAAGCCGTTGCTATCATCAATAAAGAAAAAGGGGCAACGGCAGCTGAAGTGCTGGGCATCGCAAAAATTGATTGGAAGATAGTAGAGACAGACAGCGAAGCTGGTACCCGGCGCAAAGCAGACTTTGCAATTGATGAAAACAGGTACACCTGGTGGCAATCAAAGGAAGCAACATCCGGTCATTTTATAACAATAGATTTAGGAAGGGTGTATGACCTGAATGCCTTTGCTTACACACCGCAAAAGCAAAATGACCGGGGCATGATGGCTAAAGGAACGGTTGAAGTAAGCAACGACGGACAAGACTGGCAGAACGCAGGCAGCTTTGAGTTTGGAAATCTTATCAATGATCCTTCTACAAGAAAATATTTTTTCAGTAAACCTGTTATAGGTCGTTATGTGCGCATTGCTGCAACGGAAATTGCGGGTGGTGATAATACGCTGGCTATTGCAGAGCTGGACTTTTTTGAGAAATAGACTAAAGAAAAGCAGTGGCAGGCTTTATATATAAGCTAAACAAACCAGTAAAGGCAACGCTCTTATCCGTATTTTCTTTTTTGCTTTTTCATATATGCAGTCCCTGTATGGGACAAAGTGGCTATGTGCAAAGAGAAGGGACATTGCTGAGGGATAGTACCGGCAGGATGTTGCAGTTGCGCGGACTTAACTATGTAAACAAAGACCGGAAGAACCGCTATCTTAATCTGGTAAAGGATGAAGCATTTGTAAAAATGAAGAGCTGGGGATATAATGCTGTTCGCCTGGGTGTCAATTGGTCGGCGTTGGA
Source organism: Niabella sp. (assembly GCA_027493055.1). Classification (GTDB taxonomy): domain Bacteria; phylum Bacteroidota; class Bacteroidia; order Chitinophagales; family Chitinophagaceae; genus Niabella. The sequence goes on along the minus strand of JAPUDO010000120.1, from coordinate 5,407 downwards.
GCCTTCACCCGGTCGGTATGACAGTGTTTATTTGCATGATCTGGATACGCGCCTCCACTATGCAAAACAGCACGGTATTTATGTAATCCTGGATATGCACCAGGATCTGTTTAGCGAAAAGTTTGGTAACGGTGCCCCGCTTTGGGCCACTTTGGACGAAGATAAACCTCATTATACGGGCGGTACATGGAGCGATGCCTATTACATCAGCCCTGCGGTGCAAACATCTTTTGACAACTTTTGGAACAATGCGCCTGTAGCAGATGGAGTGGGTGTTCAGGACTATTACATCAAAACCTGGGCAATGCTGGCAGCAAGATACCGGCATGATAGAAATATTATTGGCTTCGATGTAGTGAATGAGCCTTTTATAGGCTCGGCAGTGGGAGAGGCGCTGAAGGTTATGATGGAAGAAGTAGCCACTTTTCTGAATCAGAAAAGTACAGGAAAGAAATATACAACTGAAGAGGTTGCGGCTATGTGGGTGGACGAAGAAGGCAAAAACTTTATTTTAAAAACATTAACAGGCAGGGAAGTTTTTATCCGTGTTTTACAGGGTATGGAGCCAACCTATCGTTCTTTTGAAGAGAACAGCTTATTACCATTCTATAAAAAGCTGGCTGCTGCCATTCGTAAGGCAAACACCAAACATATTTTATTCTGGGAACCCAGTGTATCCAGCAACAATGGTATTCCCTCTTATTTGTCTCCTGTAGCAGAAGCGGGTCAGCAACAGGGGTATATGCCTCATTTTTACGATATCGTTTTAGATACTGACCAGGCAGGAGAAGCTGATGCCGGCCGCCTTTCTTTTATGTTTAAACAGCTACAAAAAACCAGGAATAAATTAAAATTACCTATGCTTATTGGTGAATGGGGCGCATTTTATAGCGGCGGCCCTGCTGTTGTGAATGCAGCAGCAACAATGGCGGAAGGCATCGACTCACTTTTGGCAGGAGATTTTTATTGGGACTATTTTAGCGGGCTGGAAAGCGAGGCTTATTTTCAGGAGGTTTTACAGCGGGGGTATATGCAGGCAGCCGCCGGAAAAATCACAAAACAGGTTGCAGGGAAAAACACTTTGCTGGTAACCTGGCAGGAAGACGGGAAAATAAGAGCCAGCAATTTGATATATATTCCAGCTTCTCGTAAGCTGAAAATTACCGGAAAGGTAAAATACAACATCTTCCCTTTAAATGACCGTAGCGGAAGTCGTTTGGAAATAATCCCTCTAGGTAAGCGCAATACCCGTACCGTTAAAATTTACTGGGAAAAATGATACAGACCTGCATTGGGGCAAGGTTTCAGGGGCGCATAAACTTCAACGTATGGCCGCTCCTATGCGGCTAAATTGGCGCTTTATCTTACCGCGGAGCGGTAACCCATTTATAGGAGTTGTTAATTCTCCGGTTAAAAGCGCTGCGGAGCTGCGCAACGTTGTTTTATTATTTAAAGAAATAAATTGATGCGTTCGCTCTGGCCAACGGGTACTTTCCCCTGCAAAGATCATCGCCAACATCTAAACTTGATAACGCTGCCAGCAGGCAACAAAATTTCATCAGCCTTCAATGCTAAACCATTTTTGTTTCGAAAATAAATAATCTCCTTCTTGCTTGGTTTAAATTGTTTTCAATATAGAGGATCTTATGATTAATTAAATTGAATCTTTTCTGAAACTGCTTATTTTCTTAACGGCTACATTTGCTGTCACAGATAACGGTCATAAATGACCGTTATGCTATATGGAGTCAGGCGTACTAAATGGGCTGCTGTTGGGGGATCTGTATATTTTTCCTGAACAGGCTTCTCTACATAAGCGCTGCCAAAAAAATATAAACCAAAAACATAAATACAGATGAAAACGATGCTTTTTCCTGGTGAAGTAAGAAACGGTGAGCTTAAAAAATGGGTAAATAAAATGGCCGCGCTGTGCCGTCCCCATGAGGTGCATTGGTGCGATGGCTCTGATGAGGAATACGAAGATCTTTGTAACCAGATGGTAGACAAGGGCACTTTTATCCGCCTCAACCCCCAAAAAAGGCCCCATTCATTCTTAGCACGTTCGCATCCCTCTGATGTTGCGCGGCTGGAAGACCGTACTTTTATATGCTCCCTTACCGAAAAGGATGCGGGGCCTACCAACAACTGGATGGACCCCCAAAAAATGAAAGAAGTATTAATGCCCAGGCTGGAGGGATGTATGAAGGGCAGAACCATGTATGTGATACCTTTCTGTATGGGTCCTGTTGGATCTTCCCTGTCACAATTCGGGGTACAGCTTACCGATTCGCCTTATGTGGTAGCGAATATGAAACTGATGACGAGGATGGGCGCACCTGCCCTCGAAGCAATGGGTAACGGGGATTTTGTACACTGCCTGCATACCGTAGCCATGCCTTTAAACGAAGGGCAGGAAGACATAGCCTGGCCCTGCTGCCCTGATCCCCTGGATAAATATATTGTTCACTTTCCTGAAGAGCGGCTGATATGGAGCTATGGCTCTGGTTATGGCGGCAATGCTTTATTGGGAAAAAAATGCTTTGCGCTGCGCATTGCATCCACGCTGGCACGCGAGCAGAACTGGCTTGCAGAGCATATGCTGATAGCAGGAGTTCAGTCTCCCGATGGAAAGAAGGATTATGTATGCGCCGCTTTCCCTTCTGCCTGTGGCAAGACCAATTTTGCAATGATGGTGCCGCCCAAAGCTTTTACTGATGAAGGCTGGAAGGTAACAACTGTGGGTGATGATATAGCCTGGATCAGGCCAGATGAAAAAGGCCAGCTGCGTGCTATCAATCCCGAAGCCGGGTTTTTTGGAGTGGCGCCGGGCACAAATTATAAAACCAATCCCAATGCTATGGCCACTATCAGCGCTAATACTATTTTTACTAACGCGGCTTTAACCGATGACGGGGATGTTTGGTGGGAAGGTATGGATGGCGAGCCGCCTGCACATGCTATAGACTGGCAGGGCAATGACTGGACACCCGCCAGCGAAACAAAAGCAGCACATCCTAATTCCAGGTTTACGGCGCCGGCTGGTCAGTGCCCGGTAATAGATGATCGCTTTAATGATCCGGAAGGAGTGCCTGTATCTGCCTTTATTTTTGGTGGAAGGCGTAATGATGTAGTACCGCTGGTGATGCAATCCTTCAACTGGTCGTTTGGGGTATATATGGCGGCTACCATGGGTTCTGAAAGGACTGCTGCAGCTTTTGGCAAATTAGGTGAAGTACGCCGCGATCCTTTTGCCATGCGTCCCTTTGCAGGTTACCACATGGGCGATTATTTTGCCCACTGGCTCAACTTTGGCAGGCAGATACCTGAGCCTCCCCGGATATTTTCTGTAAACTGGTTCAGGAAGGATGAAGAAGGAAAACTTTTGTGGCCGGGATATGGAGAAAATATGCGTGTGCTGAAATGGATTGTGGAGAGGGCAAGAGGCTGCTCTAAAGGAGTGGAAATACCCCTGGGCTGGGTGCCCAAACATGAGCATATAGACTGGAACGGTATGGAAAATTTTACCGAAGAAACATTTGAGCAGGTAATGAGTATTAACCGTGATCTCTGGATAAAAGAAATAGCCTCGCATGATGAGCTGTTCTTTAGCTTTTACGACAGGCTGCCCCGGGAAATGACCTTTATAAGGGAATTGTTGTTGTCTCATCTTTGGCGGTCAAACAAAAAGATAAAGAAGGCTGCTAGGGTTGCCTTGAGTGCAGCGCAATGAAGTTAAAACGCCGATAATCTATAGGGATGAACTTAGGAGTTGGAGTATATATCATTTTTGGAACGTCATGCTGTTCTAAGGACTCCTTCGGAGAGCGTAGTGTAACGAAGTCGAAGCATCTCCTGATTTTTATTTCAGCATGCTCCTGATCTCCAACGTAATCAATACGCCGTCATTGATCTGCACCATGTGCCCGCTGTTGGGCGCTTTTACCAGGCGGCTGTTAGCAGAAAGCGTTAGCAGGTTGTGCTGCATTTCGTCTACCCATTGGCGGTATTCATTTTTGACAGCGGTATCTTTGATAGCCGCATAGCGAATTTCAGAAGTGCCTTCAATAATGGTAAGGGGGACGTTCCCGAAAGAAGTATATTTTTCAGCATCTTTAAAATTCTGCTCATCATTTGCTAATTCTTCCAGTATCTTATTGCATGAGCGGTAGAAGAAATCCTTCTCCAGCCGGTGCAGCGGATGATGCATTGGAATTTCAGGAGACAGTGGTATAAAAGAATACAGGATTCTGTAAAGTCCTGTGCTGACAGCAGATTTAATCAGCCAACGTGGCGGAGGCTGCAATGCTTTTAAAAGCTCAGATGAAGCATGTTTGATCTGCTGTGGATTGGAAGCCTCTACAAAAACAATCCCGGCAATATCCTTTTCGCTCTTTTTGATAAAAGGTCTTAAATAAATGCCTGCCATAGAATGTCCTACAAGTATATACGGCTTGGGACAATTTGTTTTTTCCAGCAATAATTGCAGCTCTTCGGCAACCTGGTCGTTGGTTACCGGTGCGCCTGTGGCTTCGCTCAGCATCAGCCCGTTTCTGTCGTAAGCGATTGTAACTGCATTTTGAGCTATGCTATCCTGTATCTCCTGCCAGATGGCATAGCTGCTTCCCATCCCTGATTGAAACACTACCGTACAATTGCCTTGGCCTTTCTTCACATAATGAAGCGGCTTGCCGTTAATCTCTACAAAGGTTTGCCCGTTAAAGGCCGTTTTTTCCAGTTTCCATCTTGAGTATTGTTCAAACAGGATTCCGGCCACTAATAACAATGCAGGAATAATGAAAAGCCATTTTAAAAAGGGAACCATAAATTCTATCATACAAGAAATAAATGAGCGCATTAATAGCCGACGCAAAATTACTGTAATCAGTCGCCGGATTTTTAGGAGAGCAAAGAAAGTTCGGTTATCATAACAAATATTTCCAAATTCGTAAATATGTAAAACAAGGTAAGGAATACATTTGCCTCGCGGCTGTCTCAAAGGTTTTGAAGATCAATGTCGTCCTGTTCCGATAGCTATCGGAAGACGAAGGGCATTTTACTATCGAACTATGCTTCGACAAGCTCAGCATGACATCCGTTTTTGTCATTTAAAGAACTTGATTCTCAATCTGACACACTTTTGAGACAGCCCTGCGGTTTACGTTTTATTACTTATCATAACTTGAAATCCCCGTACCGGGAAATTAATATGACCACTATTGCGGTATACCTGTTTTTTGTTGGAGGACTATCCGGTTACCGGGCTTCCAAATACTGGCCTAAAGAGCTGACAGCCATTTCCTGGTTGAAAAAAGGCTGGTTGACATGGGCATGCGTGCTGTTGGGTGCAGTATTGTTAGGAATAGACAGGGGGTGGACAACAGGGCTTTTGCTGGCGTTATGTATTTAT